>JAXJYD010000036.1:0-4387 GCA_036307105.1 Clostridia bacterium | reverse complement strand
TTTCTATAGTAATGTTAATATTATTGCTAATATCATCTCTTGTCGAAAGCTTTATTTCGACTAATATATTAAAAATTATTATCAAATATTTTTAAAAATATTAAAAAATGTATTTACTTTTTTATAATAGTTTGATATAACATATATGGTTTATGTAAATGAAATAATTATTATAGGGGTAGGTAGAAAAATGGAAAGACAATTAAAGTATTTTTTTGATTTTTTAGAAAATGATAAGAAGTTATCAGAAAACACATTACAATCATATAAAAGAGATTTAAAACAATTTAGAAGATATTTAGAAGCTTGTGAAGTTAATTACAATCATGTAAAAGAAGAAGATATTAAAGATTATATAAGAGAACTTCAAGAAAATGGTAAAAAAGCATCAAGTATATCAAGATGTATTGCATCAATAAGATCTTTTTACCAATTTGTTTTAAAAAGAAAGAAAATAAAAGTTGATCCAACAGCAAATATTCAATCTCCAAAAATAGAAAAAAGAGTACCAAGTGTCTTAACATCAAAAGAAGTGGAACTTTTATTAGACCAACCTAAAGATGTTGATTTAAAAGGAATTAGAGACAAAGCAATGTTAGAATTTGCATACGCAACTGGAATGAGAGTTACAGAAATCATTTCTTTAAATATTGAAGATGTTAATCTAGAAGAAGGCTATGTAATATGTAAGACTGGATCAAAAGAAAGAAATATACCATTAGGTACAATGTCCTTAAATGCTTTAAAAGAATATATTGAAGATGCAAGAGATGTATTAATAAAAAATGAGAATGAAAATGCATTATTTGTTAATATAAATGGCGGAAGATTAACAAGACAAGGATTTTGGAAAATAATAAAATACTACAAGGAACAGGCTCATATAACAAAAGAAATTACACCACATGTTTTAAGGCATTCATTTGCAACACATCTTTTACAAAATGGAGCAGATTTAAAGGCAATTCAAACAATGCTTGGACATTCAGATATATCATCAACACAAATTTACATGCAATTCCAGGATGAAGGAATAAAAGATATTTATAAGAAGGCTCATCCAAGAGCATAATATGTTTGAAAAATAATTGAATAACAATTCTTTTCCAAATAGTTTGTGGTATGCGAAAGCAATAATAATAAATATTAATGTTTTGTAGTAGAAATAGTGAATTTAAAGTTTACTATTTCTTTTTTTATTTACTCATTTTACTAGACATATAGGCTAAAAAAAGATATAATAATAGCATAATTAAAGAGGTAATTTATAATTTAGAAGGTAGAGAAAATGAAGAAAAAAGTATTGTTTATTTCAAGTACAGGAGGACACTTAAATGAATTATTACAACTTGCTCCTTTGTTTGAAAAGTATGAATATCATATTATAACAGAAAAAGATAAGGCCAATATTGCTTTAAAAGAAAAATATGGAGATAAATTATATTTTTTACCATATGGAACAAGAGCAAAACTATTTTCATATATTTTCAAGTATTTTTATTTATGTTTAAAAACTATATATTATTACTTTAAGTTAAGACCAAAAGTAATAGTAACAACTGGTACACATACTGCAGGTCCAATGTGTTGTTTAGGAAAAATATTTGGAAGCAAGATTATATATATAGAAACATTTGCAAACAAAGACAAAAAAACTGCTACAGGAAGGCTTATTTATCTAATTGCAGATTTGTTTATTGTACAGTGGGAAGAAATGCTAAAGATATATCCTAAGGCTGTATATGGAGGTTCGATTTATTAATGATTTTAGTAATGTTAGGAACTCAAAATAATAGTTTTGAGCGTTTATTAAAAAAGATGGATGAATTAATTGAGAAAAAAGTTATTGATGAAAAAGTTATAGTTCAATCTGGTTATACAAACTATGAATCAAAGAATATGAGGATTTTTGATTTAATACCGCAAGAAGAATTAGAAAGATACCAAGAACAAGCAGATTTAATAATAACACATGGCGGAGTTGGCTCTATTGTAAGTTCTATAAAAAAAGGAAAAAAGGTTATTGCTATTCCAAGATTACATAGATATCATGAACATGTAAATGATCATCAAAAACAAATAGTAGAAGCTTTTGATAAAAAAGGTTATATTATTGGTATACAAAGAATAGATGAACTTAAGAAAGCTATAATAAGAGCACAAGAGTTTGAACCAAAAAAATATGATGATAAAGAAAAAAGTAATTCAAAAATATTAAAAATAATTGAGGATTTTATAGAAAAAGTATAAAGGAAGAATATAAATGGAAGAAGAAAGAATTATGACTCCTGGATTAGAAAATGGGGAAGAAGAAAGATTAGAAAAATCTTTAAGACCTTCTAATTTAGAAGAATATATTGGACAAGATAAAGTAAAAGAAAATATGAAAATATATATAGAGTCTGCAAAAAAAAGAGGAGAACCATTAGACCATTGTTTGTTTTATGGACCTCCAGGACTTGGAAAGACAACTATATCTACAATAATTGCAAATGAAATGCATTCAAATATAAAAATAACATCTGGACCAGCTATAGAAAAGCCAGGAGATTTAGCATCATTACTTACAAATTTATCTGAATTTGATGTTTTATTTATAGATGAAATACATAGATTAAGTAAAAGTGTAGAAGAAATTTTGTATCCTGCTTTAGAAGATTTTACTTTAGATATAGTAATTGGAAAAGGACCAAGTGCAAAATCAATTAGACTAGATTTACCTAAATTTACATTAATAGGCGCTACAACAAAGGCTGGTTCTTTAACAACGCCATTAAGAGATAGATTTGGAATAGTACATAGATTGGAATTATATTCTGTAGAGGATTTAACAACTATTGTAAAAAGATCTAGCAAAATATTAGATATGAAAATAGAAGAAGATGCAGCCAGAGAAATTGCAAGAAGGTCAAGAGGAACACCAAGAATTGCAAATAGATTACTTAAAAGAGTAAGAGATTATGCAATTGTTTTAGGCGATGGAGATATAACTCTTAAAATTGCTAAACATGCATTAAATAAACTAGAAATAGATGAATTAGGTTTAGATGAAATAGATAGAAAGTTATTAGAAACAATGATTGTTCAGTATGCTGGAAGACCAGTGGGAATTGAAGCTTTAGCTGTAACAATTGGAGAAGAAATAGATACAATAGAAGATGTTTATGAACCATACTTAATACAAATAGGATTTATAGCTAGAACATTAAGAGGAAGAAAGCCTCTACCAAAAGCTTATGAACATTTAGGATATAATTTTAATGAAAATGATTGTATATAACGTGATAGAACAAATCGGAACGTCAATAGATTTAATAGTATGTTCTTTAAAACTTTGATTTAAAATAGTAGATTGTTAAAATGTATAAAGAGTTCCGTGAATTTGTTCTTGTGCGAAATTTTCGTTTAGAAAATTTCTGTACAATGATTGGTGCGAAGCACTGTTTAACAATAGAGAAGTTACTCTTCCCTATTGTTAAACAAATATCATTTTGAAAGAAGGAAGAAATAATTGAAATTACTATTACATACATGTTGTGCACCTTGTAGTGTGTATTGCATAGACACATTAAAAAAAGAAGGAATAGAGCCAACACTTTATTGGTATAATCCTAATATTCATCCATATAAAGAATATGAAGCAAGACGTGACTGTTTAAAGGAATATGCAAATTCAATAAATGTAGAATGCATTGTAGAAGATGAATATGGATTAGATGAATTTTGTAAAAATGTTTTAAACAATTTAGATACAAGATGTGTAAATTATTGTTATCCAATTCGTTTAAGAAAAACGTTTGAATATGCAAAAGCAAATGGATATGATGCAGTATCTACAACTCTTTTATACAGCATTTACCAAAAACATGATTTTATAAAAACATATATGGAAGATTTAAGTAAAGAATTTGGAATTGAATTTTTATATAGAGATTTTAGATATGGTTTTTGGGAAGGACATGATAAAGCAAAAGAACTAGGACTTTATATGCAAAAATATTGTGGATGTGTTTTTTCAGAGGAGGATAGATATGTTAAAAAGAGAAAAGATCCACTAAGTTTACCAGAAGGATTTGAATGGAAAAGATAATATTCCATTCTATGTAAAGCAAGGATTTAATAAATATGAAAAGACAATAAAAATTACTTTGTAGATAATTATGATGAAGAAATAATTGATGGAAATACACAGCATATTGATATGTATTATTATTCAAAAGATTTAAATCGAAAAGAAAAATAGTAATTGTGCGCCCAGAAAAGGGCAAGTAATCTAGCGGGTGGAAATCCCGTCTGGCTAAGGTCTAACCAACCACCAGTAGCGAGTTTTGTGCTTGTAATAGTAATATTATGAGTAAAGCGTAAACAGCGAGGAAGTAGGGTTAAA
>JAXJYD010000035.1:0-26547 GCA_036307105.1 Clostridia bacterium | reverse complement strand
ATTCTCGAACATAAAAATACCTCCTGATAATTTGAATTTTCTTTCAACCCAAATTATACACAAGGTATTTATGTTTGGCTAGTCTTTTTGACTAGTCTTATTTTTTTATTATATTTTGCCACGAAAAAGTTAACTCATATTGACTTTTTCTTGACATTTACATAAAATCATGATATATAATAGGTGTATTTTATAATACACTGAAAAATTGAATATTGATATTCCTCTTTCATTTGAGGAGCCATTAGAGTTAAAAGTGCCCAGTGTGTATGTTTTGTTTAAGGGCAATGAATTTAATGAATAATAAGTGCTACAAAATATCATGTTTGATTTACAGAAAACACATTTAAAAGTGAATATCCTTAAAATCTGCTAAATTTTAAGGAAAACCTAAATTGCCATAAGTGATAATGCTTTAGGTTTATTAAATAATGCTAAAAATATACTTTTTAGTGTTTAGTTTTCACGAATTACTTGTGTCTGTATGTAAATCAAACACATTTAATCATTTATTGATTAAAGTGATAACGAAAAATTATTATGCAGGTATGCTATTAATTTTTCAGTTTGTAGAAAACGAAACTTATTAGCTATTAAATATCTTATGGTAATAAATATATAAGGTTTCGTTTTGATACAAAAAAGCGAAGCCTTTTTTGTATGATACAATAGCAAATGCTATTGTATCTAATGAGATATAAACAATTTATTGGTTATATCTCTCAAGAATAATAAACGAAGATTTATTATTCTTGTATCAAATATCAAATATAATTTGGTATTTGATATGCCCTCCGCTAAGGAGCCCACGACATCTTTGCAGACGATAGTCTGAAAGTGTCATAGTGGGTTACACACTTTCGAAGAAAGCCTGTGTAACTGCTTCGCAGATTTGCCATAGTAGACACTACCTTAGGTAAGGCAGAAATTAGTTATTTGAAAAGGCTTTATAAAAAATACCCTTCTTGCATACCTGCAGGAAAGGAACGCACTTATGGAAAAAACAAACTATTCTGTTGCAAGAGTTGTTACTTATACAAAACAAAGTATAGGTAAAGCAGAAAGACACAACGAAAGAAAAAACCAATCTTATTCCAATATGAATGTTGATTTAGAACAAACTAAAAATAATGTTTATTACAAAACTTGTGACAAAACTTATAACGAAAGATTAAAAGAATTAATTGATGAAAATAAAGTTTCATTAAGAGGACTTAAAAATAATGCTAAAATATTTGATGAACTGGTATTAGACATCAATTCAGACTATTTTGAAAAACACGGAGGATACAATTTTGCAAAGAGATTTTATGAAGAAGCCTTCCACTTTGCAGAAACAGAATATGGTAAAGATAATATTATATCTGCTGTTATGCACGCAGATGAACAAAATATTGCATTAACTGAAGAATATGGTAAGCCTATATATCACTATCATTTACATGTTATAGCTATTCCTGTTATGAAAAAAGAAATAAAATATTCTAAAAGAACTAAAGATAAATCACTTGTTGGAAAAGTTAAAGAAACAATTATGCAAGTTAGTCATAGTAAGAAATGGAAAAGTCAAAAGGCTCTTAATAATGAAGGTAATGAAATTCTAAACGATAAAGGTAAGCCTATTTTAATTAAATCATATAGCCTACTTCAAGATAGATTTTATAAGTATATGTCTGATAATGGCTTTAGGGACTTTATAAGAGGAGAAAAATGCTCTACTGCTGAACATTTATCTGATATAGAATTTAAGGCTAAAAAAGAACGAGAAAAATTAAAGGCGATTACTGATAAGGTAAAACAACAACAAACAAAATTTATTGAAACCACTTCGGCTATTGAGGATTCTGAAAAACGAAAAAGCCAAGCACAAAAAGAATTAAACGAAATAAAGAAAGATATTGATAATTACAAAGGTTATAAAGGCGATATAGATAATATTGATGTAGGCAAATCAAAATTATTTGGTAAAAAGATAGAACTAGATAACAATGATTATCAAAATCTTGTTAAATATGCTAAAAAAGGTATTGTTGCAGATATTGAAATTACAAAGCTAAAAGAAGAAAATAGCAAGTTAAAACACGATTTTAGAGAATTAAAAGAAAAAACAAGAGATTTTATTCGTGCGATTGCCTATGCTCCAACTAGAGTAGTTGATTTTTTTAAATCTCTATTTAAGGAAGAAGAACAAGAACAACAAAGACAACTGGAACTTGCTGAACAACAAAGACTAGAAAGACTTTATACTCCTGCTGAAATAAAAATATTAGAAAATCTTACTGGCTATGACAAAGAATATCTTAATCGTTTTACAGGAGAAACTCGTGAAAGAGTTGAGCGTGGCTTAATCGAAGAATACCAAAAAGAAATTAGATATCAAGAGAAAATTAACTCTCCTGAATACAAGAAAAGGAGGGCTGATAGAAATGCAAAATAATATTATTTATAAATTAGAATTAACCGATGAACAATATATGTTTTTAGAGCAAGTAAAAAATGAATATATTGAAAAATTAAGTAAAATGACTTTAGAAGAACGATTAAAATATTTTAAGGAACATTATTGCTTAGAACAAAAGTTGAACATTGAAAAAGAAATAAACGGCACGATATATAAAGTAAATGCCTATTTTAATGGACAAGCAGACGAAAGTATCTTGAATACAATTTTTAGATTAACAAAAAAATCTTAAAATCACTTGAACTGCTAAAACGAGTATGGTATTATGTGAATAACTACAAAATGATTTGTAATATTTTATATCATACTCGGCTGTCTGAAAGAAAGGAGAATGATAATGGGACAGTCAAATAATGATAGAATAACTGCTTTATACTGCCGTTTATCAAGAGATGATGAACAGCTAGGAGAAAGCAATAGTATAACAAATCAAAAATCAATATTAAGTAAATATGCAGAAAACAACAATTTCAAAAATATAAAGTTCTTTGTAGATGATGGATATTCAGGAACAAGTTTTACAAGACCTGCATTTATGGAAATAATGGAATTAGCAGAGCAAGGACAGATTGGAACGATAATAGTAAAAGATCACTCAAGACTTGGTAGAAATAGACTTATAGTAGGTCAATTATTAGAAGAAGATTTCGTAAGACTTAATGTTAGGTATATTGCAATAATGGATAATATAGATACTGATAAAGGTCTAAATGATTTCTTGCCTATTCAAGACTGGTTTAATGAAATGCACGCTAAAAATACAAGTCAAAAAGTTAGAGCAGTATTTAAGAATAAAGGTAACTCTGGTATTCCTCTTACAACATTTCTACCTTATGGGTATATCAAAGATCCAAACAATAAAGACAAGTGGTTAGTAGATGAGCCAGCAGCAGAAATTGTAAGAAAGATTTATAATTTGTGTATTCAAGGTTATGGAACTACACAAATAGCGAGAAAATTAAAAGAAGATGGAATAATGACACCTACTGAATATTATCAAAGTTTAGGAAGAAAATCGCCTACAAGAGTACAAGAAGTAAAGAATTTTTGGAATGCTGATACAGTAAACAATATACTAGATAGACAAGAGTATATTGGAGATACAGTAAATTTTAGGTCAACGCAAAGGTCTTTCAAAGACCATACTAAAATTGACTTGCCAAAAGAAGAATGGAAAATATTTAAGAATCATCATGAGCCAATAATTGATGAAGAAACTTGGAGCACTGTTCAACGAATTAGAAACAATAAGCGAAGACCTACTAAAACAGGAAAACAAAGTATATTTTCTGGTCATCTATTTTGTAAGGATTGTGGAGCAAAACTTTATTATTGTACTGCTAACAATTTTACAGCGGATAAAGACTTTTATAGATGTTCCAATTATAAAAACAATTCCACAAATGCTTGTACTAGTCATAATATTAGAGATATTGCTTTAAGACAGATTGTTTTAGAACAGGTACAACAAGTAGTTTCATATATTCACAATTTTGAATGGCTATTTATTAAAGAAAAACAAAATGCAAGTATTGAGGAACAAAAGGCTCAAATTGTTAGAGATAAAAAGCAACTTACACAATATCAGCAAAGATTAAAAGAAATAGATAACTTAATTCAGCATATTTATGAAGATAATGTTTCTGGAAAGATTACAGATGAAATGTTTTCTAATTTTTCTACAAATTACACAAATGAGCAAAAAGACTTAAAAGAAAAAATAGAAATATTAAATAAAAGTATTTCTACAACAGAACAAAAAGAAATTGCAATAACCTCATTTGTAGATAAAGTTAAGAAATATACGGAGATAAAAGAACTTACACCAGAAATAATAAATGAATTAATTGATAAAATATTAGTCCATCAACAAACAAAAGTTAATGGAAAGAAATATCAACAAATAGATATATACTATTCAGGAGTTGGAATTATATCAGTTTCAGCTAATGAATATGATTTTGAAAAAGAATTTCAAAATATATTAAAAAATAATAGAAAAACAGCATAAAAAAAGCCTTAGGAGCATTTTTAATAAGAATTGTCCTTATTAAAATGCTCCCAATTAGGCTTTTTTATTCTAATCAAATTATATTTTCTTCCAAAACCAATCCAAACTATTGTCAATACTCTTTTTACCTGTAGCTTTTGCCTCAATATCGTCTACCCATAAGTATGAAAAAAATGTAATTAAGATAAATATAAAATCAATAGCTATACATCTAGATAATGTTGGCAACATTACACGATATTCTTCTCCTAATGTTGCAACCTGTGCCACATGTACTATTAATAATACTAAATATCCAACTAATGCAATTGCACTAATAAAACTTTTCTTTTCTTCTTGTGCTAAGAATATTAATAATACCGTTGCAGCAAGCATTAATACAAGTGTTAATCCATTTGATATATCAAATAAAAACATAATTTTCCCTCCATCTCTTCTTTTGTTTTTATATATATACTATATCACTAATAGTATTTGAAATCAACAATTTTTCATTTACAATTATATTACATTTGTATTACAATAATATTATTTTAATTTCTCTTCGATTAAATTAGCAATTTCTTGTGACTTTTTAGTAATATAATTTTGATTTTCTCCCTCTATCATAACTCTTACTAATGGTTCTGTACCTGAAGGTCTAATTAATACCCTTCCCTGTCCTGCAAATTCTTTTTCTAATTTTTCGATTGCATCTTTTATTTCTTTATTTTCTGTATAATCATATTTTCTATCTGAATTAACTTTTGCATTAACAAGTACTTGAGGATATAGTTTTATTTCATTGCCTAACTCAGACGCTTTTTTATTTTCCTCTAATATTGTTTTTATTAACATTAATGAAGTTAAAATCCCATCTCCTGTGGGATTATAATCTAATAAAATTACATGTCCTGATTGCTCTCCACCCAAGTTAAAACCACCCTTTAACATTTCTTCTAATACATATCTATCACCAACTTTTGTTTGAATTAGTTCTAATCCATTGTCTCTTGTATATTTATTTAATCCAAGGTTACTCATTACAGTTGCAACAATTGTATCCTTACTTAATTTGCCTTTTCTTTTTAAGTTTTGTGATATTATTGCAAGGATTTTATCTCCATCTATCTCATTTCCTTTTTCGTCTACTGCTAAACATCTATCACCATCTCCATCATAAGCAACACCTAAGCTTAATTTATTATCAACAACAAATTTTTTTAAACCTTCCAAATGAGTAGAACCACATCCATCATTTATATTTATTCCATCTGGATTATTGTTAATAATTTTATAATTAATTCCAAGTGCCTTAAATACTTTTTCTGCAACTTTATATGTAGCTCCATTTGCAGTATCTAAACCAACAATAAAACCTTTATTATTATATTGTTCAATTTCATCATCAAATTTTTTTCTGAAGAAATATACATATTCGTCCTCCAAATCTAAAGCATATTCAGATGTTCCTATTTTATCTCCAACAGCTGTTAATTTATCTAGTTTTCCTGATTCCATTACTTCTTCAATTTCTTCTTCTAATGTATCTGGTATTTTCATTCCTTTATTGCTAAAATACTTAATACCATTAAATTCATAAGTATTATGTGATGCAGAAATCACAACACCTGCATCAGCTTTTAATTTTCTTGTTAAATATGCAACAGCTGGAGTTGGTATAACACCTAGTAATTTAACATTTGCTCCATAACTTAAAAAGCCTGCAACCATAGCACTTTCTATTAATGTTCCAGATAATCTAGTATCTCTTCCTATTAATATTGTAGGTGCATGGTCTGTATGCTTAGAAAGAACATATGCACCTGCTTTTGCTACTTTATATACTAAATCTGGAGTAAGCTCAGTATTTGCAATTCTTCTTATTCCATCTGTTCCAAAATATTTTCTCATAATAACCTCTTCTTTCTTTATTTGGTAATAAAAATATTAAAAATTTTATTTAATTTTCCACCTGTTATAAAATTAAATTTATCTTTAAACGTATATTCTATCCTGTATGGTTTATCTATCTCTATTTTTTTATTATTTAAAACCAATTTAGGATTTGTAGTAGTTAATTTTTCTAACATTTCTTCTCCCACTATTTCTTTAATTTTTTTTATACATTGACTTATTCTTGGATAAACCGTTTCTTGTCTGTGTACATTTGAACCTAACATATGAATCATATTATTTTCAAATAATTTTCTAACCATTATTTTTGTTTTTTCTCCATATTGACCAATAATACTTCCATAGTCAGCTTGCATTAATACTCCTTTTTCAATTAAATCATAAATTAAGTCTGGATCATTTTGTATAAATTCATATCTTTCAGGATGAGCAAGGATTGGTACAATTTTGTACTGTTGCATTTGATTAACCATTTCATATAAATTCTCTGGTTCTTCATACAAAGGCATTTCAAACAGCACATAACTAGTATCGTTAATTGTAGATGCTTTTCCATCTTCCATATATTTAATCATCTCATCTGATAAATAAATTTCATTTCCTAAATATAAATTTATATCTATATTTTTAGCTTTTAAATTCTCATAAATGGCATTTACCCAAACTTCTCTTTCTGGTGTATCAGTTTCATAATAACCTTTTCTATAATGTGATGTTAACACTACAGCTTCAAATCCTACTTTTTTTGCTTCTTTTAATAGGTTAAATGTTTCTTCTATGTTTGTTGCTCCATCATCTATGTTTGGTAATATATGTGTATGTATGTCTATCATTTTCTATTGTTCTCCTTTTGTTATTCTATTATTTACTACATTTTTTCTGGCATTTTAATTCCTAGTAAATTTGCTCCTAGTTTCAAAACTATTCCTGTTGCATATGTTAAATATATTCTTGCGTCTTGTATTTTTCTATCATCTACTATTATTTTATTTTCATTATAAAAACCACTAAATGCTTTTGATAAATCTATTAAATATCTAGAAAGTATTGAAGGTTCATTCTTTTCAGTTACTTGAATTAGAATGTCTTGAAAGTTATAAATTAGTTTTATTGTATTTAAAGAATATTCATCTATTAAATTTTCTATTTTTATGTTCTCAATATTTGGTATTATATTATCCACTTTTTCTAATACACTTTTTGTTCTTACATATGTATATTGAATGTATGGACCTGTTTCTCCTTGAAAATTAAGTATTGTATCCCAATCAAATATTTCATCTTTTATTCTACTATTTGATAAATCATTAAAAATAACAGCTCCAATTCCTACTTTTTTAGCTATTTCGTCTTTATTTTCTAAGTTTGGATTTTTCTCCTCAATTATCTTTTTTGCTCTTTCTATCGCTTCATTTAATAAATCTTCCAATTTAATTATATTTCCTTCTCTAGTAGAAAATTTTCCTGTTGGAGATAACATCATTCCAAAGGATACATGTTCTAAGCATTTTGTGTATTTCTCATCTAATCCAAGCATTTTTGCTACTTCAAATACTTGTTTAAAATGCAATACTTGTTCATAAGATGTTACATATAAAGCTTTATCATAGTCATAAGTTCTTGCCCTATACATTATTGCTGCCAAGTCTCTTGTAGCATATGTTGTAGATCCGTTTGATTTTACTATAATACATGGTGTTGATATTCCACTATCTTCTAGATCTATAATTTTAGCACCTTGCGATTCAATTAATTTACCCGACTTATCTAAAATATCAATCACTTCTTGCATTTTATCTGAATAAAATGCTTCACCATTCCAAGAATCAAATTTACTTCCTAATAAATCATATACTTTTTGGAATTCTTCTAGGCTTAATCTTCTAAATTTTTCCCATAATTCTACACAACAAGAATCTCCATCCTCTAATTTTTTAAAGTTATTTCTACATGCTTCTAGCACATATTCATCTTCCTTACACAAATTATTTATCCTCACGTACATTTCAACCATTTGATTTATAGGATCTTTTTCAATATCATACTCATCTTGCCACATTTTGTAAGCTTCAATCATTTTTCCAAATTGCGTTCCATAATCTCCTAGATGATTTATTCCTATAGTGTTATATCCTAGATATTTATATATATTATATAATGCTGCACCAATAACTGTAGAGCGTAAATGTCCTATATGAAAAGGCTTAGCAATATTTGGAGCTGAATAATCTATTACTATATTTTTTTCTTTTCCTAATTCAGCTTTTCCATATTCATCTGCTTTTGCTATTTCTTTTAATACTTCCCTTACTAAAATATTTTTATTTATAAAAAAATTCAGATATCCCCCAACAATTTCAATTTTTTCTATTTTTTCATCTTGATTTTTACTTAATTCATCATCAAGTTTTTCTTTTATCTCATTTGCTATCATTGGAGGAGCTTTTTTTAATTCTTTAGCAAGTCTAAAACATGGAAAAGCATAATCTCCATTTTTACTATCTTTTGGAACCTCTATATAGCTTTTTATTTCATCTTTATTTAATTTAGTTGCATCAGCAATTTTTTCTGCTATTATTTCTTTAAAGTTTAGCATTGTTTTCCCTCCTTTGAAACATTAGGGACAGTCACATTTTGTTTCATTTTTTCGACATTATTTGACAAAAATGAAACATTTTAAGACTGTCCCCTTTGTCCCACTTCTGTTCCATTTGCAGTATCCTTAATGTCATATCCTTTTTGATTTATCAAATTTCTTAATTCATCTGATTTATCCCAGTCTTTATTTTGTCTTGCTATTTTCCTTTGTTCTACTAAGTCTAGAATCTCTTGTGGTATTTCTTTTTGATTTTTTGTATCTTCTTTTTCTATTTTTATTCCTAATACTGTATCAAATTTCTTAAGCATTTTTGATATTTCAGGATTTTTCTTTTCATATCGTGCAAGTTCCCATACATAACTCATTGCAAGTGGCATGTTCATATCATCATTTATGGCTTCATGGAATTTTTCTTCTATTTTTTCTATTTTTTCTTTATCTTCAATTGTAAGCTCATCTTTTCCTTCTATATTTAATCTATAACTATTACGAAGTCTTTCTAATGATTTTGATGCTGCTTCTATTCCTTCCCATGTAAAATTTAATTTGTTTCTATAATGACCTGTATAGCAGAATATTTTATATGTTAATGGGTCATATCCTCTTTCAATAATGTCTTTTAATAGATATACATTTCCTAAACTTTTTGACATTTTACCACCATCTATAAGTAAGTATTCACCATGTAGCCAATAGTTTGCAGGTATTTTCCCGAGAGCATCCCTTACTTTGTGCTATTTCATTTTCATGATGTGTTGGTATTAAATCAATACCCCCAGTATGAATATCAAATTGTTCTCCTAAGTACTTTCTTCCCATTGCAGAACATTCAATATGCCATCCTGGATAACTTGGCCCCCATGGACTATCCCATTTCATTAAATGATTTTCAGGTGCTTTTATCCATAATGCAAAATCATATGGGTTTTTCTTTTCTTTATCTACTTCTACTCTTGCTCCTGCTTTTTGTTCTTCTAAGTTAAGATTTGATAATATAGGATATTTATCTAGTTTAGATATATCAAAATAGATAGCTGTTGATGTTTCATAAGCATAACCTTTTTCAATTAGCTGTTTAACATATTCAAGCATTTCATTTATATGTTCTGTTGCTTTGCATACAACCTCTGGGGTCTCTATATTAAGTAGTTCTAGATCATCAAAAAACAATTTTGTATAATGCTCTGCTATTTCTAATGGTGTTTTGTTTTCTTCTCTTGCTGACTTTAACATTTTATCTTCACCTTCATCACCATCAGATACTAAATGTCCTACATCTGTTATATTCATTACATGTTTTATTTTATATCCATTATAACGTAAAACTCTTCTTAAAACATCTTGGAATATATTTGTTCTCATATTTCCAATTGTTGCATCTTTATATACTGTTGGTCCACATGAATATATTTTTATCTCATTTTCATCTATAGGTATGAACTTATCTTTTTTTCTTGTTAATGTGTTAGTAAAATATAAATCCATTATTTATCAAATTCCTTTCTTTAAGGCTTTTATCAATTTGGAAAAGAATTGATAAAATTTCTAGTCAAACAAGGAAGAAAATCCAAGGCATGCTTTTTGCACGTTGCAGGATTTTCTAACAAAGTTTAACAACGAAATTTGTCAATTATTTTCAAATTTGGCATTTTAATTATTTTATTATCTTAATTACCTGTTGTATTAGTTTTATTTTCGCTTGTATTTGTATTTGTTTTATTTTCTTCTACTGGTTTAGGATTTTCTGCTGGTGTTGTAATTTGAGATGATGTTGCATTTTGAGCCGGTGTTGTATTTGGTGCTGGAGCAGGTATTGGAGTTACTACCTTTTCTGGTTCTTTTGGTTTTTCTTCAGGTTTTTTATGAGCATCACATGTTTCTTCTACTCTAACCCCAGAACCTGTAGCCCCACCAATTGTAGTCCATAATTTTAATTGTTCCTTAGGAAGTGTTGCTCCATAGTTTATAACTTTTGTTGTTGGACAATATTCATTTGCTAATTTTCCAGTTTCTTCACATATAGTTTGTGCTCCATGTCCTGGACATTTTTCTGGTATATTATTAGCAGAGAATATTTCTACATAAGTATCTGTGCATCCTGTTGTTGCTAAACATCCAGTTGTTCTACAAACTTTTTGTTCTACAATTCCAGATGGTTTTGTAAAGCTTGCGCCTGGTAAATCTTTGTTGATATCTTTCATTACAGCTGACCATATTTGTCCTGCTGGATTTGTTCCAAATCCTCTTACTTCTTCATTTTCGTCAAATCCAAACCAAGTTCCTGCTGCATAATATGGAGTAAATCCACAAAGCCATCTATCATAGCTCTTATCTGTTGTACCTGTTTTTGCTGCTACATCTTTTCCAGATATTGCACAATATGGTGCTGTTCCTCCTGATTTTACTGGTTCTTGTAATATTGATTTTGTTAAATATGCTGTTTGTTCTGAAAATACTCTTTTAGATTCTTGTTTTGGTGTTAATACTGTGGTTCCACTTGCATCTACTACTTTTGTATAGAATGTTGGAGTAATATATACACCATCATTTGCTATAGTACCATATGCTGCTGCCATTTCTAACGGACTTGCACCATGTGTCATACCACCAATTGCTAATGCTAAAACTTCATCATTTTTATCTAAGGATGATAACCCTAATTTCTCTAAATATTCTAATGATTTTGATGGTGTTAATTCTTTCATTATTTTTACAGCTGGAATATTTTTAGATGCTGCTATAAACTGTCTAATATTTATTCCCTTACCCGCAAAATTGTTTCCATCATCTTTTGGTTTATATCCACCACCAAAGTCTGTTGGTACATCTAAGTACACTGTTGCTGGTGTTATTACTTTTTCTTCTAATGCAGGCGCTACATCTGCTATTGGTTTTATTGATGAACCTGTCTGTTTTTTCATTTGAGTAGCTCTATTCCATCCAGAGCCATCTTTAGTTCCTAGTCCTCCAGCTACACCTACTACATTACCTGTTTTAAAGTCAATAACTGCCATACCAGATTGAGTATGTTCATTAATTAATTGTCCATCTTTCTTATCTATACCTTTTTTAATGTATTTTTCTTTAGCATATTCTTCTTCAAGTCTTGCTTGTATAGCATTATCAACTGTAGAATATATTGTTAATCCACTACTATATACATAGTTTTCTGCTAATTGTCTTGAAATATTTTTTTCTTCCATAACTTGTGTTATTACTTGGTCTATAACGGCGTCTGTATGGTAAGAATATGTACTTCTTGTAACTGTATCACCTTTTGCAAATACTAATCCAGCATTAGCTTGTTCAACAGCTTGATTATATTCATCTTCATTGTTTATATATCCAAGTTCTTTCATCTTTCCAAGTACAGTTAAAACTTTCGATTTAATTCTTTCATTTCTTTTTTCTTCTGTATCTGTATCTGATGAAAGCTTGAATGGATTATAGTAATTTGGTGATGAGTTTATTCCAGCTAAAAATGCACATTCTGGAAGTGTTAAGTCTTTTGCACTTTTATTAAAGTAATACTGTGCGCCTAATTCAACACCATGTAGGTTTCCCTCTCCTCCTACATATAATATATTTAAATATAATTCTAATATTTGATCTTTTGAAATCATTCTTTCAACTTGGTATGCTTTAGCCCATTCTTTTACTTTTCTTATTATTCCTTCCATACCTGCAGTTTCATCATCTTTGGTTATATTTTTTACTAATTGTTGTGTAATTGTACTTCCTCCAAAAGAACCACTGCCAACAAGTTTCTTAAATATAGCTCCTCCCGTTCTTTTAAAGTCAACACCACTATGTTCATAAAATCTTTCGTCCTCTATTGAAACATATGCTTTTGGTAAGTAATCTGCCATATCCTCTAATGTTATAATTTTTCTTTTTTCATCTCCACTTAAGTTGGCAATAACTCCACCATTTACATCTACTACTACAGAATTAGCTACACCTATTTTTAATTCATCTTTAGTTATTTCAAAATCATTTCCAAATAATCCAAAGAATGCACCTGCTACAATTCCAGCACATATAACCAATAACAATAATATAAATACAAAAATTAGTTTTAGCATTAATCTAAGTTTTGGATGTTTCTTTTGTTTTTTTCCCTTTTGTTTTTTACTTTTTTGAAATTCTTGTTTATCTTCACTAAATGCTTTTGGTTTTGCATCTGGATCATACTCTGTTTTTCTTTTTCTACCTTTTACATTTCTATTTCTGCTATCCACTTTTTTTGTAGGTCTTCTTTTTTGTGGTCTAGCTTTATTTTTCTTATTTCTATCATTACTACTACTTGGCATTTTATTCCCTCCTTGCCAATTTAATTATATGCATGTACATTATATTATATTTTATAAAAAAAGAAAAGGTTTTAGGGAAATTTTTATGAAATATCACCTCCAATTATATTTCATTATTTGTTCCAAATAGTTTAATGATTTTCACTTTATATTTTATTAAATCATTTCTACTATATTTAAATGGTTGGTTTTTAATAAATTCCGCTTCATAAATATCTTTTTTATCAAACAACATCTCTTTTTCATAATCAAATTCTTCAAAATTATCAAAATCAATTTCATAATCATTTATATTAATACCTGTAAATCTTTTTTTATTAATCTTTATATTTCCTCTAAAATTAATTATAATTGCTTCATCATTTATAATGTACTGGTTTATTAGTTCATTTGGAAAATCTACATTTATTATAATATTAGACTTTAATGCACTTTTTCTTTTGTTATTGCCAACTGTAATTATTATTCCTTGTTCTTCAAAAAAGTCTTCTTCTATCTTTTTGAATTTTTGAATATGATTTGTAATTATGTTTATTCTTTTATATTCTTTAACTATTATTTTTAAATTTTCTAACATGTTCATACTAATATCATTTACAAATATAGATAAACTAAGTTCTTCTGATTTTAAACTTTTTTTATTTTTAATATACTTTAAAATATCTAATAAAAGTATTTCTGTTAATTGTTCTGCTTTTACTATGTTTATATTACTTGAATAAAGATAATTTTTATAATACTCTTGTGTTTTTATTGTTTTACTTAAAACTACTTTATTACAAATACTTTTATTTAATATCTTTTTTGTTTTATTTACTAACTTCTCTGCTTTTTTTATACTGATTTTTTCTTTATTAATAGGTAATATAATTTTATCCTCTTTTACTTTTATAATATTGAATAATCTAAATAAAAATTTTGGCTTGTCTGTTTCTTGAATATAATACAAAAAAATCACTCCTCATATATTTGTATATTTAAATATATGAGAGTGCTTATTTTTTTATTCTATAAAATTATAGTGTCAATGTCAAAATGCCCCGGCCCTATTGACACAAAACAATATCTCTTTTTAATTTATTATCTTTTACACAGCCTATTCCTATAAATTTATTAGCATTATAAATTTTATAAACTCCTTCTTCTTTATTGAAATTTAATTGTACTCCATTTAAAAATAATTGTAGTTTCTTATTGTCTAAATTTATTATTTCTTTATCTTTAAAAATATCTTCAATTGTAATTAAATGTTTTTCAAGTTCATTTGGATTGTTTTGTATTTGTTCTAGAGTTACAGAATTTAAAATATTAAATTCTCCAACTTGTATTCTTTGAAGTTCGAGCATATGCCCAATAGTTCCTAATTTTTTTGAAATATCATTACACAAACTTCTAATGTATGTTCCTTTTGAACAATGAATCTCATATTTTATTTGTTTGTTTTCTTGATTAACTTCAAGAAGTTTGATGTTATATATCTCTATATTTCTAGGCTGTACCTCAATACTTTTTCCTTCTCTTGCATACTGATATAATTTCTTTCCATTTACCTTTATTGCAGAATATATTGGAGGAACTTGTTCTTGCTTTCCTAAAAAAGTATTAAGAATTTTTTTTATATGTTCTTCGTTTAATATTTCGCTACTCACTTCTTTAGTATCAATAACATTTCCATCTGCATCTAAAGTATCAGTTTCAATTCCTAATTGTATTGTAGCTATATATATCTTATCATGGTTAATTAAATATTTAGAACATAATGTTCCTTTACCAATTAGTAATGTCAACACTCCTGTTGCCATTGGATCTAAAGTACCTGTATGTCCTACTTTCTCATTACATATCTTTTTTACTTTATATACAATATCATGAGAAGTACATCCTTTATGTTTGTTTACTATTATAATACCATCCATTTAATTTTAAATCCTTCTATTATTATATTTTTAAAGCCTTTTTAACTTCTTTTAAAATTTTCTCTTTTACTTCCTCTAATGTACCTTGTATTGTTGCTCCAGCAGCTCTTTGATGACCACCACCACCAAATACTAAGCATACATCTGATACATTAACATAGTTTCCAGATCTTAATGATATTCTATATATATTTTCTTCTTTTTCTCTTACAAAAATAGAAACTTCAACATTTTCAATATCTCTACCTAATTCGACTAAACCTTCATGGTCTCCTGGCTCAGCATTTACCTCTTTTTCATCTTTTAAATCTATATATGTAAATGTAACTTTACCATCTTCTAGAATTTCCATTCTTTCTATTGCTTTCTTAGATAGTAAAAAATTTGCTTTTGTTTGTGTTCTTAATGCTTTCTTATATATATCAGAAACATTTACGCCTTTTCTTATTAATTCTGCAGTAAAGTCAAAGGTTTCAGCTGTTATTGTAGGATGTCTAAATCCACCCGTATCTGTTATAATTCCTGTCATTATACATGTTCCAATATCTTTTGATATATCCATATTATAATATTCAAGCATTCCAGCTAGTATTTCACAACAAGCTGGAGATGCAGGATTTACATAGTTTAAATCACCATACATATTATTACTTCCATGATGGTCAATAACTATTGTTTTTTTAGCTTTTTCAAAATATTCTTTTCCTACTAATCTTGCTGAATTTGCACAATCAAGTGATATTGCTAAATCATAACACTCTACATCTGACTCTTTTTTCACTTTATCAATTTCTGGCAAGAAATTAAATAATCTAGAATATTCTGGAATAATAACATCTGGATTTTTTCCTAATTTTTCTAAAATTAATTTCATCGCCATACAGCTTCCTATTGCATCTCCATCTGGCGATTCATGAGCTGATATAACAATAGTTTCTGCATTTTTTATTTCTACTAAAATTTCATCTAAAGTCATAATTTTATATCCTTTCATTTCATGTTTTATCTATTGCATTTTATTAAATACTACTGTTCTTTTTTAGGCATAATCTCTTTTAATATACTGTCAATTCTTGATCCATATTCTAAAGAGTCATCTAATTCAAAAATCAATTCTGGAGTATTTCTTAAATTAACTCTTCTAGCTAGTTCACTTCTTAAATATCCAGCAGATTTTTTTAGACCTGCTAATGTATCTTTAATATTTTTAGAATTCAAAATACTAACATATACTTTTGCATATTTTAAATCATTTGTAACTTTAACCTTAGTAACACTAATCATTCCTGTTACATTAGGATTTTTAAGTTCATAACTAATTATTTGACTAAGCTTTTTTCTGTATTCTTCATCAATACGTTCTAATCTATTTTTACTCTCTGGCATCTAACTTCCTCTTTTCTTTATAGATTTTCCTTTCGAAAACATAACACGTTTGGAAAAGAATTGTGCTTTTGGCAAGGCAAACAAACAAAGAAAATCCGAGGCGTGCTTTTTGCACGTTGCAGGATTTTCTTGTGAAGTTTAACACAGCCAAAACGCAATTATTTTTCAAAGAAATTATCTTTTAATTTCTTCCATAATGTACACCTCAATCATGTCGCCTTCTTTTATGTCATTGTAATTTTCAATTTGAATACCACATTCAAATCCTTTACCAACTTCTTTAACTTCATCTTTAAATCTTTTTAAAGTTACTAAATGTCCATCATGAATTACAACATTTTCTCTAATTACTCTTACTCCTGCATTTCTTTCCACTTTTCCAGAAAGTACATAACATCCTGCAATTGTTCCAACATTAGATATTTTAAATGTTTGTCTAACTTCTGCATTACCAATAACTTTTTCTTCATATTTTGGCTCTAGCATTCCTTTCATAGCTGCTTCTACATCTTCTATTGCTTGGTAAATTATTGAATATTGTTTAATTTCAACTTCATCTTTTTCTGCCATTTCTTTTGCTAAATTATCTGGTCTTACATTAAATGCAATTATAATAGCATTTGAAACTTTTGCTAAAGTAACATCTGATTGGTTTACTGCTCCTGCTGCTGCATGAATTACTTTTACTTTAACTTCTTCATTATGAAGTTTTTCTAAAGATTGTTTTACAGCTTCAACAGAACCTTGTACATCTGCTTTTACAATTAGGTTTAATACTTTTAGTTTTCCTTCTTCCATTTGGCTAAATATGTTATCTAAAGTTACTTTTGTGCTACTATTTATTGCTTTTTCTCTTGCTTGACGTTTTCTCTTTTCAATTAAGTGTTTTGCAACTTTTTCATTTTTAACTTCATAGAAAATATCTCCAGCCTCTGGTACTTCTGTTAATCCCATTATTTCTACTGGTGTCGATGGTCCAGCTTTCTTAACTGTTTTACCTTTTTCATCTTTCATAGCTCTTATTCTACCAATTGAAGAACCAACTACTATTGTATCTCCTACATCTAAAGTTCCTCTTTGTACTAGCATTGTAGCAATAGCTCCTTTAGATTTATCAAGTCTTGCTTCAATAACAGCACCTTTTGCTTGTTTATTAGGGTTTGCTTTTAATTCTAATACATCCGCTTCTAATAATACCATTTCTAATAATTGATCTATATTTTCACCTTTTTTTGCAGAGATTGGAACATATATTGTTTCTCCACCCCATTCTTCTGGAACAAGATCATAAGCCATTAATTCTTGTTTTACTTTTTCAATATTTGCGTCTGGTAAATCTATTTTATTAATTGCAACTATAATTGGTATACCTGCAGATTTAGCATGGTTTATAGCTTCTATAGTTTGTGGTTTTACTCCATCATTTGCAGCAACTACTAATATTGCAATATCAGTAATTTGAGCACCTCTTGCTCTCATTGCAGTAAATGCTTCATGCCCTGGAGTATCTAAGAAAGTAATTTCTCTACCATTAACTTTAACTTTATAGGCACCAATTGCTTGGGTAATACCCCCAGCTTCACCTTCAATTACATTTGTTTTTCTAACAGCGTCTAGTAAAGATGTTTTACCATGGTCAACGTGTCCCATAACAACTATAACTGGTGGTCTTGGTTGTAAATCTTCTTCTTTATCTTCAGAATCATCAAATAAAATATCTTCGTCTGTTACTATTTCTTTTTTGTTTGCTGTAATTCCAAATTCTTGAGCTATTAAAAATGCAGTATCATAATCAATTTCTTGGTTTATTGTGGCCATTATTCCATATCCTAATAATTTTGTAATTACATCTGCTGTTGTCTTTTTCATTTCAGCAGCAAAATCTTTAATAGTTATAGATTCTGGAATCTCAATTTCTGTTAATTGGAATATTTTTTGTTTACTTGGTTGTTTTTCTTCTTGATTTTTCTTTTTCTTTCTTCTTCCACGGTCTGCTGATAAATCATAATAATCAAGCATTCCGCCATCTTGATCATCAAACATATTTGATAATCTATTTGCTTGTTTTAAGCTTTTTAATTTTCCCTCATCAAAATCATTACCACCATTATTTCTTCTTGTTTTATTCTTTTTAGCTCTATTTTCATCAAACTTATTATTATTTTTTTGTTTATCTATAGATTTATTGTATTCTCTGACTGATTCTTTTTCAACTGTATCTACTGCCATAATATTTTTAATATTTTTTTCAATTCCTTTTTCATCTAATGGTCTTCTATTATTAAATCTATCATTTACGCCGTTCTTGTTATTATATCTATCATTACTATTTCTATTATTATTAAACCTATTGTTGTTATTATTACCATTAAATCTGTTATTATTAAATTTATTGTTGCTTCTGTTGTTATAATTATTTCTCTCATTTCTATTATCAAAGTTTCTTCTATCTGTTCTGTTTTCTCTATTATTTCTATTATCAAATTTAGGTTGTCTATCTTCTCTAGGATTTGTTCTTACTTCTTCTACATTATCTATTTTAGAAGCTTTCTTTTCTTTTACAACAACTTTTTCTTCCTTAGGTTCTTCTTTCTTTAATCCGAATAATTCACTTACAGTCATTGGTTTTGTAGGTTTATTTCTATAAACTATATTATAGTTTTTGTCTTGTTTTCTTTCTACAAATCCAACATTATTATTTCTTTTTTGTTGTTTTATATGTTCTTCTTTCTTCTTATCTTGCTCATCATCTTTAGAAATAATAACTTCTCTTCTTATTATAACAGGAGTAGTTTCTTCTTTTTTTACCTCTTTTTTGTTTTTATCTGCATTTGCTTTTTTTTCTTCACTCTTCACTTTATCGATATTTCCTTTTTTTGACTTATTTGATAATTCACTTTCTATTTTTTTTGCTTCATCTTCCTCTACACCACTTAGATGACTCTTTGCTTCAATATTTATTTTTTTTGCAATATCTAATACTTCTTTACTGGTTAAGCCTAATTTTTTTGCTATATCATAAATTTTAATCTTACCCAATAACTTCACCCCCATTATTTATTTTTTGAATCTCATTAGATAAATTTATATCTTCAATCCCTAATATTGCTTTATTTGATTTGCCAATTGCTTTACTTAAAACTTCTATATCACCATTTATAATAATTGGTATATTATAACTTTCACTTAGTTTAATAAATTTATCTTTAGTTCTATCTGATGAATCTTCAGCTGCAATAATAAGCTTTACCTTATTTTTTTTTATTCCGTTCTTCTACACTGTCTGCGCCAAAGCTAATTTTCCTTGCTTTAGCAGATAGTCCAATTAACCCTAATATTTTCTTATTTATCAAGAATCACACCTCTTAAATTTTCATAAATTTCATCTGATATTTTATAATCAAATACTTTTTCTAATCTCTTAGATTTTATAACTTTTTCTAAGCATTTAATATCATCACATATGTATGCTCCTCTACCATCAAGCCTTCCTGTTCTATCAATACTTATTTCATTTTCTTTATTTTTAACAATTCTAATTAAATCTTTTTTATCTTTCTTTTCATTACATCCCATACATGTTCTTTGTGGTTGTCTTTTCAAATTTTTCAATCCTTTCTATCTGTTTGGGAAAGAATTGGATTTTTGGCTAGGCAAATGAAATTTTAATTTATGAGGCGTACTGGTGTACGTTGATTAAATTAAAATTGAAATTTAACGACGCCAAAAGCCGATTATTTGCCAAACATTCCTCCTTTATTGTATGTTTAAATTATATTATTAATGATTACCCTTCTTCTCCTCCATTTTCAGTTTGTTCTTCTACTACTTCTTCTGCACTTTCTTCATTTTGACTATTCATAATCATTTCTCTAAATTGAGTTTCTGATTTTATATCTATTTTCCAATTTGTTAATCTTGCTGCTAGTCTTGCATTTTGACCAGCTTTTCCTATTGCTAATGATAATTGATCATCTGGAACAATTACTTGTGCAAATTTTTCTTCTTCTTTTATATCAACTGCAAGTATTTGTGCTGGAAGAAGTGCTGATGCTATATATATTGATGGATCTTCATTCCATTCAATAACATCTATTTTTTCGCCATTTAATTCATTTATAACATTTTGAATTCTTACACCTTTTTGTCCTACACAAGAACCAACTGGATCAATGTTAGGGTCTGGAGAATATACAGCAACTTTACTTCTATTTCCTGCATCTCTTGAAACACTTTTTATTTCTATTACACCTTCATAAATTTCTGGTATTTCAAATTCTAATAATTTTCTAACAAAGTCTGGATGACTTCTTGAAACTATAACTTGTGGTGCTCCTTTTGCTCCTTTTTCTACATCTACCACATATGCTTTTATTTTATCATTTACTTTATAATGTTCTGTAGGAATTTGTTCTTTAGATGGCATTACACCTTCTAATTTTCCTAAATCCATAACAACTATATTTCTATCAGCTTTTTGTACTAATCCAGAAACAATTTCACCTTTCCTATCATTGTATTCAGTAAATATTATTTCTCTTTCTAATTCCCTTAATTTTTGAATTATAACTTGTTTTGCAGTTTGAGCAGCAATTCTGCCAAAGTTTCTTGGAACTATTTCTGTTTCTAAGTTATCTCCTTCATTTAAATCTGGGTTTATTTTTTGTGCATCTTTTACTTTAATTTGTGTATCTGGATTTTCAACTTTTTTTACAACTTCTTTTACTGAATACACATGTGTTGCACCAGTTTTCTTGTCCATTTCTACTCTAACATTTTCTAAAGAATCAAAATTTCTTTTATATGCTGTAACTAATGCTGTTTCTATAGATTCTAATAAATATTCTTTTTTAATTCCTTTCTCTTTTTCTAAATCCTCCAATGCTAATATTAATTCTTTGTTGTCAATTGCTTGATTTTTCATTTTTCCAATCATTCCCTTCTTTATTTTTTACAAATCAGTTTGTAAAAGAATTGTGATACTATTATTTTGCAAACTTTTCTTTACCAATTATAAACTAATTTAATCTGTGCAATATTTTTCCTATCAATTATAATATCATCTTCTAGTTCAATTTTGTCATTATCAAAACTTTTTAAAACACCTTGATATTCTTTATTTTTGTTTTCATCTTTTTTAAATAACTTCACACTAATTTCTTTTCCAATACTTTTTTCTAAATGTTTATCTTTTTTAAGAATTCTTTCAACCCCTGGTGAAGATACTTCTAAAAAGTATTGGTCTTTTATATAATCTGCAGTATCTAAGAGTTCATTTATTTCATTATTTACTTTTTCGCAGTCATTTAAGTCTATTCCTTCAGGTCTATCAATAAATATTCTTAAAAAAAAGTCTTTTCCTTCTTTTGCATATTCTACATCATATAATTCATAGCCAATGCCTTCTATTTTTTCTTTAACTAGACTTTCTACTTTTTCTTCTATTTTTGACAAAATAAACCTCCTTACATTATTTAAGAGTGGGATTTGTTCCCACTCTTCTGAAATTCATTTATGATATTAATATTATACCCAATTTTTGGTACAAATGCAAGCTTTTTTCGCATTTTTTATAACTTTTTTATTCTATTTCTTGTTCTACTTCTGAAATTTTAATGCTTCTTAAATGGTTTATTTTCTCCCACGTTGTTTCTCTCTTGAATAAACATTTGAAGTTTATTAATAACCAAGATCCCATAAATAATGGATAACAAAACAATCCCTTAACCATTGGTTTTATAGGCCTTTTGTCTAAGAACATTGCTATTGCTGCTGTAATTATTGGTAATATGAATGTTGGAATTAAATATCTTAAAATATTTTCAAATAATTCTAGTTTTGTCATTCCATCACCTGCATACATTAAGAAGTTTGTTCCTAATAATACTAAAGTTATTATAAACATTGGTATACTTCCTAATATATATAATAAACCATCAAAATTCATCATTGTTTTATTTTCTTTTGCTGCTACTGCTAATTGTTTTGTATATTCTTTTATACATTGTATATGTCCAACTGTCCATCTACTTCTTTGTGACCAACTTTGTTTAAATCCAACTGGTTGTTCATCGTAACATATAGCATCTGTTGCCCATCCAAGTCTTTTTCCTTTTATAATTCTTTTTAATGAAAATTCAATATCCT
The DNA here is from genome assembly GCA_036307105.1 of Clostridia bacterium. Classification (GTDB taxonomy): domain Bacteria; phylum Bacillota; class Clostridia; order TANB77; family CAG-508; genus CAG-269. The sequence goes on along the minus strand of JAXJYD010000035.1, from coordinate 3,818 downwards.
CTGTTAATGTTACTGTATCCCACCCTTGTGGTTTTACAACATCAAATTTAACCATAAATCCTGTACCATTTAATAATGGTGATAATCCTAAATTATATCTTGCTAAATGATAGAATCTATGCATTGACCAGTAGAATAATGCATATCCTGCTGTTATCCAACTATCTGTAGGATTTTTGATATCTCTATATCCTTGAACTACATCTTCTCCTTGACATAGTTTTTTATTCATATTTTTTATAAAGTCAGGATGTACAATATTATCAGCATCAAATATAAAGAATGCATCATAAGGAGCATTTTCTTCTATTTTTTGTTTTAAAAACCAATCTAATGCATATCCTTTTGTTTTCTTTGTTTCATCAAATCTTTTATATACTATAGCACCTGCTTCTTTTGCAACTTTTGCAGTATTATCTGTACAGTTATCTGCTATAACATATATATCATATAGGTCTTTATCATAATTTTGATTTTTTAAGCTTTCTATTAAATTCCCAACTACAGCTTCTTCATTATGAGCTGGTATTATTGCCATAAATCTGTGATTTTTGTTTACTTTTAATGGTTTATCTTTAATTTTTACTAAAGAACATAAACTTATTAGTATTTGATATAACCAAAATATTGTTATTGTCCAAACTAAAGCTTCTCTTAGTATGTATAAATAATCCATTTTTTACTTCCTTTCTTAATTAATAATACTCTTATACATATTATTATTCCATCTTTTCTATTATACTATGAATTTAAAAAATATGCAACATTTTCCAGAATTTTTCACTTTATTTTTTGAAAGTATTGAAATTATAGTATTAATATGATATCATTTGTTTAGTTTATATCCAAATATTTACAATCTTTATGGCAATTCGCCAAAATTTCAAAAAACAAAATTAAATAAGGAAGAAGTGAAGCTTATAGAAAATTTATTAAATCCAAAGATAGATTATGTCTTTAAAAGAATTTTTGGTCATATCGGAAATGAAGAAATCACAAAAAGCTTTATAGAGGCAATTACAAAAGAAAAATTAACAGATATTAAACTTGATTGTAATCCTATTACTGAAAAAAATCTATTTGACGATAAAATTGGTATACTTGATATAAAAGCTAAATTAAATAATAACATTAATTGTAATATTGAAATGCAAATTGTTGACAGAAAAAATATCGAAAAAAGAATTTTATACTATTGGAGCAAAATGTATACTAGTAGTATTAAAACAGGTTCTGATTTTGATAGTTTAGAAAAAAGTATAGTAATTTTAATTTCTGACTATAATTTAGAAAATCTTAGAGAAATCAAGAAATACATTACAAAATGGAATTTAAGAGAAAAAGAAACTCCAAAAGCAATATTGACAGATGTGTTAGAAATATATATAATAGAATTAAGCAAGGTAAAAAATAATACATCAAATAATTACGATGAACTAAATGCCTGGCTTAAATTTATAAATAATCCAGAGGAGAAACCTAAAATGGAAGAAAATAAAGAACTTATGAAAGCAAGAAAAATATTACAAGATATGAGTAAAACCAAGGAAGAAAGATATTTAGCAGAATTAAGAGAAAAATACATAATGGATCAAAATGAAATATTAGCTGCAGGATATCATAAAGGTATTAATGAAGGATTAGAACAAGGTTTAAGAAATGGTTTAAAAGACGGTATTCAACAAGGTTTAAAACAAGGTTTAAAAGATGGTATTCAACAAGGTTTAGAACAAGGTTTAAAAGACGGTATTCAACAAGGTTTAAAACAAGGTATAGAAGAAGGTATTCAACAAGGCAAGCAACAATTATCAGATAAATTAATAGAAATAGCAAAAAAATTAAAACAAAAAAATATTAATATCGAAATAATTGCAGAAACAACAGGTTTAACAGAAGAAGAAATAAATAAATTATAAATTCATAAAAATTGGATATAAACAAAATATAGTATGCAATTTAATTCATTTTTATTTGCATACTATTATTCTATATTATCTTTTTAATACTTATTGCATATCTTTATATAAATAAAATATTGGAGGTATGTATTTATGTCAAAAAAATATAAAGTTGCTATTGTTGGAAGTAGTGGTTTAGTTGGAAGAACCGTTTTAAAAGTTTTAGAAGAAAAAAATTTTAGTAATGTTACATATACTTTATTTTCTTCTAATAATTCAGCTGGAAAAAAAATTAATTTTTTAGGAGAAGATTATATACTTTGTGAATTAAAAGAAGATTCATTTGAAAACAAATTTGATTATGCAATCTTTTGTGCGGGTGGTTCTGTTTCAAAAAAATATGCCCCTATCGCTGTTAAAAATAGATGTACTGTAATTGATAATAGTAGTGAGTTTAGAATGAATCCTGATGTTCCATTAGTTGTTCCTGAAGTTAATCATAATGAAATATTTAAACATCATGGTATTATTGCAAATCCTAACTGTTCTACAATACAAGCAGTTGTTGCTTTAAAACCCTTAGATGAAAAATATAAAATAAAAAGAATTGTATATTCTACATATCAAGCAGTTTCAGGAGCTGGTCGTTATGGGATTGAAGATTTAGAAAATAAAAATTATGGTAGTTTTTTAAAAAAATTCCCTTATTCAATTTATGATAACTGTATTCCTCATATAGATGTTTTTATGGATGATGGTTACACAAAAGAGGAACATAAAATGATTAATGAAACTAGGAAAATATTAAATAAACCAGATTTACAAATTACAGCAACAGCAGTTAGAGTCCCTATTATTAATTGTCATGGTGAATCTATTAATGTTGAATTTGAAAATAATTTTGATTTATATGATGTAAAAATGTTGCTTCAAAATTCTCCCGGAATTGTTGTAAATGATAATATAGAAAAAAATCAATACCCTCTTTCATCTAAAGCAAACGGATATGATGAAGTTTTTGTTGGTAGAATACGTAGAGATTTTAGTGTTAAATATGGCCTTAATCTTTGGGTTGTTGCAGATAACCTTAGAAAAGGTGCTGCTACTAATGCTGTACAAATTTTAGCGAAATTAATTGCAATATAAATAAAACTATGTTATACTAAAAAAGTAAGATGTCTTTGTCTTACATTATTATACAAGAGATTTTAAGGAGTTTTTATATAAAGTGAAAAACTATAAAGAATTAGCAAATAATGATGTTGAATTTCAAAAAATAATTGAACCATTAATTACAAATGAAACTGTACAACAAATGAAAAATTATAGACAACATTATGACACCTCATGTTATGAACATTGTTATATGGCATCTTATTATTGCTATTCAATTTGTAAAAAATATAATTTAGATTATAAATCAGCTACAAGAGCTGCTATGTTACATGATTTATTCTTATATGATTGGAGAAAAAGACAACCTGATAGAAAAGGGTTACATGCTTTTACTCATGGAAAAACTGCTTGTGAAAATGCTTGTAAATTGTTTGATTTAAATGATAAAGAAAAAGATATAATAACAAAACATATGTGGCCTGTAACTCTATCATTACCAAAATCACGAGAAGCTTTTATTCTTACCTTTGTTGATAAATATTGTGCTATTTCTGAATCATTTGAAGTATATAGTTCAAGATTATTAGATAAGAAAGCTTTTCGTTATACATATTTGGCTTTATGTTTATTATTTATAATCGAGTAGGGGAAATTTAAGATTTCCCCTCTCACACCACCGCATCGTGCCGTTCGGCAATGGGCGGTTCAATTCAAAATTAAATATGTGGTACCTTTTGGTAGTAATCTGAAATACTGATTAAGCCTCGCTTGGTCAGTATTTCTTTTGAAATTGCTCTCGTTACT
>JAXJYD010000034.1:0-44549 GCA_036307105.1 Clostridia bacterium | reverse complement strand
TTTTTTAATTTTCTACAAATTATACTATGTAATGCGTTCCGTAAATTTGTTCTTGCGCGAAATTTTCGCCAAGAAAATTTCTGTGCAACGTTAGGCGCGAAGCGCTTTTATATAATAGGAAAGGATGACTTTCCTATTATACGAGAAAGTATGTATGTTTTTTTACGGCGCAGTAAAAAAACATACATACTTCCGGGAGCGAATCAAAATTGACCGTGAATTGTAACCTTAACATCGTTATTTTTTTATCAATGCTATGAAATTTAAAACATTAAAAATTAGTGATGCTATAAGAATTATTGCTATTATAAATGTAGAATTTTTATTTTTCTCTATATTTAAATCTTTATATAAAACATCATATTTATTTTTTGTTTCAATATATAATTTTTCTAACTCAAAAACTTCTTGCATTTTATGATTTAAGATTGTTCCTATTTCATCTTCTGTTATTTCTTGAATCCACATATTTTTTGTAAATTCTATAAATTCTTTTCTAGCATTTTTTATACTTTTTGAATCCTTAAATTTCAGTTGTAATTTTTTTAAATATATCTTTTTATATAAATTTAAAATATATGTATAAAAATATTGATTTTCATATTCATCAGGTAGAATTGTATAATTGTTCATATCTGCACTTGATGAAAATAACATACATCCTAATTTACTCAAAGCTACTTTTGCATATTTCCATCTTGATAACTCTTTTATTTTTTCATCCGAAAAATTTCTACTATTATCTGCTGGTAATATACTTGCATATCTAATAAACTGATTTTTAATTTTATCAAACTCTGTATTCATATTCCAAGCTTCTTGATCTATACATACATATGAATATGTTAAAAATCTTTCTGTATCTATATCAAGTTTTATAGCTTCTATATTACTTCCTGTGATATTTCTAATAAATTCTTTAAATGTTTCTACATCATCAAAACTTCCTGTTTGTAATCTTATATTATCATAAGAATTTAAGTTAATTATATCTTGATTAATATCTCTAAATTTATAATTAAAATTTAATATATTTTCAAATTTTTTATAATCTTCTATAGTTGTCTTAATTACTAAAAAACATATTCCTGAGCTAAAACAAATAACATCTATTTTTCTAATTGTAAAAAATATACCTTCCGCTTGGTCTACTTTCCCTTGTATATCTTTAGGTAAAGTATATTCAAAAATATTACATTTATATTTACTTAAAATAGCAACTCTAGTGTCTAATGGCAATTCTTCTAATTTCTTTAGTTTACTATTTCCAAAACTAAAACTAGAGAATAAAAAGTCTCTTGTTTTAGGTAAAAAATACTTATATGTTCTTAAATCTTTTTCTTTTTGAAATATCTTTAATCGACAGTTATTATCCTTTAGCATTTTTAATATGTATTTTTGATACTTTCCTTCTTTTATTATAAAAGGATGTATAAAGTATGTATATTGATAGTTTATCTTTAGTTCCATTTATTTCACCTTCATTTTTTATATTTGATTATAATAATTCATATTCACATCTTTTCCATAATGCCATCTTCCTATAAAATCAATTTTTAAATAATCATCTAAATTATATGTTGGTTCTTGGATTAATGTACCTTTGTTATCAATTGAACCCCATTTTCCGTCTTTTTTTACACCAGCATAACCATATTTATTTTGCTCTGTTGCATCATCATAAATATAATCTACTACAACATTTCCTGATTTATCTAAAAAACCATATTTTCCATCTTTTTTACTTAAGAATAATGTATTTGATGTAAATATATCAGCAACATTTTTTTCTTCTAACTTAAAATTATAATATTTATAATCGTTATTTACTCTTAATTCTATATAATCTTTTTCTTCACTTAAATCTATTAATATACCTGAAAGTTTCACATTATATTCGCCATCTAATATTTCATTGTTAAAGCTTTCATCCTCTGCTATATAAATATTAGCAGACCCATTATATATAATTGAATTATATTTAAATTCTAGTTTAGTGTTTCCTTCTAAGTCAATTAGTCCATATTTTCCATTTTCTTTAGCAATTAAAATACCTGATTTGGCTTCTTTTAAATTATCATATTCTGCTTGTATTATAACATCTCCATTTGTTTTTATTAATCCAAATTTATTGTTGTTTTTTACAATAATACCATTTTCTTGATTTTTCAAAATACTTACTATTTCATCAAAACCAGTTGTTAAAACTTCAGTACCATCATTTTTTACTAATACTTGTTTTCCTAATTTTGTAACAACATATAAATCATTTCCATGAACTTTTAAAACACCTTCATATTCTGGATTTAAAACTAATTCTCCAGAATAATTTACAACTCCATATTTTCCTTCATCATTCTTTATAATAAAGCCTTCTTTACTATCTTCTCCAAGGTTTGTAATATCAACATATTCATTTTTTAATACTAGTTTACCTTCATCATCTACTACACCATATTTATCATCTTTCTTAATTTTTAATGCATTTTTAATTCCATCTATAGCTATAATTTCGTCATATTCACATGGCAACAATTCTTTTCCTGATAAATTTAATAATCCATATTTTCCGTTTTTTTCTACTCTTAAGCAGTTACTTTCATACCATATATTAGATTTATCATCCATATTTTGAATTGCTTCTACTTTTTCATAATCTTTAAATATCTCTTCATTTTTACTATTTAAAGCTTTAGTCTTATATGTTCCAGAGGTATAGTCTACATCATAAGTACATAAGAAGACATCATTTTTACTATTAGGAACAATAATCATCTCAGAATAAGAAGGATCAATTATGTTATTTCCTTCATTATCAATTACTCCCCATTTATTATCCTTAAAAGCAACTACATAATCTTTACTAATTATTTTCCCTTGAGACTTATCCTTAGTTAATAGTCCCTTAACTACAAATAAAAACATAATTACAACTACTATTGCTAATACAACAGCAAATACTTTTTTCATATTTAGCTTAGGCTCTTCAAATCTTCTACCTCTTCCTCTACTCACAATTTTTACCTCCTCTTTTTTTAGGATTAAAGTTAATATATCGATATTTGAGAACAAATCGAATGTAAACGGAAGATTATTAGAAATTCTTATTTAAATAAAATGAGGGATGTTCACGGTACTTCGAGCCTAAAAGCGAGAAGGGTCTGAGTGAAAGAGGCTCATTTTATTAGATTAGAATTTCTTTAATCTGCAGTGTAGCCGAGATTTTTCAATAAATATTTATATATTAACTTTAATCTAAATTTATTTTACAACTATATTATAAATCCTATTTTTAACATAAATTTCTTTAACAACAGTTTTTCCATCTAATTTATCCTTAATAGCTTCGTGGACTTTTTCTTTTACATTTGATTCATCTTCATCCACTTCAATCTGGACTGTTGCTTTTAGCTTTCCGTTAAATTGAATTGGAAGTGTAATTTCATCATCTTTTGTTTTTTCTTCATCAAACTCAGGCCACTCATAACTAGAAATTGGCTTATTAAATCCTGCAAGTTCATTTAATTCTTCTGTGATATGTGGTACAAATGGATTTAATAATGTTAAAAATGTTACAAATTCTTTTTTGTTTATTTTCTTTATTTTATAAAATTCATTTACCATTGTCATAAATGTTGCAACAGATGTGTTGAACTTCATTTCTTCAATATCATTTGATACTTTTTTAATAGCTTTATTCATCATCTTTTCGGTTTCTTTAGTAAATTCTTCACCATCTACTAACATATCTTTTAGATTATACACTCTATCTAAGAACTTACTACATCCTTTGATACTTTCCATTGACCATGCTGCTGTTTGGTCAAATGGTCCCATAAACATTTCATATATTCTTAAAGTATCTGCACCAAATTCGTCTACTATATCGTCTGGATTTATTACATTTCCCTTTGATTTTGACATCTTTTCTCCATTTGTTCCTAATATCATTCCATGTGATGTACGTTTTTGATATGGTTCTTTTGTTGGTACAACGCCTATATCATATAAGAATTTATGCCAAAATCTTGAATATAACAAGTGAAGTGTTGTATGCTCCATTCCACCATTATACCAATCAATTGGTGACCAATATTCTAATGCTTCCTTTGACGCTAATTCTTTATTATTATGCGGATCCATGTATCTTAAGAAATACCATGATGAACCAGCCCATTGAGGCATTGTATCTGTTTCTCTTTTTGCTTCTTTTCCACATTTTGGGCATGTAGTTTTAATCCATTCTGTTTGTTTTGCAAGAGGTGATTCTCCATTTTCTCCAGGTTCAAAATCTTCTACTTCCGGAAGAACAAGTGGTAATTCTTTTTCGTCTATTGGTTGCCATCCACAATGTTCGCAATAAACCATTGGTATTGGTTCTCCCCAATAACGTTGTCTTGAAAATACCCAATCACGAAGTTTATAATTAACTTTTCTTTCACCTATTTTATTTTCTTCTAAGTAATTTATTATTTTAGATTTAGCATCTTTTACTTCTAATCCATTTAAGAAATCAGAGTTTATTAGTTTTCCTGTTTCAACATCTGTAAATGCTTCTTTCTCTAAATCTACATTTTCTCCATCAACTACTTGTATAATTGGCATACCAAATTTCTTTGCAAATTCAAAATCCCTTTGATCATGTGCAGGAACTGCCATAATTGCCCCTGTTCCATAACTTGATAACACATAATCAGATATCCAAATTGGTATTTCTTTATTTGTTAATGGATTAATTGCTTTTATTCCTTTTAATTCAACACCTGTTTTATCTTTATTAATTTCTGAACGTTCAAAATCTGATTTTAAAGATGCTTTATGCTGATATTCTTTTACTTCATCTATGTTTACTATTTTTTCTTCTAATTTTTTAATAATATCATGTTCTGGTGCAACTACCATATATGTAGCTCCAAATAATGTATCTGGTCTTGTTGTATATACTTTTAAAGTTTCATCTGAATTAGCTACTTTAAAGATAACTTCTGCCCCTTCTGATCTACCTATCCAGTTTTTTTGTTGTGTTTTTATTTTATCTAGAAAATCTAAATCATCTAAATCATCAATTAATCTTTGTGCATACTCTGTTATCTTAAGCATCCATTGTGATTTTTCTTTTTGAACTACTTCACTTCCACATCTTTCACAAACACCATTAACAACTTCCTCATTAGCAAGTCCTACTTTACATCCTGTACAGAAGTTAATTGGCATAGTTGCTTTATATGCTAATCCTTTTTTAAATAATTGAATAAAAATCCATTGTGTCCATTTGTAATATTCAGGATCAGTTGTATTTACTTCTCTTGACCAATCAAAAGAAAATCCTAAGGATTTAAGCTGTTCTCTAAAATGATTTATGTTTTGTTCAGTTATAACTTTAGGATGTACATGATTTTTAATTGCAAAATTTTCTGCTGGTAATCCAAATGCATCAAATCCTATTGGATATAAAACATTATATCCTTGCATTCTTTTCTTTCTAGCTATTATATCTAATGCTGTATAGCTTCTTGGATGTCCAACATGTAATCCTTGTCCTGATGGATAAGGAAACTCTATTAATCCATACCATTTTTTCTTTGTATAATCATCACATGTATAAAAAGTTCCTTCTTCCTCCCATTTCTTTTGCCATTTTTTTTCTATACTTTTAAAATTATATGCCATTTTTATCATTCCTCTCTGAAAAAGTTTAAAAATTGTTTTTCCCTAAGTATTTACACAAATATATTACATTATTTTTAACAAATTTGCAATAGTTTTCGTAATAAATGGGTAAAAAGGGACTGTCCCTCAGTGACCATTCGACAAAAATGGAACAAAAGGTGACTGTCCCCATTGTTCCATTTTTTATTTTTTCATAAACTTACATACTACAACACTCATATCATCTTTTGCTTTTCCAAAGTTATTGTCTACTGCTTCATTTAAAATAATGTCTGCTATTTTTTGTGTATTGTTTGTTTCTATGTCTTCTAACATATATTTAACCCATAATTCTTTGTTTTTATATTCAATGTTAGAATCTAAAATTCCATCTGTACACATAAGCATTATGTCTCCAGATTCTATGTCTTTATCAAATGTTTGAATATTACTTTCTTCTACTATTCCAGTTGGTAATGAACTTGATTTTATTATTTGAACTCTTTTTTTGTTTTTTATATATGTTGGGCATGCTCCACTTTTTATGAATTCTACTGTTCCTAGATATAAATCTACAATTGCTATATCTAATGTTGCAAATATTTCTTTGTTTTGGTTTATTAAGCTTGTATTTATTAAATCAAGTGATGTGTTTTTATCAAATCCTGATAATAATAGGTTTTCTAATAGTCTTAATGCTTTCACACTACTTTCTTTAGCTTCTTTTCCGCTTCCCATTCCATCACTTATTGCTACTAAATATTTTCCATCTTTTAACCTTAAATTTAAATTACTATCTCCAGATTCTTCACTTTTTGACTTAGTTGCTTCTGATTTTCCAAGTGCCATTACATATTTATCATCAGATAAGAAATTAAGCTTCTTTCCAACAGTTGCTTCACTGTTTAATACAATATCTTCTTTTAAAACTTTTGTTAAAATTTTTGCTATTTTCTCTATTTTACTATTTTCTATATTATTATTTAAATAGATTTCTACAATAAATCTATTTTGTTTTTTTATTGTTATATCTTGAACGTCAATTCCATTTGATGCTATCTCTTCAGAAATTTCACTTTTTTCTTTGCTGTATTTTTCTTCCTCATTTAAATCGTTTTCCAATCCTAATGCCATATTTTTTATTGCTTTTGATACTTCATTTAGTTGTTTTTCCATATTCTTTTTATTTTGTTCTACTTTCTTTTTCCAAATGAAGTTTGATTTACTTATTTTATAAGATAAATTTATTGTTCTTACGATCTGAGATATATTTTCATCTAAAAATTTACTTATTTTCTCATCCTTAGTGTCTACAATATAGCTATTACAATCAGCAAATATTTTTAGTAAATCTTGTTTTGATATTTCTTGCTTATCCAATAAAAATTCAAATATTTCATCTATTATTTTTCCATCTGTATCTGATATATCTTCGTATAGCATATTTTCTTTATAGGGCTCTAAATTATTTAATAATTCAGATATAAATATTTGTTTATTTTCTACTTTTTCTATATTTTCCTCGAATGTTTTGCTTTCTGTGTTTTTATATGTTTTTGCCATTGTTTGAATTGCTTCTGATACATTATTTAAATTTTCTGCCATTTCTTTGCTTTTATTTAATGCTCTGCTTGGTATAATAGGAAATAGTTTTTTATCACCTATAAATTCTTCTAATTCGATATGTATTGTTTTAGGAACTAGTAATAATCCTACTGATGCAATTAATATTTCTTTAAAATGAATTAGTTCTACTGTATATCCATTTGATACATATGCAAGTACAACATTCCCTAAGGCAAAACCAATTACAACACCTAGTTTTCCAAATCTATTTAGTATTCCTGCAATCATACCAGAAATTGCATATGCTGCTATCATAATAGGTTCTGATCCGGATATAACTCCTAATGTCACTCCAATAGTAACTCCTGATGTAGTCCCAACAAGTATTCCATTTTTCCATCCAAGTATCATAACTATTAATATGCTTAAAATATTTCTTATTCCAAAACCATAAATATTTAAATCGCCAAATCCACCTACAGCTATTGCAAGAAGTAAACTTGCACCTATTACTTCTTCAACTGAAAATGCTCTTTTTTTATAGAATTCTTTTAGTACTACTATTGAATTTACAAATATTTTATAAAATACTAAAGCTATCATTGCAAGAGTTATAGATGATAAAGCATCATAAATAGTAAATCCTGATATCATAAATCTAAATACTTGTATTAGTAAAATGGAAATAAAAATATTTTTACCAATCTTTATTTTTTCATTTCTTTCTTGTTCATTGTATCTAGGTTTAAATATAAACAAACCAACTATCATTACAAGAGAAGCTATAAAATACCCCAGTAATCCCCCTACACCAAACTTTAGAAAATTACCAATAAGAGAACATGTAATAATTCCAAGCACAGGTATACCAGCTGATATACATGCAGCAAGCATACTTATACTAAATATTGAAAATTCTCCTCCTAAACCTACAAATGATAGCATAAAAGATACAAGATATAGAACAGTATTGTCTTTAGTAAATACATTTGCAAATATATTTACTTTATTTTTGTTTTCACTTGTATTTTGGCTATCATAATCTATTGTATTTTCATTTAAATTTTGAAACATCCTTACCACCTCTTATATTTTGATAAGCTTTATTTTACTACTTGTCCTTTGTGGTTTTTGTCTTTTTTAGTCCTTTAACTAAAAAAACTTTTTTACATTTTTCATATATATTTTTTTACTTTTTTTCTTTTTATCTAATATTTGATTTTTATTTTATTACATCTTGTTTAAAATTGCAATAAAAAATAGAAAAAAGTGGTCAATTAGGAACAGTTCCTAATTGACCACTTTTATATTTTTCTTTAGTACCTTATTTTCTGACTTTCTTTTATTACATTATATTTGTTTCAATAACTTCTTTTTAATAAATATTATTCCTGTACCCAATATAATAAGTAATGATACAGCCATTATTGCTATTTCTTTTTTAGTGTCAGTCCTTCCTGTAGGTGCAGTAACTGAGATATATGCATTATCGCTATCAGATTCTTTTTCTTCAGTATATACCATTCCTGGAACATAATTTCCTGGAATAGAATCTAATTTAGTACCTTTTAAAACGTTTACTTCTACGCCATTATCTAAACTTATATCATCGTTGTTTGCCAATACCTTAGATAACTGAAGAGTAACTATTTTTTCTTCATTAGGTTCAATTTCATCAAATTTTTCTGTAAAAAGTACTGTATTATATTTTTTTATTTCTTCATATGCATCTTCTGAAAAATACACTCCTTTTTGATCTTCACTTATTTCTGCAATTTGCCAATCAGAGTTTAATACATTATTTGGATCATATACAAAATCATTTACTGGATAATCATATAATTTTGTGACATTAACTTTTCTAATTTTATTTTTATCTGCTGGTACTTCACCATATATATAATATTCTTCATCCAAGTAATCTATTTCTGTTCCATTTGTATCTGCTTTCACATCGTATTTTACAGTTAAATTTGAACCTTGTATTAATTCATTATCTAGTTCTATTGAAATATTTCCATCTGGTAATAGTTTTAGATGTTTGATTTCTTCATTTTGTGGATTTCCTGATATAATTGTTTGTCCATTGGCTAAAACTAATTCTACCCAAGATATAGTTTTACTTACTTTTAGATTTTGTTCTGCCCTTCTTGTAATACCAAAATCTACTTGATCAAAACAAATTCTAATTAAACGTTTATTTTCCTCTATTTTTTTATTCTCTACGCCATCATAATCTATGCCAACTTCGAAATTATTAGTATATGCATCTATACTTGTTAATTCATTTGATTTTTCTGTTGCAACTTGATAGAAAATTTCTGTATCATCTTTTATTCTATAATCTACTACTTCATCACTATCTCTTGCATCAGAAAGTCGTTTAGAATTATTATTAGCACTCGTTTCTTTCGCATACCAATTTAAATCGTCTTCAGTTTGTTCTCCGCCTCTATATATTGTTGATTTATAATCATCAGGATTAAATTCAATTTTATTTCCATTTAAATCACAAATTATACTTTTTTCTTCTCCTATGTCACCATATGTATATCTTATTACATATTTACCTGGTAATATGCCTGAAAACTCATATTCACCTTCTTGTGAAGTATTTATAATATTGTCTTTATCGTATACTTTATTTGAATCTTCATCATATTTATATAATATAGCGGGCTTGTATGTTACTTGTCCATCACTATTTTCTATAATTTCCAATAACTCGACTTTTACATTTTGGAGTACATTTTCGTTTTCATCATATTCTCCATTACCTTTTACTCCATCTTCATTATTAGATATAACACTGTCTTCCCATACAGTTCCAGTAATTTCTCTTTCTCTTATAGTAATTTTAAATGATGGCGCAAAATCCGTATCATCTTCATATGTTTTTTTGTCAGCTGGATCAGCATTTCCTGGATTTGAATCTTTGTCAATTCCAGCATATAATGTATTATATCTATCTGAATATGTTGTATAAGATGTTATTTCTGTTACTTCATTTAACATGATATCATTTCCTAGTATTGCCTTTATAGCTTCATCACTTAATTTAAATGTAATATTTAAACATTTTTCACTTTGTTTGGCAATATCTTGTTGTTTTGTTATAACAACCTTTTTATAACCATCTTTATTATATCCTTCATCTATTATATAATCAACATTTTTTGTATATTCAGTTCCATCACTCTCTGAAATGCTTTCTATAGTTTCATATCTATTATCAAAATAACTAACTATTTCATTAACTCTACTGTATAAATTAGTTGACGTATTTAATAATCTAATTTTGTATTTTACATACATATTAAGCTTGTCATTATTTTGAGTGCTTTCAGAATAGCCTATGTCTGATGCATATAGTTGTCCTGTATATTCTTCTGGTCCATATTTTAATCCAAAGCTTGTTGCTAAATCAAATTGATGTTTAAGATTATCATCATATTCATTCTGTGAATTATCATAATTTGCCTTTTCTTGATTATAGTTACTATCAGTTGTTTTTTTGTTCTTTGTATAGATATATTCATATCCTTTTACTGTTGCTCTTGCACTCTCGATGTCAGATACTATACTTAAATCAGGTTGTTCTCTTTCATATAATCCTAAATTAATATTTCTAATCTCTTTAGGGTAATCTCCATTGTTTAATACAAATTTATCTTTAATATTATATCCTGTTTCATTTGTTCTTGAATACATTGGGACGAACGTTCTAGAAGAGTCCCATTTCATTTTGCGTCCTTTTCCTTCTTCTGTTGATTCTTCATTATAATATAAATCAATTTTACTTCCTGAAGTACTTGTTGCTGTTCCTTCTGTTGGTTTATCAATTTCTTTTCCTTCAACAGCAGCAAATTGATTATTAAATTCTGTTCTTTCGCTTATTTTTTCTGCTGCTTTAGAACCATTATCAACATCTATATGAGGATTAACATTTTGATATATAACACCATTATATTCAAATTCAATATAGTATTCATTTAATATTGTATTATTTATGTTTTTTATGCTATCATTTTCGTCATATAATGGAACTTTTTCAAATAAATATTCTCCATCTGGTTGATTTTTTTCTTGTTCATATCTATTTAACGCTGATGTTGTAGTTGTCATTATAGGATTTGATACTCCTCTCCTCATTAGCCTTACAGTAATTTCATTTAATAATTTCTCTCTATCATTAAATAAATCATCTTTTTTAGTTTGTTTTCCAAAGTAATCGTCTTCCCATACATATCCTGATAGGTTTATATATTTTCTTTTGTTTTTGAAGGTCAATTCATCATATGGAGTATCTGTAAGATTATTAATATCTATGTTTTTTGCTGTATTTCTTGAATCTCTCCTATGTATCCATATTTGAGATGCAACCTTAGATTTATCCATATTTTTCTCTTCAGTTCTTCTATAATTTCCTTCATTATCTGGTTGAAAAGATACATAATTCCAAGAAATATAGTTTTCATCAATTTCATATAAAGGATTATTTCCTACTGATTTTTCCTCAACATCATAATTTCCTTTTAGTATATTATATATTTTTATTACTCCATTACCATCTGTTATAAATTTTGTAGCCTCGTTTTCACTATCAACAAATATCATGTTTTTTATATGTACAGTTCCAGTACATGTATTGTTACTGCTGTTGAATCCTTCATTACTCTTTGCATCTATAATTTTGACATATTTTCCTTTATTTGAATTTTCTAATCCACCTTTTATCGTAAATGTAACTCCCACTAATTTTTTTGTATTTACATCTGCATCTATTTTTTCTATAATTAGATTTCCAGTCTCTTTTATATTATCAATTTCAACATGATTTAGTGTTCCACTTTCTACATCTTTTACTAAGTAATCTGTATCACCTCTTGCAGTTCCATCTTCTTTTAATTCCAAATATCCATATTGTGGATTATAAATTTCAATGAATTTATAAGTACCATATTTTGTTAAATGTTCTATCTCTATTATTCCATTAGAATCTGTTGTAAATATTGTTGCATCATTTTCATTATTTGTATATCTTATCTCATATCCATTTGTCGTATTGTTTTTTACAATATATGTCCCATCATTATTCTTAACTTTAAATTTAACTCCCGCAATTACATTTCCACTAGAATTATCTACTTTTTTAATTTTTAAAGTAGTTTCTCTTATACCAGGTAAGTCAATTTCATCTGTTCTAGGTGTTTCATAAGCACCATATAAAGCATTATCTTGACCTAATTCACTATTTGCTTTTCCCTTTGCCTGACTTAATACAATTCTTGCTACTACTAGATTATCATTATATTCTTTTTTAAGCACAATTTTCTTTACATTTGTTACTTGATTTTTTTCAATTACTATGTAAAATTTATTATATACTCCGTTTAAGTTTTTTAGTTCATTTTCTGTTAATATATTAGAACCATTTGTACTAAATTTTTTTGTACTTTTAGTATTATTATTTTTATCTATAATAGTAGCATTTGTAATTTTTCCTCCATGTGTTTCTATAGAATATGGTCCAATAAAAGCGTAATCTACATTATTTATTTTTTTTGTAAAAATTCCTCTTCCACTATCATTTTCTCTTGAATTAGTTTTAAAGTTATCCTCATTACTAAGTCCTTCCGCATAATTATTTGCACTTGGAACAATTGCATCCGAATGAGCGTCTGATTTTGTAAAATATTGCCCACCAACAAGACCACACTCAAAGCAGAATTTTCTTATAATTTCATGTAAATTATATTGTTTTTGTCCTTCTGTATGATTCATACTGTCATTTTTATTTTCTAACAATATATGATATGCTAGTTGATAAAACTGTCCATAAGTTCTGCTTAGTTTTTTATTTCCATCTTGTATAACACCATTAGTTAGGTATTGAGGTGAATAAACAAAGTCTCCCTTTTTCCCTGTTTCTAATTTATTTCCATTTATTATAATATCTTTTCCTCTTATATCAACTACTAATATGGATTTGTAGGATTTGCCAGATGCATACTCATTTTCATGTCCAAAACATATAAAACCTCTTCCACCTATTAATCCCCAATATGGATAGTAATAATCATTATCAGTTATTTGTTCATTTTTCCAATTATCATAAAACTTATAATTGTTACTATTTGTATTATTTATATATTGTGGAACATATGAATCAACCCAAACTCTAAGTTTATTATTAAAATTATTTTGGTCAAATGTTGGATCTCCTTTTGCCTTATATATTCCATAAATAGATTTATAATCTTTAGCAAAATTTGTGTTAAATCCATCGATACTATTATTTGTATCTGCAGCTTGATTTTCATTAATCGAATATAATACTAGTCCAATAATTAATACTGATAAAATAATAATTATTTTCTTTAATATTTTCATTCTCTCCCTCCTTTCATTGAATGTTTATTATTCTGAAATTACTCTTTTCTTAATATAAGATACTCCTATTCCAATTATTAATACTAATAATACAGTTAAAGCTATATATTTTAAAAGTCTTCCTGTTTTAATTGAGATTATTACCTGTGCAATACTTGTATCATCTTCATCTGAAGCTTTGTTTCCAGCTATTGAATCACTATCTTGTATTAATAATGCATTATTTGATTCTTTAATCTCAGCTGTATTTATTGTTGTTCCTGTATTATTTTGACTCATTCTTTTTACTAATGTTAATACTACTTTTGTATTTTCTCCTGGATTTATAATGGTATTCTGTAATTCTCTTGAACATATTTCTCCATTTGTAGTTTGATACCAATTTTTATTCATTTCTGAATTAAAACTTAGGTCACTTGGAATATAATCTACTATTTCACTTGCATATCCAGGAAGTTGTCCTTCATTGGTTACATTCATTAGGTATTCTATTATTACAGTACTACTAGATAATTGTTTATTGTCTATTTCTATTTTTGCTAATTGTGTATTGTCATATTGATTTACAACTGTTCCCTTACTGTTTTGGATAATTATTTTATTTATATATTTATCTAATTTTAAATCAAATTTTTCATTTTCTATAAATCCTGCATTAATATTTTCTATATCATTTCCTTTTATGATTATTGTTTCTGTTATACCAGCATCTATATTTGCTCCATTTAAATTTATTTTTTTACTAATAATGTCTGAATTTTCATTTTCAGATACTCCTTGAACTTTATACTCAGTAGTTCTAAATTTAGTACTATCATACTTAAACAATACAATATATTTTCCTTCTCCTATATTCTCAAATCTATAAATTCCATCGTTATTTGTTTTCTTCACTAAATCTTGTTGAGTTTCATCTTTTACAATACTTCCAGAATCCGAATCTAACAGTACTACTTCAATATTATTTAGTTTATTTTCATTACTATCTAATTTACCATTTTTATTAGTATCTACCCATACTTGTCCTGATATAAAATATTTCTTATTATTTAGGTCAGTATTATCAATTAATTGACTATCTTTATTATCATTGTTGTCATTATCATTTTCATTATTACTAGAATCACTATTTTCTTTTTTAATATTAAATGTTATTTCATTTGTCTTTATTGCTACATCTTTACCTGTTATAGATGCATAATTGGTAACATTATCATTTAATGTATTTTCAATATCAACTTTAGTTTTTATAACTAAATGTATTATTTCATTTGCTTTTATTATTCGAGATACATATATACTGTTATATTCTTGTGATATATCAACATCTTCTTTATTATTGTTTGATAGTATATATGCTTCCTTAATTGTAGCTGCATATGGCACACTATCATTTATCTCTATAGGCTTTTGAGCTACTCCTTTATTTTCGATAGTTACTGTAAATATAACCTCGTCTTCATTTTCAACATAGTCTCTGTCTATATTCGTTGTTTGATTTGCAATAATTTGAACTTTATCCTGATAATATGTTCTATTTATCTCATTTGAATAGTATTCGATATCATTAGAGTTGGCTTCCATTATTATTTTTGCATTTGCTTCGGTTTTATTAACTGGTATTTCTTTTGTAATAAGCTGTGTTGAAAAGATTTCTGATTGATTTGCTTTAATTTTTTTTATATTAAATTTTACTATTCCATCTTTATATTCAACTAGTTCCACATTTTCAAGTGTTTCATCAAATTGATCTGCTGAAAAATATAATTCATCTGATAATCGTAATTCTACTGTAAGATTTTCTATATCTGTATCCATATTATTTTTTACATGCATTCTAATTGGTAATCCATTTTCTCCAATTAATTTTGTTTGTTCATAAATTTTTTCTTCAAGTAAAAGTATTACTTTTGATTCTATTATCTTTCTAGGCAATAGTTCAATACTTTGATTTTCTGCATTTTGAATATTTATTGTAATTATTCCAGAAAGTTTATCATCATCATTTTCTAAATTTTTTGCTGTTATTTGATATTCAAATTCCACAGTTTCTTCAGGTTCTAATTCTTCTGATGATAATATCATTTTTTGTAATTCTTCATTTTCTTCATATTTGGTCACTATTTCTTCTTCCATTGTATGTGCATTAATTTCATTGTATTTATTGTGATTCCAAAAAATTGCATTTGTATGAGTTGCTTCTAATTTAATATCTCTAATTGTATTTCCTGTATTATTTGTTAATTTAACCTTATATTTTATTTTTTGTCCTTCATATACATCTTGGTTTTCTTTTAATGCTCCTTCCGCACTTTTTTCTATTACTTCAATTTTTACTCCATCTGATTCCATATTATATGTTGGTTCTTCATTACTTATATTAATCTCTTCAGTTTTTAATACAATACATGAATTAGTTGTATATTCTTCTCCAGCATATGTATAATTTAATTCCAAATTACTATATGTAGATTTATTTACTCCAAGCTCAGCTGGTATTCCTAATTTATATTTTAACTCAATAGAATTGTTAGCTGTAATTTTATTATCTTTAAGCTGTAATTTTATTGCACCAATCTTCAAATTATTTGTATCTTCTACCCAACTATTTCCATCTTCAGAATAATAAATTTTATCTATTTGTTCACTTGTTGATAATAATTCTTTTATTATTAATCCAAAATTTGAATTTACCGTTTGATTATTTATAGTTATCTCATTATTATCTAAATTATTTATTATAATTGATACATCTGTTATATCACTATCATAATTATTAACAATGTTTATTTCTTGTTCAGCAGTTATTTCATTTATATTTGAATCTAAATTTCCTATCTTAATATCATTATCTATAACTTCAATTTCATCATTATTAGTATTACAATTAGATATTTTGTTAATAGCCATTACTCCATTTTTAGAATTTATTCTAACATCTGCATAACTTGATAAAGATATTCCTTCTCTATTCTCATTTGTATAGTTCATTACTATTTTATCTGCTCTACTTGGAACTGATTTATCAATTGTTATATCTGCTGTAATTGCAATTTGTATTCCTTCCGTTACTTCGTTTTCAAATGTTATTTGTTCTCCTTGAAGTTGTAAATTAATTATTTGATTACCATTTGGATCAATAGCAGTATTAGAATTAACTATTTGTAATTCTTCTTTAGCATTTAATTGATTAATATTTTTTATATTTGCTCTAACTTCTTTAGGCAATACTACTTGTATAGTTGGATTTTTAAACAAGTCATATTCTTCGGAATTACTTTTTAATGTTAATAATAATTGTATGCTCTCGTTTGTTCTTAAAGTAGATAAATCTTTATTATTTATTTCAATTTTCGCATCAGTTTTAGTGTCTTTTAAAACAACTTCAGATTCAGCTATATCTTGTTCTTGGAATGATTCTACATTTGTTTTAATATTTAATTTATTAAATGTTTTTAATTGTTCTTTGCTATAACCAGTATCTGATTTTAATGCTTTAGTATTTATAATATTTATAACTCCACATTGTATTGGTTCACTTATGTTTATCATAATGCTGTTTAATTCTTGTTCATAATTTAATTCAATATTTCCCTCTGCATTTGTATATGTTTTATTATCTAACACTGCAATTTGCGTACCATTTATATCTGAAATAGTTATTTGTCCATTTTCTCCTAGAATTCTATCAAATTCTGATTTATTAATTAATGTTTGTTTATATATTACACCATTTACTAAATCATATTTGTTATTATATTCATCTAGGAAACTATTTTCATTTTCATTGAGTGTAATTTCTCCCTCTTTAGAAATTTCAATTTTATTATTATCTTCAAAAACAGTTTCTTTTCCATTTGCAGCATATAAATATCCTTTATATATGTCATTTGATGACATCTTAGAAATAGATATCGTTTTACCTTTTTCTTCTATATTAACACTATTTTGTATATCTTCTTTGTGAATATTTTCTTGCATATATAGTTGTGTATCTAACTTGGTATTAATATCTATTGTTTTTCTATCAAATTGTATATTATCATATGTATAAATAACCTTATATTCATTAACTGGTTTTCCCCATTTTCCAGTATTATCAATTTCTATTAATAATTTTCCACTTTGTTTATCATACTGAATATCTTCTTTTAAAATTTCGTTAAATAAAACTATTACATCAACAGGAAGTACTTCATCTATTTTTGGAACATTTACTTCTAATCTTTCATGCTTTCTTGGTAAATAATCTCCTTCTACAGAAGATAAAATTTTTTGTTGTAATAAAATTCCTTCTTGGCCCATATCAATATATTTTTCTATTTCTTCAGATAAAGTAATATCTGTTTGCTTTTTCCATATAATTTGTGTAGAAACTTCTTCGTTAATCTCAACTTCATTTTGATTTTTGTATAAACCATTTAATGTGATCCTGTTTTCTCTTTCAAAATAATCTTCTGAGAAAGATTCCTGTTTTTTGAATGAAATAGGTAATTCAATCTCGACTCTGTTACCATATATAATTTGATTTAATTCTATTTGATTATTTTCAGTATCTATTGCTTTTATATATTGATTCTGAACCTTATTACCTAGAATTTTAAAATTAGCATTTTCTATTGTGATTTTTCCATTATCAATAGAACCCCTCTCATTAACGTTAATATCTAAAAAAAGCTTCTGTTCTTTATCAATATTTTCTTCTACAGAATATGTTTTTTGTTCATCCTCTAGAAAATACGCGTCAAATTCTATATTATTAATGTCAACATCATTATTTTGAGCTGCTAATGCAATACGACTTCCTAATAAAAAGAAATTAGTTGATGCAATTGTCATGATTAACAATACAACAATACCTATTTCAAATTTTCTTCTCATCGCTTCCTCCTATATTATAAAAATGCTTATCCTACTATATATGGTACTTTTTTTTATATATAAAATCAATATAAGTTTTTTCCATATTCTCCAAATATTACAATCTTTATGCTCTATTCTATTAGGGAAGCTACTTAGCTAATTTTTTTAGTATGAATTTTTAAGTTTTATTTACAATTTTGTTACAATTATGACATTTTATTTATTTAAAACTTCTGTATTTCTTATATGCGTAAAAGAAGCAGTAAAATATAATTTTACTACTTCTTTCTTATTATATATGAGATATTATAATGTTTTTCTCTTTATTAAAATTACTCCTACTCCTAATATTACTAATGCTGAAACTGTTGTTGCTATTATTAAGATATAATTATTGTTATCACCTGTTGGTGGAGTAACTGTAATTGGTGGTGCTATAGTAAATAATATTGATCTTTCTGGTGTAATGATTCTTCCAGATCTAGTATCTACTCTTGTAATTTCTGCACTGTTATTTAAATCAATTTCATTTGAATTTGCTAAAATCACTGATGTATTTAATATTACAGAATTTGTAGCTCCTGGTATTAATTCTTTTTCTAAATCTTCGTTGTGTAAAATTGCTCTATTTGATAATTTTGTATCTCTAACTGTTTTATTTTCTGTTATAGAATATGCCCACTCTGTATAAATCTCTTTATATGTTTCACTTGCTACTTTCCAAATTGATGTATTGCTGTCAGAATTAATATTTTTATTAAAGTATTCTTCTACAATAGTTGGACTTTCATATGTTCTATTATATTCTTCTTTAGAGACTACTTGCCATTTTCCATTATTTTTTTCTGTATCTAATGTCAATCCGTCCAAATAATCATACACTCCTGTTGGTGTTGTTGTAATAACATTTCCAGCTTCATCTCCATATAAGTAATATTCTTTAGAGTCATAATCTTTTTCACTATTGTTTATAACATTTATTTCATATCCAACTTGTACTTTAGCTCCTTGGATTAATTCACTATCTAGTTGTAACCATAATCTACCGTTAACTGCACCTGTTGATCCTGGTCTCATATATATTAAATTATTTTTATTACCTTTTAATTCTCCATTTTCGTCAATTTCTGCATCTACTATTACTTGACCATTTGCTAGTGTTACTTTAAATGTTTTTACTCTCTTATTTATATCAAGTTGTTGTCTAGCTCTTTCAACTATACCAAAGTCAACATTTGTTATACCATATCCCTCTGGAATAAATTGATCTACATTAGGTACTACAGAATATACACTATTTACTTCTAAATCTAACGCCATTTCAGGTGTTGTAGAATTCATTTTAATATCTTGTCCTGCATCTATATTTTGTCTTGTTTCCCAATTATCCATAGCATCCGAATATCTTGTTTCTACATTTGTTTTATACCATTTATTACCACTTTGTTCTTTTTCAGTTCTGTTTTCTCTAGTCCAAATAGTTCCTTTATAGTCTTTTACAGTATATGTTGTATCTCCCCATGTATATGTTAATGTATAATTTCCTGGTATGAAATCTGATATTGTAAAGTTTCCATTTGTATCGGTTGTTGCTGTGTAAACTTGTCCACCTTGTTTATTCTCTGTTAATGTAACTTCTACACCTTCAATTCCCTTTTCTGTACTTTTATCATATATTCCATTACCTAATCTCATTTTTGCTGTTCCACCTGGATTCTCAGCTGTTGGTTCATCTAAGAATACACTACCTGATAATGTTCTATTACCTTGAACATCTAATTGAATTCCTGGTGCTCTTTCTGTATCATTTTCGTATGTTGTTTCATTTCCTGGAGTAGCATTTGCTGGTGCTGAGTTTCTATCTATACCTGCATATACTTTTCCATCCCTATCAAATATTGAATATGAATTTACCTCTGCTACATTTATATATGTTACTTTTTCATTTTCTTTATTAATTGCTTTTAATACTTCTTCATCTTTTAATTTGAATCTAACATATATACTTCCTGATCTTCCAGGATCTAATTGAGTATTATTTTGAATTACTATTTTATTATAATCTCCTGCTGACTCTACTTGAGGTTTTGTTATATCACCTGTAATTTGTCCATTTTCTTTACTTATTCCTGTGCCAATTTTATCAAGTACAAGGTTCTTATCATAGTAATCTAAAATACTATTAACTCTAGCTTTTAAATTTGTAGATTCATTATACATTGCTATTCTATATGTAATATAAACATTTAACTTACTATCTTTATCAGGGTTTTGAGCTGTATAGTTGTAATCCGGTTGGTATATCGCTCTTTTATAAGTTCCTTTAAATACGTTTGCAAATCTTACACCTACATTAAATCCATTACTATCCTTTTCCATTGTATAATTATCTAATTGATTACTTCCATATTCATATACGTGATTATATCCATTTATTGAAAGCTCAACATTTTCAACATCTTTTCTTAAAGTAATAGCTGGCATTTCTCTTTCATATAGTCCTAAGTTTATGTATTTAATTTCTTCTTGTCCTGCAGTGTAATGATCTTTGATCTTATATCCTGTAACTTCTGTTGTTGCATTTATTGGATAATCTCCTTTATTTAATACAGCTTTGTTTTCACTTCTTGTATATGATAACTTATGTTTTACATTACCATTTACATCTTTAGCTACTCCTGTGCTTTCTGTTTCTCCTTCTATAAATGCAAATCCATTATTAAATTCTACTCTTGTATCACTATTTTCTGCTGATTTAGAACCATTATTTTTATCTAATTTTGCTATTACATTTTGATATGTTAGTCCATCATATTCAAATTCTACATAATATTTTTCTAAATCATCTACTAATACATCTACAAATTTATATGCTCCACCATTTGATGTTATTGCCTCTTTTACTGCTTTATTTGTTGTTTTATCTATTAATCTAACTTTAATTCCATCTAATAACATATCATTAGAATCAAATTCACCATCATGATACAAGTTATTTCTAGTGTCTTGTTTAGATGTTTGTCTATCTACCCATACATATCCAGAAAGTTTTATGTATTTTTGTTTATTAGGAATTTTTAATTCTTCTGTTTTATCTATAACAACTCTAGTTTGAATTCCATCTTTTATAATTTCATACCCATAGTTAGGATTTTTTGTTTCATATGCTATATAGTCTCCAACAATTAAATTTTTAATTGTTATTTCTCCATTCTTATCTGTCATAAATTCTTCAGCATCTTCAAATTTATCTACATAAATAATTTCTTTATTTGAATTTATTTTTACATATTTTTTAGTATTAGAATTTTGTATTTTAAATCCAACATTTTGTAATTTTACTATTTCATTATTTTGATTAACTTTTATTATTTTTAAATTACCTTTAGCTTGACCTGCTTTTGGTAAATATAAATCAGTTGTTTCTTCTAATGGTGCACCATCAAACAATATAAGGTTTTGACCATTTACTCCAACAGCTTCTACAACTACTAATCTAGACCTGTAACCAAATTTTTGTCTTGAAATTTTTATTTTACTTACACCATTTAGTTTTCCCTTATAAACAATATAGAAATTATCTCCACTGTAATTTGTATATGCAAGATTTTGAGCTTTTATGTTATTCATCTTAGTTATTGTTTTTCCATCTATACTTACATATATTTGTTCATCATTAGGTTGTGCTTTTATTTCTCTATTGTCAGTTGTAGTAATAGTAATTTGCGAAATCTCTCCACCCATTATTGTAAAATTATAAGGTCCTATAAATGTATATCCATCTTTCTCCGTAACTTCTTGCTTACCATCTTTAGTTGATATACTTTCAAATTTGTTTACTGACATCTTTATAGCTTCTTCTTCTGTAAAACTATATGAAGCTCCCCATGATCCACTTTGATCACGTTTATCTTGTCTTAATATATCAAATTCACTTGAGTGATCATAACACCATTTAACAACTCTTCTTTCTTGAATGCTATCTTCTCCTTTTCCCACAGAATCAACAATTAATCTTGCTAAAGTTTGCCATCTCCAATCTGTAGTATTAGGATACATATCAAATACTTGTATACTGCAAAGTCCATCCCATCCTGCTAAACGATGTCCAATACATGAAACACCCTCTTTATATATATCAGCCCCAAGAGACCATATAGGCTTTTTTTGATCTCTTGGTTCACTGTTTATCCAAGCAAATCTTTCACTTTCAGTTTTATTCTTTGCACTGTTCATTGCGTTAAAGATTGATGCTGTTGAATTATTTGCTGAAAATGTTCTTCCATTCCATATATATGAATTGGTTTTCACATCTTTACCATTCCATATTCCTTCTTTTGATGCTGCAATAACAGTTGTAATTGGTACTGCAATTATTAGTGCTAATAATATAATAAATAACTTTACCTTTTTACTCATTTTTTCCTCCTTTCCTACACAATTTCTTTCTTATTATTTAATATCTTCTTATTTATAAAGAATATTACTAAACCAATTATAATTATCGAAATAAATATAATTATTGTATTCATTAAAACTCTACCTGTTCCTACTGATATTATTAATTCTGCAGAACTTATATCATCTTCTTTTTCATCCTTGTTTCCTGGAATAGAGTCTATATCTTCTGATGAAGTTTGGTTGCTTGTTTTATTTATTTCAGCAACATTTATGGCTGTTCCTGTATTTGATGCTGTCATTGCTTTACTTAATGTTAATTTCACAGCTTTTGTCTCTCCCGGTTGTATTATAGAATTTGTCAATTCCCTATTCAATAAATATCCGTCCATTCCTTGATACCATGATGCATTCATATCTGAACTAAATTTTAATCCGTCAGGTATATAATCTATTATCTCACTTGCAAATCCTGCAAGTTCTCCCTCGTTTGTTACACTAATTGTATATTCAACAATAACTGTTGTATTAGCTAATTGCTTTGCTCTTATCTCAACTTTTGACAATTTTGTGCCATCATATGACATTTGTTTTGTTCCTTCATCATTTTTAACTATTGTTTTAGTTATTGTTTTATCTAATTTTAAATCAAATTTTTTCTTTTTTATAAATCCAGCATCAATATTATATAGGCTTTCTCCTGATAAAGCTAATGTTTCTGTTGATGCATATGGTGATACGCTACCATTATTTAAACTAATATCTTTGTATACTACATCTGAATTATTTGTTTCATCAATTCCTGATTTCTTATATTCTGCAACATTATAATTAGTTAAATCAAATTTAAATAATACTGTATATTTTCCATTAACTAAATTTTCGAATTGATAAGCTCCTTCACTTGTTGTTATAGTCTCCATTTTTTTATTATTAGAATCTAGCGCAATTGTACCTGTACTCTCATCCATTAATAATACTGACATACCACTTAAATATGGCTCATTAGCATCTCTCATTCCATTATTGTTAATATCTTCAAAAGCAACACCAGAAATAGAATTTAATGAATTATCACCTATTGGATTATTACTAGGATCTGTCTCTTGAGATTCATTATCTAAGTTATTATCTTCTGTTTCAATTGAAAAAGCTACTTCATTTGATTTTATATTTATATAGTCTCCTTCAATTTCAACATAATTTGTTATTAAATTTCTTTCTGAATAATCAGTATTAAGTATTCCATCAATTATATATCTAACTTTTTTGCCTTGACTTAGAGTTAATGTGTCTGTCAAGGTTTTCGTATCTAAATTAATTTCTTCCTCTCCAGCTTCACTTACTTTTTTAATGTTATTCAAAACTAATTCATATGGTATTTCATCTGTTAAAATACCTTTTAGCTCTTCATTCTCATTATTTTGTACATCTATATAATAAATTATATTTTGACCATTTTTTACAGTATTACCTTTAATGTTTGAAGATAATTTTACTTCTAGATGTTTTGCATTATTATATACTGTTTTTTCTATATTATTTGAGATATAATCTCTATTGTTTATAGTAGCAACAAAATATTGAGAAATATCTTCTTTAACGTTATTATTTGGAATATCATTAACAATTAATTTAATTCCTATTTTTGCATCCTTTCCACTTTCTATCAAAGGAATATTAAAAACAATACCATCTTTATTACTTTCTGTAAATTCTGCATCTTTATAATCAGCATCAATATATTTCGTTGAAAATGTTAATTTATCTGATAATGGAAGTGTTACTTTTACATTATTTAAATTTTGCTCAGATATATTCTTTACTGTTAATATAAGAGGAAATCCATCTCCAGCTCCAATATACACATTTTCATCATAAGCAAATTCTAAATTTAATTTTAATGAACCCTTTACAATTTTATTTGATTGCATATCAATTTCCTGTTCATCAAGTCCATTTCCTACTATTTTTATTTTTCCAGTTAACATTTGATTATTATCATTAACTTCTGATACTGCAATTTGATAATCAATTATTTTAGTTTCTCCAGCTTTTAAATTTCCAATATCTAATTCCATTGATTTTAAAGAAGGATCTTCTTTATATCTCTCTATTTCTTCGTCTTTATCAAATACTTTTTCTATTTCTTTAACTTTATTAAAATATATTGCATTGTTATTTGTAGCTATAATCTTTAAATTTTCAATTTCTTGATTTTTTAAATTTGTTATACTTATAGTGTATTTTATTCCTTGACCCTCAGTTACAATGTTATCACTTGTAATAGTTTCATTTGCACTTGTTGCTTTTTGTTCTAATTTTAGTCCATTTCCTTCATATACTATATTACTTTTATCAGATTCATCCTGATTTGAATTCTTCTCTTGAATTTCTCTTTCTATTTCTTCTTTTTCATCTTCTTCTTTTAAAACAAATGTGTATTTTGAAGAAATGTAGTTGTCTATTCCATTAGTAGTATAATATAAATCTACTTTATTAAAACTATAATCTGTTTCTTTTAAATCTTTTTGAATACTATAATTGTATGTTAATTTAACAACCTCTGCATCAAAAATTTCTCCATTTTCAAAAGTAATCATTATAGATCTAATTGGTACATTTTTTTCCTTTATTTCGTCATAACTTATCCATCCTTTATCATTTCTAGCTTCATCGATATTTTCTGAATAAGAAAAAATAATATTATCTGCACTTATTCCCTCTATATTTATTGATTTCATTGTATTTTCAAATGTTGATTCATTTGTTTTTCCAGGAAATCTTATTATAAAAGAAATATCTTTCATACTTTGGTTATTATTGTTTATTACATATACTTCGTTTTTTAATAATTTCTCTTCTGAATTTTTTTCAAGTTCTAATATTTTTTCATTTTCTAAATTTTCAGTAACTTCTCCATCTTTATATCCTGAAATTTTATTTACTATTAGTGTACCTTCTTTAGAATTTAATCTAACTGGTACTGTTGTTTTAAATTGCTCTCCTTCCTTATTACCATTTGTATAATTCATTACTAATTCAGAATTTTGTGAAGGTAATATATTTGAAGCAGAAATGTCAGCAACAATTATAATATTAACACCTTTATCTGCATTATTAGCAAAAGATTTTTGTTCTCCTTCCATGCTAATATGAATTGCAGTATCTTCATTTTCATTTGAAACATTATATGATAATTTAAATTCATCTTGATAATTTAACAATGTTATATTTTTAATATTAACATTAAATATTTTTGGGATTATAACATCAATATTTGGATTTTTAAATAGGTCATTTTCCTCACTGTTACTTAATAAATTAATCATTAGCTGAACATTATCACTCGTACTTAATGTTGAAAAATTAGTTATTGAGCTTTTTATTGTTGCTTCTGTTTTTGTTTCTTCTAATTTAATAACTGAACTAGCTTCTTTATTTTCACCACTAATATATTCATATGTAACACTAGTATTTAACTCTGAAATATCTTTAAATAAACTATTTTCTGCTTTGATAGTTTTTACATTATTTATTTCTATATTTCCTTCTTTTACTGGAGTTGTCGCTTTTATCTCTAAAGTAGAAGGTTCTTTTCCTGTATAATCTATTACAATATTTTTATTTTCATCAGCTTCAGTTTTATTATCAATAGTTGCAAGTACTTCTGATTTTTCATTTAGTATTGTTATTTGCCCATTTTCACCAAATATTTTATCAAATGAATCTTTGTTTATAACTGTTTTATTAAATACTGTATTATCTGATGATTCTTTTATATCTATATAATTTTCTGCATTTGCTAAATTTACAGCTATACTTGTTTTACTTTCATATTGTCTGTCAATTCCTGCATATAGTTTACCTTTGTAAATTATATCTTCTGAATTAGTTGTATTTACCCTTACTATTTCTTCTTTTATTTCTGACATTACATCTCTTGTCATTTTTTCTACTTTATTTAATTCTTTTCCATCATATAAAGTAACCTTTACAACAGGTAAACCAATATTTTCATCACCATTTATTAGATTATTAGAACTAGGATATTGAACATCGTCAAGTGTTGCATCTTTAGCGTCTTCGTCATATATAAATGTGAACACTACTTTTTCATTTCCTTGTTTTATCCATCTAACTTTATTATTTTCATCTGGTTCATTATAAAATTTAACTGTAACTCTTGATTGTTCACCATCATATTTATATTCTCCTTCACTACGTTTCATTGTAGCAAAATCATATTTACGAATCACTTTTGGATATTTTCCATTAATTGATGGTACATCCATATTAACTTCAATTTCTTTTATAGGATAATTGTTTTCTTTTAGCCCTAAATTCATTTCTAGTTGTACTACTCTTTTATCTTCTCCTGAAACTTTTATAACTTTATTTGTTATAACTTTTGTAGTACTTTCTATACTTTCATCGGTATTATCTTCTGTATATTTAAACTCTACATCTCTAGTTCCTGTGATATTAATATCTCTTTCTTCACTATCTCTATATACACCAGATATATTAAGCTTGCTAACTACGTTTAATAAACCTATATCAAAACTGTCATTTTGCATAGGTTTTATATTTAAATCAATTTGTGCATTTGTTCCTACATTTATTTGATTCAAATAAATTTTATTTGCTTCTATTTTATTAATGTATTGATTTGTTTGTGTAGTATCAAAAATAAAATTACTATTTTCTAATGTAATTTCACCCTTGAAATAACCTTCTTTTAATACATTAATAGATATACTTAATATATCACCTTGTTTTAATTGTGCATCAAATTCTACATTTTGATGACTTGTAGCAGTACTGCTTTCAGCATAACTAACTAGACCAATGCCAACATAAATAAAGTTAGGCATGGTTATTAATGCAAGCAATAATACTACTATTATTAGTTTGAAAATTTTTCTACTCATTGTAATCCTCCTTAGATTATAATACCTATATTACATATTATAACTCAAATTTCCATTTTTTTCAACACTTATACGCCTTTTTTCGATACTTTTTATGTAAATTTTATTTTTTTAAAAAATCCGATTGTTTTACGTTTACGGAAATTAATAATTTAAATTCCAGATTAAAATATTACAATTATATTATTTTTCTATTACAAAATTAAAACATATTAATTTTTATAGCATATTATAATACATAGTTCTAATATTTTAATAATATATTTATCTTAGAGGTGATTGTTTTGAATAATTTTAATTTTGATGAAAATACTATAAATAAATTAAAGAATATGATGAATAACGGTGAATTCAATGATGTTATTTCACAAATACCACCAGACATGATGAAAAACTTCTCTTCTATGATGAAAAATAATTCTGCTCCAAACAAAAATAATTCTAATGCAGATATTTCAAGTGATAGCTCTCCTGTTCATAATAGCTTTACGCAGGATTCGTCTGATAATACAAACTATAATTTTAACAATATTGATATGAATACTATTTTAAAAATAAAATCAATTATGGAAAATTTAAATACAAATAATGATCCTAGATCAAATTTACTTAATTCATTAAAACCATATTTAAGAAATAGTAGAAAAGAAAAAATAGACCAATATGCTAACTTATTGAATTTTGCAAGAATTGCTGAATTATTAAAAAATGATAACAAGGAGAAGCCGGATGTTTAATTTTCCTTTTTTTAGATTCCCATACTTTAATTACTATTATCCTTACTATAATAATTACCTAAAAAACAATAAAAAATATTTTAATGTTAATAATCACGAGACATATAATAAAACTGATGAACCTACATATACTGAATTAAAAGGAGAAAAAAAATCATCTAAACATAATTCATTTAATCCAGTCTCTTTTTCGAATCCTTTTGCAGAAACTTTTGATGAAAATGAACCTGTCCTAGAAATACTAGGGCTTAAATTATATTTAGATGATCTTATAATAATTGGTATTATATTCTTATTGTATAAAGAAGATATACAAGACGAAATGCTTTTTTTAGCACTTGTTTTATTATTAATTACTTAAATATATTTATTCTATAACTATTTTATCGTCAATCACGCTAATATAAGCTTGTTTATGCATTGGTTCTTCGTCACGTACTATTTCTCTTACTATATTTGCAATTCTAATTTGAACAGAATCAAATAATCCGGCTGCAATTATTGCTTGTTTATTGCCTTTTGCACCTGCATGAGCAAGTCCTCTTAAAGCTCCAAGAACAACAATATTATCAGATGCTACAACTTCTGCTCCTGAATTAACATCCCCTAATACAACTAAGCTTCCTTCCGTTTCTATTTTTTGTCCAGATCTTAATGAACCCTTATGAAACTTAGTTTCAGAGGTTGCAATTTCCCTCTCAAATGTTTTTTTAATACTTGATAAACCCAATGATTTTGGCATATCAAAATCAATTTCTACATCAACCGCTTCTTTTATTAAATTTTGAATCTCATAAATCTCTTTATTTTTTAAAACTTTACCTGTAACTTTTATAGGATTTTTTTCTTCTTTATAGAACTTTTTTAATTCAGGTAATTTTTTTCTTAATGAGTCAACTATGTCTTTTTGTTCAGAATCTTCGTCTATTTTTATTAAAATCTTATCTTTTTTTAAATTAATACTTATACAACTTTTTTTCATTTTTACATCCTTTCCTATTATTTGTTTAGTTAGAAAATAAATAAGTCCTAATTAAATATTTGTATATATGGAATTGCATTCATGTCTTCTTCTATATTCTGTGTATTCATCCCAAAATATTCTGTCATAATATCTCTCACAACTTCTGCTGTATAGTT
Organism: Clostridia bacterium; assembly: GCA_036307105.1. GTDB lineage: Bacteria > Bacillota > Clostridia > TANB77 > CAG-508 > CAG-269. Next base: position 14,869 of record JAXJYD010000034.1, on the reverse strand, counting down.
TCCATGTCCTCCATTTTCGACCATTACTACAATAGCTATCTCTGGATTTTCAAATGGAGCAAATCCAACAAACCATGCATGAACTTTATTTCCAGGAGCTTCAGCTGATCCTGTTTTACCACCAACACTTATATTAAAATCTTTAAATCTTACATAAGCTGTTCCACCAGAATCACTTGTTACTGATTTCATTCCTTCTAATATCGCATTTAAATTATCTTCATTTATTTCTATATTTTCGATATCTTCTTCAGGAATATTTAATTTACTATTAACAAACTTTTTAATTTCCTCTCTGGATACTTCAGAGCCATCCGCATTTCTTATAGTTTTTATTATAGTAGGATTTATTCTGTTTCCTCCATTTACTAAAATACTTATATATCTTGCCATCTGAACAGGACTATATTCGTTATCATATTGTCCAATTGCAGATTGTAATGTATCTCCAGCACTCCATCCTTCTCCATTATGAAGTTTTTCTTTTGATTCTCTACCAGAAACCACACCTGATGTTTCTCCTTGTAATTCAACTCCTGTTTTGCTTCCTAATCCAAAATATTTAGCAAATTTTACTAATGTATCTATACCCATTCTATCTGACGTTTCATAAAAGAAATAGTTACATGATTTCTCTATTGCTTGTGATACATTCAAATATCCATGACCCTTATGATAATCCGTATAAACCCAACAACGGGGTTGATAATCCCTATATTTAGTATATACACCTGTATCATTTATTTTTGTGTTTAAATCAATAACTCCAGATTCCAATCCTGCTATCGCTGTTATCATTTTAAATGTTGAACCTGGTGAGTATGAATTTTGAATTGCTTTATCTACCAGCGGTTTAGCTTCATTATTTGCATAATAATTCCATGCATCTTGACTTATACCACCTACAAAATCGCCTGGTTTATAATTAGGATAACTTGCCATAGCAAGTATTTCACCACTATTTACATTCATAACTACACAAGCACCAGCTTTTGCATCATATGATTTTCCAAATCCTCCAGAAGCAATTTTTTCGATATTTGAAGCAAGAGCATTCTCAGTTACACTTTGAAGATTTGCATCTATTGTTAATACAACATCTGAACCTGCAATTGCTTCCTTAGATATATATTCTGCTGTTGCAGTTCCATCCACGCTCATATCAATTTGTTTTGTACCATTTTTACCCTTTAAGTATTCTTCAAATACATATTCAATTCCAGTTTTTCCTATAATATCATTTTGACTATATGTATTTTTTCTTTTTTCATATTCTTCTGCATTTATCCTAGATGCATATCCCAAAATATGTGATGCTAAATTTTCCGATTTATATTCTCTCACAGGCTGTACAACAATATTTAAACCAGTAAACTTTTCCGAACTTTCGCTAAATTCTGCTACTGCTTCTCTAGAAATATTTTTTGCAATAGTTACTGATTTTGTACTACTATAACCCTTTTGAGATAATTCGTATCTAATAGCTATTATTTTTCTAATTTCGTTTATATCATTAGTATTTTGAATTTTGTATTTAGTTTTAAAACTATTAAACGCTTCTTCTGCTGTAATATTTTCATTCAAATTATTGGATTTTTTCCACTTTACTAATGCTTCATCACCTATTTTAAATTCAAAAGGATCTATATTAATTGGAAATGAATCTATATATGATATTTCATATTTATCCAATACATTTATCATATTTAATATATCATTATTTAATGTATCTACATCAACTTTGCTTTTATACATTTCTAAAGAAAATTGCATATTTGAAGTAACTAACGTCGCTCCTGTTTTATCTAAAATTGCTCCCCTTGATGCTTCAAGTACACTTTCTCTTGTAAGTCTTGTATTTGATTGTTCTCTATACTCAGTGCCATGAACAATTTGTAGGGTAAATAGTTTGACAATTAAAATAACTCCTATTATATAAATAAGTACTGTCAATATATTAAATCTTACATTTAAATTTAGTTTTTTCTTATTATTATTTGATGTCAAACTATCACCTTCTTTCTTTTATTATATTGATTGCATTATAATAGATATAATTATATGTTTCCTAATTATTAAAAATATCTTGTAAGTATTTTATTTCCTTTATATTCATTTTCTATATAATATCCGAGCTTTTGAATTAATGAATATAATATAATAGTTAAGACGATATTATAAATCACTTCAATTGCTAAAATCATAGTAAAATTAGTGATTTCAACATTAATACCTAAAATCATATAATTTAGTAAATAATTTATTATTTCAAATATAATTGTTGAACCTACAACCATAAAAATAATAGTCATTCTACTATCTTTAGAAAAGTTTTTATCAAATACCGCTGCTAAAAATCCTGTTATACCTAACGAAATAGCATATATTCCAATTGTTTTTCCAATTAGTATATCTACTATTATTCCTATTCCAACTCCATAAGCAATCCCCATTGTTCTATTTGCAAATAATCCTATAAAAAGTGCTAAAACCACAAACAAATTAGGTTTTACTCCAGCTATATTAAACCACATAAAGAGGTTGGATTGTAAATAATATATTATTATTGCTGTTATTATTAAAAAAACATTAATAAGTGTCTTTTTCAATTTACTGCCTCCTCTTATTTATTTGTAATTACTAACACCGTATCTATTTTATCGAAATTGATAGCTGTTTCTATCAAAGCATAACGATCTGTCATATTTTGAGTATTTGTAACCTTTTTTACTGTTCCTATGTGAATACCTTTTGGATAAATACCTCCTATACCAGATGTTTCAATGCTGTCACCTTGTATTATATTTGCATCTGTAGGTATATACATCGCTTTTAATGCTGATTTTTCATCTAATGTTCCCTTACATACAATACTATCTTTTGTTGTACTCATTGAGCAACTTACCGAACTAGCGGTATCTATTATAGTCTGAACTTTAGCTGTAGAATCTGTAACTGAAATAACATGTCCAACAAGTCCTTCATTTCCAATTACAGTCATATTGACTTCTACACCATCTTTTTTACCTAAATTTATAACCATTGTTTTAGAATAATTACTTATATCCTTATTTATAACATAACCTGGTATTGTTTTATATTCTTTATATTTTTCTGCTAAATTCATATATTCTTTTAAAGTTTGGTTCTCTGTTTTTATATTTTCTAATTCTCTTAATGATTGTTCTAATTCGTTATTTTTTTCTTTCAATTTCTTATTTTCATCTTTTAGATAGTCAAGATCTGAAAAAAAAGCACTATTACCACTTAGTTTATTTTTTAAAAAAGTTAATCCATTTTGAATTGGCATTACTAAATTATTTGCTGCATTTTGTAAAAAATTGCTATTTTTATCGCCATTTGAAAATATAACTATTAAAATTAGAATAATAACAGTTATAACAATCCCTATAATTCCATTTTTTTTATTTTTATACATATTTTTTACTCCTTCACTAGAGTTCCATTTTTATTTTTTTATCTTCTATTTCTAGTACTAACAAGAACTGTTTTTAATCTTTCAATATCCTCTAATGTTTTTCCTGTACCTCTTACTACAGAATCTAATGGTTCTTCTGCTACATATACAGGCATTCCTGTTTCTATACTTAGAAGTTTATCCAGGTTTTTAATTAAAGCTCCTCCACCTGCTAATACAATTCCTTTTTCCATTATATCTGATGCCAATTCTGGAGGTGTTTTTTCTAGTGTAATTTTTACTATGTCCACTATTTTATATATAGATTCCTTAATTGCTTCTTCTATTTGACTTGATGTAATTGTTAAAGTTTTTGGCAAACCATCATTTAAGTCTCTTCCTCTTATTTCCATTGGTGTATCTGCCATTAGTGGCATTGCACAACCTATTTGCATTTTTATTTGTTCTGCTGTTGTATTTCCAATAGCTAAATTTAACTCTCTTTTTATATAGTTTATAATATCTTCGTCTAATTCATCTCCTGCAACTCTAAGGGAATGACTAACAACAATTCCGCCAAGCGATATAACAGCAACTTCAGTTGTTCCTCCACCAATATCAACTATCATATTACCACTTGGTTCACCAACATCAAGTCTAGAACCAATTGCTGCAGCCATTGGTTCTTCTATCAAATAAACTTCTTTCGCTCCAGCTTGCATTACTGCTTCTTCAACAGCTCTTTCTTCAACTTCAGTTATTCCTGATGGTACTCCTACAACAACTCTAGGTTTTCCAATACTATACTTTTTTGCTACTTTCCCCAATAAATTTTTAAGCATTAACTGAGTAGCTGTAAAATCTGCAATAACACCATCTTTTAGGGGTCTTACTGCTTTTATTTGTTCTGGTGTTCTTCCGGAGCATTTCTTTAGCTTCCATACCTGTTGCTAATATATCTCCTGTTTTTTTATCTATAGCTACAACAGATGGCTCTTTTAAAACAATTCCTTTTCCTCTTAATGTAACTAGAATATTTGCTGTACCTAAGTCAATTCCAATGTCTTTTGAATTTAGAGTAAAAAAATCTAAAATTTTTGTATACTTCATTTATGTTATCATTCCCTTCTATAATGTCATAATTTAACTTTTTAAATTAATCAGTTTTTCATTATTTTGTCCATTTAAAATAATGTCAAATATACTAGTATAATTCATATTACCAACAACAATGTGGTCTACTAATTCTATTCCCATAAGAATAGAATAATCATATAATTTATTTGTAAATATTATATCCTCTTTACTTGGCGTAGAATCACCACTTGGATGATTATGTACTATAATATATTTGTTTGCGCCTATTTTCAGTGGTTCATATAAAATATCTTTTACTGGTACATTAATAAAATTTGTACTTCCTGTTGCGATTTCATTTATTTTTATTACTTCATTTTTATTGTTTAAAATTACTTGTTTTAATTTTTCTTTTTTATAAAATTTTAATTCACTCATAAAGATTCTTGCAATATCATGAGGATTGGTTATTGCTATTTTTTTATAATCTGTAGTTTGAAACATTCTGATTGCAAATTCACATGTAGCTTTAATTTGTATTGCTTTGACTCTTCCTATACCTTTTATTTTCATTAATTCTTGTAATGTAAGTGACTGTAAAAAATTTAAATCGTTTGACAAATTATCATTTAAATTTAATATTCTTTGTGCTAATTGCACAGATGTTTCATCTTTTGTTCCTGTTTTTATTATTATTGCAAGCAACTCTGCATTTGATAAGTTTTTTTCACCTTTTTGTTCTAATTTTTCATAAGGTCTCTCTAATTCAGGTAATTCTTTTATTTTAATTGACAAATTTAGTTAATTCCTTTCATTATATTGCCCCATAATCTTTTATTTGCCTTTTTATATAAATATATCAAAGTATTTTTATTATAAAATAGGATAATACTTTTCTAATTAGTTGGTACTTTATATCTATATCTTTTTATATATAAATATAGCAAGTACCATTCCAATAATACTTGAGATACTTATTTTAAACATTAGTGCAAATGTTATTTTCATAACACTTAAGTCTAATATTATAGGATTTTCTAATCCGAAACTTTGACTATATGATAGCCACCACAGCCAATTAACTCTTGATGCTAATTCTCCTAATAATCCTCCAATAACTAGTCCTGATAATATAAAAATTAAAAATACCCATATATTTTTTTCTTTAGTTGCCATTTTTCTTCTTCCTTTCAAAATTTAATTTCAATCCAATTTTTCTTACGGCTATTTATTTTTGCCACAAACGTATTATATATTGATTTATCAATTTTTTCAAGTAAATTATTATATTTTAGTAAAAAATAATTACCAAAAATTATACATTTAAATATAATAATAATAGTAGTATAATATAATTAGTAGTTATTAAGGAGGATCTCATCTTTATGAAAATAGAAAAATTAACAGATAATAAAATTCGCGTTATTATTAACTCTTATGACTTAGAAAAAGATAATCTAAATATTAATAAACTTTCCTTTTTACCGCTTGAGAAACAAACTATTTTTACAAATATTATAGAAAAAGCCAAAAAAGAAGTTGACTTTGAAGTAAATGACTGTAAATTGATAATCGAATCTTTTATAACTGATGATGAATTTTTAGTTTTTACAATAACCAAGTATCCTATTCAAGAAAAAAAGAAGCCTATAATAAAACGAAAACAGTTACATATTTCAAGTAATATCGCAATTTATAAATTTGAAACAATGAATAATTTTATAGATTTTTGTAGTTGTATAAAAAATAGTAAATTATATTCTAAACAAAATAATATTTCAAAAAAATCTTATCTATTTTGTTACAATAATACATATTTTCTTTTATTAAAAGATATAAATAATTCATATGAAATAAAAAAATATTTTAACTCTCTAATTTCAGAATTTGCAAATAATATTTCTTATTCAGATTCTTTTGAGAATAAACTTTTAGAATATGGTAATGAAATAATAAAAAACAATGCAATTGAAAAAGGAATTAAATATTTAGTATAATCGTTTAAGTTAAAAAGTTCACCCATCAGTTTTTTATATTATTATTTTTTGATTATTTGTTGTATTGTTTTCTAGTATAAAATATAGTTTTTTTAAAAAACCTCAATTTCTTAATTGTAAAAGAGGTTTTTAATAATTATTATTTTTAAACTATTTATTATACATAATTTTCAGGATTGTATGCTATTCCATTAACTCTTACTTCAAAATGTAAATGTGGTCCTGTTGAATTTCCTGTTGAGCCAACCGTTCCTATACTTTGTCCTTGTGATACTGTTGAGCCTGCTGATAAAAATAGTTGACTACAATGCCCATAATAAGTTTGTACTCCGTTTTGGTGAGTAATAACCATTAAATTACCATATGATCCTTTATAGCCTGCATATGTAACTGTTCCAGATGCTGCTGCCTTTATTGGTGTTCCAGATGATGTTGCTAAATCAAGTCCAGTATGTGATGATCTTCTAATAGCACTTGCAGCTCCAAATCTTGAAGTTATTATTCCAGAAACCGGCCTTATTAAACTAATCCCTAAATTTGCTTTTGCAGAAGATGTTGTAAGTGAAGTATTTACAGAGCCTGTTGAAGCAAATTTAGTAGTAGTTGTTGTCTTTTTTGCAATAACAACAGGTTTCGGCTTTTCTTCATATAATTTAGAAATAGCTTCTTCTGATTGTATTAGATCTTTCATTTCTGTTTCATATTTTTCAAGAATAGATATTTTTTCAATATTATTACTATTTTTTTCCTTTAATCCCTCTACAACCTTTTCCGCATTTTCGAAATTATCAACATAGAATTTTTCTTCTTGATTTTCTGCTATAGCATAGTATCTATAATATGTTGTTCCTTGTTCTTGTACTTTACTAAAAATTTCATCATCATTTGTAACTATATCCTTTTTTAATAAACATAGTTTATATTCGGGTAAGTTTGTAATCTGTACAAATGCTATACTTGAATTACTTCCATCTCCCTTTTCAACATATTCATTAATTTTATGTTGCAATTCAGATTTATTTTCGGTATATCCAACTTGCTCTCCATTTATAAATACACTATATGTAGGTTTATATAAAAACGCTACTGCGCCTATTATTAAAAAAGTTGCAATAACGAAAAGAATTGTTATTTTTATACCTCTTCTCGTATGTACTAATACTTTTTTTAACATTTAATTATCTCCTTTGTATTTTTATCCAAATATTTTTAATTGTCCATCAATATTTTTTAGTAAGAGATTTGTTATAAATCTTTTTTGTAATAATATTGTAATATTTAATTTTTTGCAATGATGACAGATATTAAATTTCCGTAGATTTCTTTATTTTTTTTTATTTTTCTTAGTTTTTTTCACTTTATCTCCCATTTTCATTTTTGATTAGTTAAGCAACATGCCTGTCGCACCAAAAAAAATTTGTAGCAAAGCATTACTACAAATCTTATATTCTTATCTTTATTGTTGTAACTCTGTTTTAACAGTATTAACCTCAGTCACACTAGCTTTTTGTGCTGGTTTATAATAACCTTTTGCTTGAGCTATTTTAAATAATTCAAATTGAAAACTTTCGTCACTATTTCTGATTTGCTGAAAAGTTTGTCTTAATTGCATATTTTCAGCTTCTGTTATTGCTGTTTGATAAGCAGTTAAATCTGACTTAACTCCTGCTAATATGTCATTTACCATTGTTTTTTCATCCATCTTCTATCATTCCTTTCAAAAAAATTAGTTTCAAAAAGAATTGTGCTTTTGGCAAGGCAAACTAGCGAGAAGAATCCGAGGCGTGCTTGTTGCACGTCGCAGGATTTTCGAGTTCAGTTTAACACAGCCAAAACTCAATTATTTTTGAAAATCTACTCGCTTAAAAAATTCATCAACTTTTGTTTTGTATTTAATGCATCTTGTGCTGATTTTGTGAATAATTGCTTTATTTGTGGGTCTACAGCTTGTCCTGAATAAGTATTTAATTTTTGATATGCTGTATCATGAGTTCCTATTAAGTGTCTTAAATGTTGTAATTCTAATTGATTTAAATTTGGCATTTTTACCCTTCCTTTCTCTAAATTATTCTTATATAATTATTTCCATTTTTTGATTTATTATACAAAAAATGAAAGAATTTAATCAATTCTTTCATTTTTTAATCTATAACAATATACTCTCAATTTCTTTCCATCCGCTTACTTTAATTATTCCTTTATCTTTTAAATCTTCCTTTTTTAAATCTTTGTTATGATGTGCTGGAAATAGAATCTTTAATTCCGCCTTTCCTAATAAATTTGAAAGGCTATCATCAATTATTATTTCACAATTTAATAATTCCTTATTATGAATAAATATATATTGTTCTGGCTTAATAAATGGTAGATTATTGTTTAAATATATAACTTTATTTTTTATTAAGTTTCCAATTAATTCAGCATTATTTCCAAATATATGAGAACTTGCTATATATAACTCATATTTTTTATTTAATTTTTCTATTACTTGATACACATCTTTCGTCAAATTTGCATAATCATAAAAATTTTCATTAGCCCAAAACTCCTCCCATTCTCCCATTCTTGTCACGGGAATTAAATTTTGAACATAATAGTCTTTAACATCTTCTATTTTGTAATTAGTTTTTAAAAATTTATTTACAACATTTAAGTATCCACCTTCGCAGATAACATTATCCATGTCAATCATAATTTTTTTCATTTTTAATTCACCTCTATATTATTTCTAAATTTGCATATTTTGCCATAAGCCTTTTGTGTCCTACTTTATCAAAATCAATATCTACTTTTAAGTCTTCACCTTCTGGTTCTGTTTTATTTATTATTCCTTCTCCAAACTTTTTGTGGAAAACCCTGACTCCAGCTTGGTATTGTGATAAATCAACACTACTTGTATTTTTCTTTGATAAATTATTTAAGAAACTTTCTGCTGTTCTAAATGCAAATCCAGAAGATTTACTACTTGCTGCTGCAACTGGTTGTTTTTCTTCAATTTTATATGTTTTTATATTCCCATTATTTTTGCTTCCATAACTCCAACTAAATTTAGAATCACTAAATATTCTATCCTTATTAGTTGTTTCTCCAAATGCTTCTTCATAACCTTCTAATAGATTTTGTGGTATTTCATTTAAAAATCTTGATGTTGGATTATAGCTTGTTGAACCAAAAATTGTTCTTTGTTTACTACATGTTAGGAACAAGTTTTCTTTAGCTCTTGTTATTCCAACATAGCAAAGACGTCTTTCTTCTTCTAATTCCTTAGGTTCAGAAATTGATTTATATCCTGGAAAAATTCCTTCTTCCATTCCAACTAAAAATACCACTGGAAATTCTAATCCCTTAGCACTATGTAGAGTCATTAACGTAACATATTCTTCATCTTCTTCTAAATCATCTATATCGCTTGATAATGTAATTCCCTCCAAAAACTGGCTCAAACCATTTTCAGCTTCTTCCTCTTCGAATTCTATTGCTACTGTTAAGAACTCATCTAAGTTTTCAATTCTATTTTCCGCTTCTACTGTGTTTTCATTTTCAAGTGCTTTAGTATATCCTGATTTTTTTAATGTTAGTTTTATAAGTTCTGAAATTGATATTTCATCTTTTTTTGCTTTTAATTCTTCTATGCAATTAATAAATTCTCTAGAATTTAAATATACTCTATTTAATCCATAGCTTTCTGCATTCTTAATTACTTCATACATCGAAGTTTCATTCGCATTTGCAATTTGTTCTATTTTATCTAAGCTTGTCTTCCCAATTCCTCTTTTAGGTTCATTTATTATCCTTTTTAAACTTAAGTTATCATTACCATTTTGTATTAATCTTAAATATGCAATAATATCTTTTATTTCTTTTCTTTCATAGAATTTTAATCCACCAATAATCTTATATGGTATATTTTCTCTTCTTAAAATATCTTCTATCGCTCTTGATTGTGTATTCATTCTATATAGAACTGCAAAATCAGAATATTTATAATATTCTTCCCTTCTTAAATGTTCTATTTGCTCTACTATGTAAGTTCCTTCATCATATTCATTATCTGCCTGATATACTCTTGGTAAATTCCCTTCATCATTTTGCGTCCATAATTCTTTTTTGTATTTTACTTCATTATTTTTTATCACACTATTTGCAGCTTTTAATATATTTCCAGTACAACGATAGTTTTGCTCTAATTTTATTATTTTAGTTCCAGGAAAATCTCTTTCAAAATTTAATATATTTGAAATATCTGCACCCCTAAAGCTATAGATACCTTGATCATTATCTCCAACAACTGTTATATTTCCATGTTTTGATGCTAGCATAGTTACTAATGTAAATTGTGCTTTGTTAGTATCTTGATATTCGTCAACTAAAACATATTTAAACTTATTTGAATAATATTCTATAATATCTGGATTATCCATTAATATTTTTATTGTATAGTTTATTATATCATCAAAATCTATTGCATTATTTTCTTTTAGTCTTTTCTGGTATAACTCATATACATCTGCAATTTTTTCTTTTCTAAAATCGCCATTTACTCTTGCCCTATATGTATCTGGTTCTAACATTTCATTTTTAGCATTACTGATTTCTGATAATACACTTCTATCTGTAAACATTTTATCATCAATTGATAAATCTTTTAAACACCCTTTTACTAATGTTCTTTGGTCAGATGTATCAAAAATTATAAAAGATGTATCAAAACCAATTCTATCTATAAATCTTCTAAGTATCTTTACACAAATTGAATGAAATGTTCCCATCCATATGTCTTTTGCTTGTTCACCAATTAAGCCTGATATTCTTTCTTTCATTTCATTTGCTGCTTTATTTGTAAATGTTATTGCTAATATATCCCATGGTTTAGCTTTATTTTCTCCTATAATATAAGCTATTTTATGTGTTAATACTTTTGTTTTTCCACTGCCAGCTCCAGCTATAACTAAACATGGTCCTTCTGTATTTACTACTGCTTCATATTGTTTATCATTTAATCCTTCTAATATATCGTTCATTTTTTCCCTTCCTTACAAAAATTATTGACAATATTAATAAAATAAAGTATAATAATTATAGAAAATGAAATACCACAGAAATGTGGCAGATCGTTAGTTTTAAGTTTAAAAATTTAAGAATGCATCTCTAACTTCCAGACAGAGGTGTATTCTTTTTTGGATTATCTAGTTTTCTTACTGTAACAATTATAGCTACAAATAAGGCTACTGCGATAGCAGTTACTATCACCAAATATATGAATAATATGTAAATGAATAATAATAAAATGTCTATACTTACCATATTCGCATCGCCTCCTCTCTTATGTAGGATGAACGATACGCCACACTCTGCTTCTCTCATTTTCTACTAAAGATTATACTTAGATTTAATAAAAAAAACAAGCGAACACATAAAATTTTTTATAAATTTACTGCAAATATTCCTATTAAAAATCCGATTATATTTCCTATTGCTGTCATTCTTCCTTTATATAAATTATTAGATTCTGGTATTAATTCTCCGAGATACTATATATAACATTGCACCTGCTGCAAAACTTAGACATATTGCTATTACTTCTTTTGAAATAGAACCTACTATTGCTCCAAAGAAGGCTCCTATTCCTGTTGTTATACCAGATAATATAACATAATAAATAACTTTAGATTTTTTTATTCCACCATTTTTCATAGGAACTGCCATTGATATTCCTTCTGGTATATCATGCAAGCATATTGCAATTGCTAAACTTAAACCTAATTTAATTGATGCTTCAAATCCAGAACCAATTGCAAGTCCTTCCGGAAAATTGTGAATAGCTAATCCTATTGATATAACAATTCCAGTTTTTAATAAATTACTTTTTTTATTATCTTTTATTCTATTATTTCCATTGAAATTTTGACTAAACTTTTTTTCTACAATTATATCACATGCAATCATAGTAATAATACCAAAAATAATTCCAAATATAACCCCAGAAATATTACTTAAATTCATTGCTTCTGGTATTAAATCAAAACATATTATTGACATCATTAATCCTGATGCAAATGATAATATAAAACTTAAAAATTTATTTGATTGTTTTTTTATAATTACTCCTATTATTCCTCCTAAGGTCGTACCAAAGGTTCCAAAGAATAAACCCAATAATGTTGTTTTTAAAATTTCATACATACAAAAAACCCCTTAAAATAATCTTAATAAAGTTTATTTTAAAGAGTTTTATTTTATTCAATATATATTATTCTTCACCTTTTAATCTTTCTGCTCTATCAGCAGCTATTAAACTATCCACCATCTCATCAATATCCCCATTTAAGAAATTTTCCATTTGATAAATACTCATTCCTATTCTATGGTCTGTTATTCTACCTTGAGGATAATTATATGTTCTAATTTTTTCGCTTCTGTCTCCAGAACCAACTTGAGATTTTCTTGCATTTGAAATTTCACTATCTTGTTTTTCTTTTTCTATTTCATATAGCTTTGTTCTTAGCATTTTCATTGCATTGTCTTTATTTTGAAACTGTGATCTCTCTGTTTGACATTCTACTACAATTCCTGATGGTTCATGTATAAGTCTTACTGCTGATGATGTTTTGTTAATATGCTGCCCTCCGGCTCCTGAAGCTCTAAATACTTCCATTTTTATATCAGCTGGATTTATATCAATTTCAACATCTTCAACTACTGGTAATACCGCAACAGTTGCAGTTGATGTATGGATTCTTCCACTACTTTCTGTATCTGGTACTCTTTGTACTCTGTGAACTCCACTTTCAAATTTTAATCTACTATAAACACCTTTTCCAGTTATCATAAATGATATTTCTTTATATCCGCCTAATCCTGTTTCGTTTTCATTTAATACTTCTAATTTCCAATGTCTTTTTTCCGCATACATTGAATACATTCTGAATAAAGTTCCTGCAAAAAGTGCTGCCTCTTCTCCTCCAGCACCTGCTCTTATTTCGCACATAATATTTTTATCATCATCTGGGTCTTTTGGAATTAATAATATCTTTAACTCTTCTTCTAATTTTGGTAATTGTTCTTTTGAGCTATAATACTCTTCTTCTGCTAATTCTTTCATATCTGGATCTTGTATAAGTTCTTCTGCTTCTTCCATTGCTTGTTTAACTTTTTTATATTCTCTAAATTTTATTACTATTTCTTCCATGCTTGCATGCTCTTTCATAAGTTTTTGCCATTCAGATTGATTTGATATTACTTCTGGATCTGCAATCATTTTTGTTAATTCTTCATATCTTTTTTCAACAGCCTCTAATTTTTCAAACATATTTTTTCATCCTTTCTTTGTTTGCTTAAAACATTATACTACGTTTTATAACTATTTACAAGGTTAGTAAAATATATTTTTATTGTTTTATAGGTAAATGTTTATAGATATGTTGTTTTTTACTTGCTTTTTTGACAATAATTTATTGTAATGCAAAATAATATGGGCAAAACAGAGCCTTTTAATTTTAATCATAAAACTATATAATTATATTCAATTTTTTGATTCTTTAAAATTTCTTTTTCTCTATCTGTGCAAGTAAAAATAATTATCTGATGATTATTAAATTTTTTATTAATATATTTTAGTATGTTTTCTAATCTTTCATCGTCATAATATGCAAAAGCTTCATCTAGAATAATTGGTAAATATTCTTTAGATAATTCTTCAGCCATAGATAATCTAAGTGATAAATATAATTGGTCAATTGTTCCTATGCTAAGCTTCGAAACCGGAATATAATTACCATTTTCTAATTCTACAATTAAACCTTCTTCATCATTAAACATGATTTTGTTATATTTTTTATTTGTTATTTCTGAAATTGCATATGATAATTCCTTTGTAAACTTAGGGGTTACTGAATTACGCATTTCTTCATAAGATTGTTCTAAGACTTCTTTTGCTAAATTAAAACTCTTATTTTCCTTTTGCAAAGTCAACATTTTTTCTTTATAGTTAACCAATTCTTCTTCAATTTTTGATATATTATTAAATTTTATTTCTATATTTTTTGATTCGATTTCTAAAGTATTTAATTCTATTTTTTTATTATTTATTTCATTTTGAATTTTTTCCAATTCATTATTTGTATTTTTTTCTTTAATTAAATTATTTAATTTATTTTTTTCTATTTTATTTAAATAATAATTTTTTATTTTTTCTTTTTCCAAATTAATATTTAATATTAAATTATTTTTTAAATTATTTATTTCATTTTCTAAATTATTATTATTATTTTCTAAAATTTTTATTTCATTTACTTTATTATTAATTTCATTATTTATTTTTTCTATATTAATTAAATTATTATTTTCTATATTTTCTTCTATTTTTATTTTTTTATTT
>JAXJYD010000033.1:0-3124 GCA_036307105.1 Clostridia bacterium | reverse complement strand
TTTTTTAATTTTCTACAAATTATACTATGTAATGCGTTCCGTAAATTTGTTCTTGCGCGAAATTTTCGCCAAGAAAATTTCTGTGCAACGTTAGGCGCGAAGCGCTTTTATATAATAGGAAAGGATGACTTTCCTATTATATAAAAAAACACATATAAAATTTTATACTTTATATGTGTTTTATTATATTCATTGTATATGATATTTAGAACCTTTTATCTTGCATTTATTATTACTCTATAAATTATTCCTGTATCTTGGTCTTTTTCAAATTCTACTCGATAATTTTTTTCCATGTCAATATCTGATTTTACGAATGTTATATTCTGCTCACTTGCTTCATATTCTTCACCTTCAAAATTTATCTCTTTTATTTTATATCCTTCGCTGTTTTCATTATTTAGACTTATTGTTGTAAGTAATCCCTTAACTGTTTGTGGACTTAAATTTGTACTTTGATACATTTCAAATTTATTATTAAATGTGTTTATCTCTAACTCTGACATTTCATTATTTGCATTTATCATATAATCAACATTAGTTGTATATACTCCTATATCTGGTATTACTTGCATAATTGGATTTTCATTAGGATTTAATCCTAACTTTTTCATATCTCTTTCATTTATATCTTGTATTCTTTGAAATAAAGAGTTTAAAAAGCTACTTGTTACATCTGAATTATAGTTTGTTAAAATCAAGCTATTGTTATCCGTAAATTCCTCTATATCCGAACTGTTTGTAAAATTTATATCATTTATTAATTTATATTTATATTTTGTAAAGTAACTACTATTTCTATTAGAGTCACTTGAATTCAATCTACTAATACTTGTATAATTCTCTAAATTTAATTCTATCTCATAATTTTCCTTAACATTTTGTATGCTTTGTAGTCCATCAAATATTATAGCTGTTTTCAGAATTTGGTTATTTTGATAAGATACCTCCATTTCAATTTTTTGACTATTTTTATCAGAATAATTTCTTATACTAAATACAGCATCATCCACGCTTAATGTAACTTTTGAAATTATATTTTTTTCCTTATATACTATAATATCTATTTTTTTATTATCTAATTCTTCAACTTGTTTAATCTCTTCAATAATATCATCTATATCATTACTTGTTATCTTATTATTATTTTGATTATTTTTTAAATACTCATTTATTTTTTCAAGTACTGTTTGGTCTTCTTTTAATGTTTCTAATAACTTAATAATTACGTTTTTTAAATCTTCGCCTTCTAATGCTAATTTATATCCTTCTAGATTTTCATCTTTAACTTTTGAAAACAATTCTGGTTTTAATTGTTCGTTTAATACATCTTTATATTTATTTAATTCATCTCCTAATTGTGCTTTTTCTAATTTTACTTTTCCCATATTTTGAATTTTTCTAGCAGTCTTAACATAATCATCTGCTGTCAAACTACTTGATGAAAGTTTGTTTAATTCATTTATATCAATTGTAATAAATTTGCTTGATACATCATTTGTTTGTATTCCATATTTATCTTCTATTTGCTTATAATTTAATTGTAAATTCACATCATTAGAATAGTTTAAAATTATATTTTGAAATACCTTTTTATTTTGTGTGTCTACCTGTCCTGAAAAATCAATGTTAAAATTATTTACATTTTTATATTGTTCTTCGTTTTCATCTTCTGATATATTTACTGAGAAATTTCCTTGATTATTATAAGGTATTGTTTCTTTTTTTTCTAAATAATTGTTTAAATCATCATTAAGGAAACCTTTTTCTGAATCGCTAATTTGGCTTATATATTTAAAAAACAATTCTTTATCACTTTTAAATATATCTGTTGCGAAATATGCAAATGCACCTCCTGCAAGTAATAATATTACAAATAAAACTATTATTATAATTAACAACACTTTTGTTTTTTTCTTTTGATTCATTTTTTAAACATTCCTTTCTCTAATCGCAAAACTATACTTCATTTTTATATACAATAAATAGATAAATAGCAAAAATGTTATTTATCTATTTATTTTGTATTAAAATTATTCTTGTTCCCAATTATGATATATGTTTGCTACATCATCTAATTCTTCTAGCCTTTCAATTAAACGTTCCATTTTTTCCTGTCCTTTTTCATCTAATGAAACTGTTGTTGTTGGAACCATCTGTACTTCTGCTTCTAAAAATTCTAATCCTGCTTCTTCTAATTTCTCACGAACTTGAGAGAACTCTGTTGGATCTGTTCTAATTTCATATATTTCATCAGAGCTTTCGAAATCTTCAGCGCCTGCATCTAAGGCAAGCATCATTAAATCGTCTTCATCCATTTTAGATGTTTCTTTTTCTATAACAATTACACCTTTTTTATTAAACATATATGATACACATCCTGTAGTTCCTAAATTTCCTCCAGCTTTATCAAAAACATGTCTTACGTCTGCAGCTGTTCTGTTTTTATTATCTGTTGATGCTTCTACAATTACTGCAACACCATTTGGTCCATATCCTTCATATGTAATTTCTTCATAATTTTCATTACTTGTTGATGCTTTTTTTATAGCATTATTAATTGTATCATTAGGCATGTTTGCTGCTTTACATTTTGCAATTACATTTTTCAATTTAGAATTTCCAGCTGGATCTGGTCCACCTTCTTTAACTGCAATTAATAATTCTCTTCCTAATTTTGTAAATATTCTTCCTCTTGCAGCATCTGCTTTTCCTTTTTTGGCTTGTATGTTATGCCATTTGCTATGTCCTGACATGTAATATCTCTCCCTTCAAATTTACTCTCTATTAATATTTTTTATATATTTTATCACATTATATCTGTTTTGTGTAGCCTTTTTTCTAAAAAATACGCAATTCCATCTTCATCATTAGATAAGGTTATTTTTTTAGCTTTGTTTTTAACTTCCTCTAAAGCATTTTCCATTGCTACTCCTAGACCAACCTGACTAATTATGTTTATATCATTTCCTCCATCGCCAAAGAAAATAACATCATTGATATCAATATCTAACTTTAAACATAGCTTTTTTAATGTTTCCAATTTATTTGTTCCTTTTTGAAACCTTTTTATTACTTGTTAAAAGAGTTCCATCAAAATCCATTGAAGTTATTTTATACTTCA
>JAXJYD010000032.1:0-9695 GCA_036307105.1 Clostridia bacterium | reverse complement strand
TTTTTTATATAATAGAAAAGTAGAACTTTCCTATTATATAAAAAGAAGACCATCTAGTGGTCTTAACTAATTTTTAAATAATTCTCCAATTGGTCTTTCTTCATTGATTCTTTTTATTGCTTCTGCAAATAAAGGTGCAATTGAAATTTCTGTTATCTTGTTTATCTTTTTATTTTCTGGAAGTGGTATTGTATTCGTTACAACTAATTCTTTAATTTCCGAATCTTTAATTCTTTCAATTGCAGGTCCAGATAATACTCCATGAGTACACCCTGCATATATATTTTTTGCTCCAAATTTTTTTAGTACTTTTACAGTTTCCATCATAGATCCCGCAGTGTCTATTTCATCATCAAATATGATTGCATTTTTTTCTTTTACACTACCTATTATAGTACTTGCAAAAGCTCTATCATCATTTCCTTCTCTTCTTTTATCAACTAAAGCAATTGGGCAATTAAAAAATTGTGAATATTTGTATGCTTTTTTTGAACTTCCAGCATCTGTTGCTACAATTACCATATTATCTAATTTCTTTTCTTTAAAATAATTTTCTAATAAATATTCGGCTGTTAATCTATCACAATTAATATTAAAAAATGCTTGTATCGCCGGATTATGTAGATCACAAGTTATTACTCTTGTAGCTCCTGCAGCTTCTATAAGTTGTGCCATCAATTTAGCAGTAATTGGAACTCTTGGTTGATCTTTCTTGTCTGATCTTGAATATGGATAATATGGTAACACAACATTTATATTTTTTGCAGAAGCCCTCTTAACTGCATCTATTGTTATTAACAATTCCATTATCCTCTCATTTACAGGTGGCTCAACTGTTTGTACAATATATACATCATTTTCTCTGACTGTTTCTAATATTTCTACAAAATTGTTATCATTTTTAAATTTTTGATGTTTTATTTTTCCTATTTCTATTCCTAAATAATCACATATTTCTTTTGTGAATTTTTCTGCTGTTGGACAAGCAAATATTTTTATTTTATTCATATTTATCAACACCTTTTATTTATTTTTTTCAATAAAATTCCATGAGTCTTTACACATATCTTCTAATGTTTTTTCTGTTGACCAATTTAATTCTCTTCTTGCTTTTGCAGGATCTGCATAACATGTTGCTATATCTCCTGGTCTTCTTGGTGCTATTTTATATTTAACTTCTTTTCCTGTTGTTTCTTCAAAAGCTTTTACCATATCTAAAACACTATACCCTGTTCCAGTTCCTAAGTTATAAATATATAATCCTTCATTTTCTTTATCTAATTTTTCCAAAGCTTTAACATGTCCTTTTGCTAAATCAACAACATGGATATAATCTCTTACACCTGTTCCATCATGTGTATCATAGTCATTTCCAAATACTGATAATTCAGGAAGAACTCCTGCTGCTACTCTTGCTATATATGGCATTAAGTTATTTGGAATTCCTTTTGGTTCTTCTCCAATTAAACCACTTTCATGTGCACCTACTGGATTAAAATATCTTAAGATACATATATCCCATGTATTGTCTGATTTATATATATCTTTTAAGATTTGTTCAATAAATAGTTTAGTTGTTCCATAAGGGTTGGTTGTCCCTCCAACCTTACTATCTTCCGTAATTGGAATAACTTCTGGATCTCCATATACTGTTGCAGATGAACTAAAAATAAACTTTTTACATCCATATTTTCTCATTACATCTAATACCACTAATGCTCCTGATATGTTATTTGTATAATATTCAATTGGTTTTTGTACTGATTCTCCAACAGCTTTAAATCCTGCAAAATTTATTACTGCATCTATTTTATTCTCTTCAAATACCTTTTCTAGCTTTTCTCTATCAGCATAGTCCATTTCATAGAATTTAAAATCTTTTCCTGTTATTTTTTTTATTGCTTCTATTGATTTTGGTGTACTATTAGAAAAATCATCTATTATTATAATCTCTTTTCCTTCTTTTAATAATTCTACAGCAGTATGACTTCCTATAAATCCTGCTCCTCCTGGTAATAATATTGCCATATATATCAACTCCTTTTCATTTTTTTATATAATATCACTAAATCAAAAAAAGTACAATGTTTTATTGCACTCTTTTTACCTTTTTAATCTATATTTATTTTTCTGTCAATGATGTACTCTGGTCTTTTTCTTGTTTCATCATATATCCTTGAAATATATCCTGACATTATATATATTGATAATAATTGAACACCACTAAATAGTGTAATAGCAACCATTATAGATGTCCAACCTGGTGTTAAATTGTTTAATTTCAATGCAAATGATATTAGAGAGTAAATTAAAATACATATTGATAATATTATTGTTAATATTCCAATCCCTCCAACTATTTTTAATGGTTTTGTAGAAAAACTTACTATTCCATCTGTTGCTAATTTCCACATTTTTTTTAATGGATATTTTGACTTTCCCGCAACTCTTTCGTCTCTTTTATATTCATATGCATATTGTTTAAAGCCAACCCAACTAAATAACCCTCTAATGAATTTATTATGTTCAGGCATTGAATTTATTACATCTACAACTTTTTTGTCAACTAATCTAAAATCTCCTGTATCTTTTGGAATCTCAACATCAGATAATGCATTTAATGTTTTATAAAACATTTTTGCACTTAGTAATTTAAATGCTGATTCTCCTTTTCTCCTTTTTCTTTTACCATAAATTACTTCATTTCCTTGCTCCCAAAGTTTCAACATTTCTGGTATTAATTCAGGTGGATCTTGCAAGTCTGCATCAATAATTACTACTGCATCACCTGTTACATATTTTAAACCTGCAGTTAATGCTGCTTCTTGTCCAAAATTTCTTGAAAATGATATTACTCTTACTCTATTATTCTCATTTGATATTTTTTCTAATATACTAAATGTATTATCTTTACTCCCATCATTTATATAAACAATTTCGTAATCATATTGTTCTATATTTTCTAATATGTTTTTTATTTTATTATATGATATTTCTAATACTTTTTCTTCATTATAAACTGGTATTACTATAGAGATTTTTTTCATGTATTTCCTCCATATTCCAATGCTTTATTTTATTCTTAATTAGGATTATTTTTTATAGCTTTACTTGTTTAAAATGTTTTCTAATCCTTTTATTAATTTATTATTATCTTCTGTATTTCTTATTGCTATTCTAACATATTGTCTATCGTTATCCTTTATTTTTTCTGTTAAATCCTTTATTAATATATTATATCTATCAAGTAGTTCCATATTTAACTCTTTAGCTGTCACTCCATTTACAATTTCTGCCATAATGTAATTAGCTTGTGTTGGAATTATTCTAATAGCTTTAAAATTACTAAGTTCATTTATAAATCTATTTCTTTCGACTTTAAATTTTTCTAATGCTTTTTTGTAATCCTTTTTATATTTCTCTGCAATTTGTAAATAAAATTCACCAAATGAATTTATATTCCAGATAGAAACATCTTTTTTTACATAATCTATTATTTCTTTGTTTCCTGATACAAGAATACCTAATCTTAAGCCTGGTACACCATAGGATTTTGAGATACTTTTTATTACAAATAAATTATTATTTTTTTCTATAATTTCTTGATTAATTATTGTAGCTTCATCTTCATCTGCAAAATCCACAAATGATTCATCTATAAGTAATCTTATATTATTTTTACTAGACCATTTTATTAATTCTAATAGTCCCTTTTTATTTATGTAATTTCCTGATGGATTATCTGGATTTATTAATATTAGATTTTTAATATTTTTATTATCATAATATTCTATTAAATCCTTAGCTGAATACTCGTAATTTTCATTTTCAGGGCTATAAACTATAATTTCTTTCTCATCGTATCTATGATTATATTCCTCAAATGTTGGTTTAATTATTCCCATTTTTCCATCAAACTTATTCATTAATGATTTTATTAATTCTGCTGCACCATTACCCACAACTATATTTTCTTGATGTATATTGAAATTTTTAGCAGCAAGTAGTGAATTTACTTTCATTCCAGATGGATACTGAGTTATTAAATTTTCAAAACTTGATTTTATTTCATTAATCATTTTTTTAGGTGGAAAATATGGGTTCACTAAATAACAAAAATCCAATAATTTTGGATATCTCCAGTATCCGCCATATCTTTCCTTGAATAACTCAACTTTTTTATCTTTATCTTCTATAAAAATAGTTTCTGCTATATCAAGATCTTGAACATCATCTATTTCATACCATTTTTCACCATTTATTTTTTTCGCCTTAAGTTCTGAATCATCAAGCATAGTAATTACTTTTAAAACCTGCTCGTAATATTCATTATTTCCTAAAGCTTTTGAATAAGCTTCTAAAAATGGTACATAATGTGTCTCAGAAAAATTCTTACTAAATTTATAAATATTTATAGTTTTATAATATTCATCTATTTCATCATATTTAAACTTTGATCCTGGAACAAAAGCATCTATATTACTATTTTTGTCTAGTTTTACGCAAGTACCATCCATCCATGCCTCATATTTATCTACAAGTGCCAATGTTGGTCTTGGATCGTCAATAAGCATAGTAATTAAATTATCTTCAAAAATTAAATCAGACTCAAATAATAATGTGTCATCTTTTGTTAGATATTCTCTAGCTAAATATAGTGAATATATATTATTTGTTTTATTATAAATTGGATTTTCTACAAACGTTATTGGAATTTTTATATCTAAAGAATTAATATATTCTTTAAGAATTTTGCCCTTATATCCAACAACAATTATAATTCTGTCAATTTTATTTTTTTCTATTTGATGTAACATTCTATCTATTAATGTAACTCCATTAACTTTAACCATACACTTTGTGTTGTTTTTAGTTAGTTCTTTCAATCTGCTTCCCATTCCCGCAGCTAATATTATTGCTTGCATATTTTTTCATGATTGTATTATACCCAATCATGCTCTCCTTTCATTTTATTTATTAATTTCTTCTTTATTATCTTCCTTCTTTTTCGCAAAGACTATTTCATCTTTTTCAACCTCTTTATTTTTATTTTCATCCACACCTAATTTTTTGTTTAATTTCTTTCTTACACTTCTCCAATATACTGCAATTGCAGCTCCAATAGCTATTGCTACACCAGCTACCGCTTGAATAGTATAAGTCATTACTGATGGATCTATATATGCTTTTGCATTTATACTAAATAAAATAGCAAATCCTATAACAAAAAATAATATTTCACATACTTTTATAACTAATTTTCTCATTTAATTTTCCTTCTTTCTTTTATTTATTTTTTCTTGAATAGTATTTATAATATAACCTGCACCAACTTCTCCGCTTTTACCTATATTATATACACTATCATTAACTAATTTATTTATTTTTTCTTCGTATTTTTTACCCTCTTCTAGCATTTTTGAAACAACTTTATTTATATCTTTACAATTATCTACTGAAACAACTTCACCAATTTCATTTCTTACCCATATATTAAATGGTTCAACATCAATTTTTTGATATTCTGGGTTCATTATTTTCATTGGTGTATCTATAAATAATACTGGTTTCTTTGTTGTAAATGAATATTCATATGCAATAGCAGACCAATCTGTAATAAGTAAATCTGCACTAAAGACTGTATTATTTGAAGAAAAATCAGTTTGAATTTCAATATTTTTATTATCTTTATACTTTTCTTTCATGTTTTCAAACTTTTCTTTCATATGTCTTACTTGTTGTGGATGTGGTCTTACAACAACATTAAAGTCTCCTTGTTTTAAACTATCAAGCACTTCATCTAAACATAAATCAACAATATTATCCTTTTGCCAAGATGGAGCGATAAGAACTGTCTTTTTCTCATTCTTTACAGGATTTTTACTATATTCGTTTATCATATCATCTAATAAAGAATATCCCCATTCAAATAATTTTCTGTCTTTCAAATTATATATTTCATTCGTCTTTTCTTGTTCTTCTTTTTGATATTTTCCTGTAGTAAATATTGTATCATAATTATTAATTGAACGATTTCTCATTGTTAAATTAATACTATCCATACCATGAGGTATATATATGTATTCAATATCTTTTCTAACATAACTACGTTTTATATGATAATTGTCAATATCAGGCATTGTCATAACGACTACATCTGCATCCATCTGCATCATTAATGTTATTAATTTTTTTTCTTCAATGTAATATGCTTTTATATTTTTGTTATTCTTCTCCATCTCAAATATATTATCATTATAATCGCTTGTAATATAATGAATAACTATATTAGTATTTTCTAATAAATACTCTATTATTGCTTTATAATATTTATAAAAACCATTACTTTCAGAATAGAAAACTAAATGCTTATTAACAATTGAAAAAAATCTTTTATAATCTTCTTTTTCTTTCCTTTTTTGTTCCTTAGTTCTTTTTCCATTTTTCTTATTTAAATCTTCTAATTCTTTTAATTGTTTCCTTGTTTTTTCTAATTCATCATAATCAACATATTTTTTAGGATTAATAAATATATTTAATAACCATTGTTGCAGAACTGCAAATAAATTACTAAATGTCCAATATAGAGCAACTCCAGCTGGTACAAATGCACCTAAATATAATGATAGTCCTACAGATAATATCATCATTCCATATTTATTATAAATTGATTGCTCAGCTTGTAATACATTCATTTTATTTTGCCCTATACAAAGTATTAAAGCACTTAGACCTGCAATAATCGGAATCCATATAGCAATTCCTTTTTCTACTGTTGCAATCATTCCTAAATCAAATCCGCAAAAACTTAAATTTAAATCTTTAATTTTTTGTATTTCTTCTTCATTTGTAACTTCTAAATATTTTTCCGTATTTATATCATTGTGAATATCTTTTACTACAGCTAATTCTATAGCTGAAGATTCTTCTTCTAATTGTTCATTATTTTCTAAAGCAACATTTACTAAATTTGTTGTTACATTTTCATCAATATTCAAAATATATGTTAATGGTTGATTTATTATTTTAACCAATGCAAGTAATAATAGAATTTGAATAAATAATGGGAATAAAGACGCAAATGCATTATACTTTTCCTTTTTATATAATTTAGTCTGTTCTTCTGCTATCCTATCTTTATCGCCAAAATAATTTGTCTTTATTCTATTTATTTCTGGTTGCATTCTTACCATTTTTATAGAATTTTTTTGAATCCATATTGAAATAGGTAATAATACAATTTTACTAAATAACGTAAAAAGTATTATTGCTATTCCATAATTATTAAATATATTATAACAAAATTGCATTATTTTCCCTAAAATATCAATTAAAAACATTTTTTTCTCACTTTCTATCTATTAAACTTTCTTCCAGTTTCTACTACTGCATATGAATCCCATGCTTTTCCTCTTACTTCATATTCTGTCATACATTCTTCTCCACCTGCAGGATTATCAATAAATCTTCTGATTCTATTTTGATCAATGTTTTTAAATAACTCGCCTGCATTTTTATCTTGTAAAAGCTCTGTAAATGCTCCACATATATCTTCATATGAAACAGGAATTTCAGATGTTTCCATTTTATGATGTTCATTTATACCTTTTATATATAATATCGGATTATGTCTTCCGTTATTGTTACTATTCCAATACCCATGGTCAGCCATTATTACTATAACAGAATTATCATATACATTATTTTTCTTTAGTCTTTCAATATATGAATTTATAATATTTAATGTTGCTTTCATTTTTTTATCATAATTTCCTTCTTCTACTGGAATTTCATTTACATCTTCATCATAATCAAATGGTACATGTCCACCTTCAATATGCATAAATTGAAAATATTTTTTATTTTCTTTATTTAATTCATTATTTTTTATATTTTCATATGCTGTTTTATTTTCCCAGTTAAAATAAGATTCACCTTCATCAACTTTACAATAGTCAAAGTTAGCTGTTTCTATATGAGAATATTTTTTTAATGGATATGGCAAATATTTAAATAAAATATATTTTGTTAGTTCTTTAAAGAATTTAATTCCATTTACTTTATTTTCATAAAGCTCTATATTTGAAAAACATGCTGCATTTTTATCATTCCATGGTACTTGATATTCATAAAAATTCATATTATATTCTTTATCTTTTAATTCTTTTAAAAATTTTGACTCATTAAATGCTTTTGTTGCATATTCATCAAATTCTGTTTTGTTTTCATTCCATTCTCCTGAAAAGATAAATGGTATTGAATCTCTTGTAAATGTATATCCTGAGAGTGTATCCGGATAATATGTAAAATCATTAAATGTATCAGAATATTTATCACTTTCCTTTACAATTTTAGCAAAATCATATGAATCAACAGCATCTACAAGTAATATGAAAAAATTCTTATCTGATGAAACATTATTAATATTTCTATTAGTTGCTGTTGCAATTACCTTTTCCTTAAAAATACTTGGATTTGCGAAACTAGAAACCACAGAAACTGATATCATAACAAAAATTGCAATTGTAATGTACTTATTTATATTTATTGCTTTATATATATTGAATTTTTTTATTAAAATAATCTCAGCTATTATAATTGCACTTATTAGACAGATAGAAATTATTGTGTCTTTTGTGTATGCTCCCCACTCTATTGTAGTGCCATCTAAGGTAGGTAAACTTCCAACTAAGTAAACTCCTTGAATATAAAAGAATGTAAGTAATATAAAAGAAATTACTAATACTATTTTATAAATTTCTTCTTTTTTTAATTTCAAACTAATGTAATATATAATAGCAAATATCACTAAAAACATAAAAAATAAACCAATAAAATACAACATAATATTCGGTAACATAAGATTAAAGTCAAACCAAAAGTCATTTATATTTGCCGAATATGTAATTATTGGTTCATATATATATAGCATAAAACTTGCTACTAAAGCTACTATAATTGCTGGTATTAAATCTTTTAACATTTTTTTCATTTTGTTTTAACATTCCCTTCTTTTTTCTACATTTTTTATTTTATTTATTAATTATTTTTCCTATTATTTCGTTTTTAGATATTATTCCAATTTCATTAAATCTGCTATCTATGCTATGTTGAATATTATCTCCTAAAACAAAAAACTCATTTTCATTTAATAATATTTCGTTTTTAATATCTCCAGGATTTTCAATGTATATATCATCTCGTTTTTCTCCATTAATATATAGATAATTGTCTATCTTTATTGAATCTTTTGGTAAACCTACTATTCTTTTGATTATAGTTTTATCTTTCTTTTTTATAATTACAATGTCATTATAATTATATTTTAAATCAAATTTTTTTATAAAAAGCATTTCTCCATTTTTTAAATTAGGATACATGGAGTCTCCTTGTACAAAACATATTTGAATTAGAAATTTATTTACTAAAAAAACCACAAGACCTATTATAAATATATTTATTATGTATTTTATATTTTTTTTCATTACTTTCTCCATTTTTTATCAGCAAGTTTATTCTACTATTTTTTTCATATTTCGTCAATATTTTATAAAATTTAAGTTTCGGTATTTTTTGAAAATTTACGGATATGTTATCCACAGAATTATGAAATTTACGTGAAAATAAAGAAAAAACCTCTTTTGTTTGGTATAATTTACTTGAACTAAAAAAATCTTACTAAACAAAATAATTGG
>JAXJYD010000031.1:0-21207 GCA_036307105.1 Clostridia bacterium | reverse complement strand
TTTCATATTATATATAGTGTTTTAATTTTTTCTAATAAATTACAATGTTTTACATAATATTGTATATTACAAAAATATTACAAAAATATTACAAAAATATAACATTTTCTATTGACATTTTTTTTAAAATGTAATATATATACATTTGAGAAATTTATACTAAAAAATGGAGGAATTAACTTGGCAATAGGTGATATCATTGTAGGTATTGACATAGGTACAAGCAAGGTTTGTACTGTTGTAGGGGAAGTAAACAACTTTGGACAAATTGAAATTATATGTAATACCTCATATAAATGTAGCGGACTAAAGAAGGGAAAAATAATAAACGAAGAAGAAATTATCCTAAGTTTAGCGAAAACGATAAAAGATGCTGAAGATGAAACAAATTTAAAAATAAATTCTGCATATGTAACTATTCCAGGTAAATATGTCACAATAGTACAAAATAGTATAACAAAATCTGTAAAGGATAAATATGCTGGTATATCTGTACGTGATGTTCAAGGTGCAATTATGCAAGTCAAGGATATTGAAATCCCTGAAAGCAAAACATTAATAGATATTGTACCAGATAAAATAATTCTAGAAAATGGAACAGTTGTTACGGATCCAGTAGGAAATTTAAGTTCAACATTTACTATAAGTGCACAGGTTATACTTGCTGAAAAAGATTATATAAGGCAATTAAATAACATATTTAAAAAAGTTGGATTAGAGATAGATGGAATTGTGCCAATAACATTAGCTGAAAGAAATCTAGTATTAGATAAAAATGAATTACATGATAGTATAATGTTATTAGATATAGGAGCAGGAAATACTGATATAGGAGTATTTGAAGGTTCTTCTTTTCTATATACAAATTCAATTCCAGTAGGCGGAGACAATATAACTAAAGATATATCATTAGTATTAAATATATCAGAGGAAGAAGCAGACAAACTAAAAAGACAATATGGTTTAGCTTTAAAGTCATTTATAGATAATGATAATGATATTATTTTAAATACATGTAAAGATAGTAATAAAAATAAGATAATAAAAAGTTCAGAATTAATTGAAATAATAGAAGCAAGGATTGAAGAAATATTCTCTATTATAAATAAAGATATAATAAATCAGGGTTTAAAACAAAAAATAAATAATGTTATATTAACAGGACAAGGAATTGTAAACATAAATAAAAGCGATGTAGCAGGTAAAATTACATTAAATATTCCAGTAAAAATATCAACAGGAAGAGCTATTAGTACCGTTAAGCCAATGTATAGGACAAGTTATTCACTTGTTAGATATATTGCAGCAAGACCATTTACCAAAACAGTTTCTAGTAGTATAGATACGCAGAGTAATGAAAGCATTGTAAAGATAATATTAGAAAGAATAAAAGATTTTTTCTATTCTTAATTTCAGTTCTTAATTTTAATTAGCCAATAAATATAGGGATTGTGCTAAAAATATAAAAAAGATAATTATTTAAAACTGTAATATATAGGCAGTTCAAGAAAGGGAGGAAAAACTATAATGATGGATTTCAATAATGATGATAACAATATAACAATGATGGATGGAACAGCAACTATTAAAGTTATAGGAGTAGGAGGAGCAGGAAATAATGCTGTTAACAGAATGATTGAAGCAGGAATAAAAGGAGTAGATTTCATTGCTGTTAATACTGATAGACAAGCTCTACAAACTTCTAGAGCAAGTACTAAAATACAAATTGGTGAAAAAATAACAAGAGGATTAGGAGCAGGAGCAAATCCAGATGTTGGAGCTCAATCAGCTGAAGAAAATAAAGCAGAAGTTGCTGAAGTATTAAGAGGAGCAGACATGGTGTTTGTTACAGCCGGAATGGGTGGAGGAACAGGTACAGGTGCAGCACCAATAGTTGCAGCAGCTGCAAAAGAAATGGGAATACTAACAATAGGTGTTGTTACAAAACCATTTACATTTGAAGGTAAAAAAAGATTATCACAAGCAGAACGTGGAATTGAAAGCCTTAAAGGTAAAGTAGATACATTAGTTGTAATACCAAATGATAAATTATTACAAATAATAGATAGAAAAACTTCAATAATAGAAGCTTTTAAAATGGCTGATGATATATTAAGACAAGGTGTACAAGGTATATCAGATTTAATTGCAATACCAGGACTTGTAAACTTAGACTTTGCTGATGTTAAAACAATAATGTTAAATCAAGGAATGGCTCACATGGGTGTTGGTAAAGCTACAGGTGAAAACAGAGCTGAAGATGCTGCTAAAGAAGCTATTCAAAGTCCATTATTAGAAACATCAATAGAAGGAGCAAAAGGTGTAATTATTAATATTACAGGTGGAGAAGATTTAGGATTACATGAAGTAAATACTGCTGCTGAATTAGTTCAACGTAGTGTTGATCCAGAAGCAAATATTATATTTGGTACAGTTACAGATCCAAGTATGACAGATGAAATTCAAATTACAGTTATAGCAACAGGATTCGAAAAAAATGAACCAATATCAAGTATTGGTGTAGATAACATAGTTACAAAAACATGGGAAAAGAAAATAAATTCTATTCCATCAAGCTCAGATACAAGTTCATCACAAAATGATTTAGACATTCCTTCTTTTTTAAGAAAAAACAAAAATAAAAATATGTAAAAATCAAGAATTTAATAGAATAAATATAAATAAAGAAAAAGAAATAATCGAAAATTACCGATTATTTCTTTTTTTCGCATATAAGAAAAGACAAACTTTTTAAGATACAAGTAGTAGAATAATTGCGTAGGTGATTATATGACTATATATATTGATATAGTATTATTAGAAAATATAATTATGAATTATATTATTTTGTTTACAACAGCAATAGTATTAAAAACCAAAATAAAATACATAAGAATATTTATTTCTAGCCTATTAGGTGCTATATATTCTGTTATTGCATATATAGGAATATTAAAATTATATTCTAGTATTATTATGAAAATATTATTATCTATACTAATTGTCTATATAGCTTTTAATCCACAAAGTCTTAAGAAAATGTGGAAAAACCTAATAGTATTTTATTTAATCTCATTTGTTTTTGGTGGAGTAGCATTTGCATTGATTTATGTAGTTAAACCACAAGAAATTTTAATGAAGAATGGATTTTTTTTAGGAACGTATCCATTAAAAACGGTATTATTAGGAGCAATCATAGCTTTTTTAGTAATATTGATAGTATTTAAAATTGTAAAAGGTAAATTTTCAAAAAAAGATATATTCTGCGACTTGGAGATAAAAATTAATAATAAAATAGTAAAAACAACGGCTATGATTGATACTGGGAATTGTTTAAAAGAGCCGATTACAAATATTCCGGTAATTGTATTAGAACATACTCTTTTATATGAATGTATTCCAAAACAAATTTTAAATAATTTAGAAAAAATAATAGGAGGTGATTTTGAAGGAATACCCCAGGAAATAAGAGAAACATATATATCAAAATTAAAGTTGATTCCTTATTCATCATTAGGAAAACAAAATGGAATGCTATTAGGAATTAAGCCTGAGTATGTAAAAGTATTAACTGAAGAAAACGAAAAAATAATTAGTGCAATTATAGGAATTTATAATAAATCGTTAACTAAAAGAGGAGAGTATAGAGCATTAATAGGGGTAGAGTGTATAGAATAAAATCTTTGAAAAATAATTGCGTTTTGGCTGTGTTAAACTGCATTCGAAAATCCTGCGACGTGCAAAAAGCACGCCTCGGATTCTTCTCACTTGTTTGCCTTGCCAAAAGCCCAATTCTTTTCCAAATTTATATAAGTTGTAGAAAGGAACAGTTGAAAAATGAAAATAGTGGATTTTTTAAAGAATAGTATCAGTACAGTTTGTGCTAAATATTTAAATGAAAATAATGAAATTGAGTATTTACCAATTTTTTATATTGCAGGAAGTCAAACATTGCCTCCTCCATTACCACCTGAAGAAGAAAAATTCTATATTGATAAATTATCAGAAGAGGATAATCTAGAAGCTAGACAAATATTAGTGGAAAGAAATTTAAGGCTAGTGGTATACATTTCAAAAAAATTTGAAAATACAGGAATAGGAATTGAAGATTTAATTTCGATTGGGACAATAGGGCTGATGAAGGGAGTTAATACATTTAATTCAGATAAAAATATTAAATTGGCTACATATGCATCAAGGTGTATAGAAAATGAAATATTAATGTTTTTAAGGAAAAGTAATAAAATAAAAGGTGAGCTATCAATTGATGAGCCATTAAATAGAGATAGAGATGGAAATGAATTATTACTTTCAGATATATTAGGAACAGAACCAGACATCACATCTAGAAATCTAGAAGATGAAGTTGATAGAGTTTTATTAAGAGAATCAATATCAAATTTAAAAGATAGAGAAAAAGACATAATGGAAATGAGATTTGGATTTAAAACTGGAAAAGAAAAAACTCAGAAAGAGGTAGCAGATGAATTACGGAATATCACAAAGCTATATCTCAAGATTAGAAAAGAAAATAATAAATAAAATGAAAAAAGAAATAGCAAGTAAAATAGGGTAAAAGTATAAAAAATCTCTTATTGGAAATAATTAAATTAAGTATTTTCAAAGGAGGTTTTTCTTTTGTTGAACAATAAAGTAGAAATATGTGGTGTAAATACATCAAAATTACCTTTACTTAGTAAAAAAGAAAAAGAAGAACTATTTGTAAAAATAAAAGCAGGAGATGAAGAAGCAAGAGAAACATTTATAAAAGGAAATTTAAGATTAGTATTAAGTATAATACAAAGATTTTATGGAAGAGGAGAAACAGCAGATGATTTATTTCAAATTGGATGTGTAGGATTGATAAAAGCAATAGACAATTTTGATTTAAGTCAGAATGTGCAATTTAGTACCTATGCAGTTCCAATGATAATTGGTGAAGTAAAGAGATACTTAAGAGATAATAATAGTATAAGAGTAAGTAGGTCAATAAGAGATTTGGCATATAAAGCAATTCAGTTTAAAGAAAAATATACTAAAGAAAAAGGAAAAGAGCCAAATATAGACCAAATAGCAAAAGAATTAGGAGTTTCTAGAGAAGAGATAACTTTAAGCTTTGATGCAATACAAGATCCTATATCATTACAAGAACCTATATATAATGATGGAACAGATAATATATATATTATAGATCAAATAAAAGATAACAAAAATACTGATGAGCTTTGGGCAGAAAACATGACAATAGCAAGTGCGTTGGAAAGATTAAATGATAAAGAAAAAACGATTGTTGTAAAAAGATTCTTTAATGGAAGAACACAGATGGAAGTAGCAGACGAAATTGGTATATCACAAGCACAAGTTTCGAGATTAGAAAAAAGTGCAATAAATCATATAAAAAGATATTATAAATAAAACAAGTGTTAAAAATTACAGCCTGGATGAAGAATTAATAAAAAGAAAAATAATAAATATATTATTTTTTGAGAGAGTAAACAGCTTGAAATCATGTATATGTAACTATAGTAGTGTAAAAAAGAGAAAATTATTTTGCCATAGAGAAAATTATTTTGCCATAGATATTGAAAAAAACAGTAAAAAATGATATAATATGTTTAATTCATTTATATTATAAACACTTTAGGAGGTATTTAAATGTGTGATAATGCAGACGGCGTTGTAGTACGTAGTGTTTTTTATGAGGTTTTTCCTGATATGTCACCTGATGAAATTAAAAAATATAAACATTATGCCGGAATTTCACCAGATTCACGTTATGAAGAAATACTACAGGATCTGAAAGCGCGCGCTTCTAAAGAAGCCAAATAGTTTTCTAAATAGAAGATTATTTGGAAAAGAAAAAAATCCAGTTTGATAAAAGCTGGATTTTTTGCGTTAAATATTCTGAAGGTGCTGACAAATCAATTAGATATTGATATAATTCACATATGAAAATTATTGATTTTGGAGGAATAATAATGAGTAGTCACGAAAATGAAGCTAGAAATCTAAAAAAACAAGGAAATAATTGCTCTAGATCTCTACATACAGCATTTGTAAAAGATACAAAAATTAATGATGAATTTCCAGAACCACGAAGTATAGAAGGAAAGTGTGGAGCATTGTTAACAGCGTTAAAAATATTAGATGAAACCGGTCATAGTGATAAAAAAGAAGAATTTGAAAAAGAATTTATAAAAAAATTTGGGTATAATAAATGTATGCAACTTATGGCACATGAAAGAAGATGTAATAATTATGTAGGAGAATGTGCTAAGATGATTGATGAAATTATAGGAAAAGAGCAGAAAAAAATAATGAATAATAAAAAATGAATCTATTTAATGATAAATAGAAATTATAGTATTAGAAATAAGGAGAAAAAATGGAAGAATATTTAGAATTTGCAAAAGATATTGCATATCAAGCAGGAAAAATAATGCTAAAATACTTTAATCAAAATAATGGCGCTAGTTATAAAGGAGATAAAACTATTGTTACATTAGCTGATACAGAAATTAATTCATATTTAATTAAAAAAGTAAAAGAAAGATATCCAACACATGCGGTAGATGGAGAAGAAGAACAATTTGGAAATAGTGATTTTATATGGGTATGTGATCCTGTTGATGGTACAGCAATGTATGCAAGACATATACCGGTAGCGGTGTTTTCGTTGGCATTAGTAATAGATGGAGTTCCAAACATTGGAGTTGTTTATGACCCATTTACAGATAGTTTATATACGGCAATAAAAGGAAAAGGTGCTTATAAAAATGGAGAGAAAATATCTGTAAACAATTACAATTTAGAAGATATTAGAGCATTTTGCCATTGTGATATAGCAGCTGTAAAAGTTATTGTTGAAGAAGCTGGAGGAAAAGTAACAGATTTGTTTGGAAATGAGCAAAGATATGACAAAAGCATTGAAGGTGCTTTAATAAGCAATGGCATAGTACATGATGAAGTTATAAATGTAATTAAAAGTTTTATTATTAAAGAGTAAAGGTAAAAAATTATATATATTTTAATCGAAAAGAAATGGTTAGATTATAATCATTTCTTTTTGGAAAAGTAAAGACATATTTCTTCAAATTGATTAATAAGTTATTCATATAATATTGTTTTATTTTATCAATTAATAAAATTAAAAGAATATAATATATGTATAAATTATTTTATATATAGGAGGAGCAAATGGGAGATAAAGGATTAGATTTTAAACATAAAGAAGTTGTCAATGTTAATAATGGAAAAAGATTAGGATTTGTACAAGATGTTTGTGCGGATCTAGAAACAGGAAAAATAACACATATTATTGTACCAGGAAGTAATAAAATAATGAATATTTTTTCTTCAAATAATGAAATTGTTATTCCGTGTGCTAATATTACAAAAGTACACCAATACACTAAAATTATTTAATTGTATTGTTGCACCAAAGCGTTTAGAGGCTTTTACTAATGTTAAAAGTAAAGTTTTTGTTACATTTAAATAATATTAAAACTATAATTTTAATACTTAACTTTAAAATAGGTTAAGTATTATTTTTTTACGAATTTTCACTAGTTATTTATATATTATTTTAGGTACCTTTACTGTATCTTAACTATATAAAAGGTGGTAAAAATAATGATAGTAATATTAAATTTAGATGGTAAAGTAGTATTATTAGAAAAATTGATTTGTAATGGAACTAAAACTATGTATAAAAAATTAAAAGGAAAAAATGTTGCAATAATAGATATTGATTATTCTTTCTTAAGATATTTAGGAAAAGAATTAACTTTTAAAACTATTAATATAAATAGAAGCGGTTATCCGATTATAAAAAGAAGAGATAATACAGTTACTACTCTATCAAGATTTATTTTAGAATACTATTCAAAATATGATGAGAAACTTAAGCAAGTTTTAAATAATCCTGATTATGAAATAAATCATAAAAACAGGAATAAACTTGACAATAGAATAGAAAATTTAGAAATAGTAACACATTCAGACAATATAAAACACTGTAAAGGTACAAATTATAACGTGATATATTCAACACAAAAATTAAAACAGTTACAACAAAGAAATATAAATCAACACAGTCAGTCTGTTGATAGAAAATATCTTAACAGAATAAATGGTTTGTTTTTAAAATTTATTAAAACTGGTACGGTTGATGAAAGAATATTGAAGTGCAGTTATTGTTATTTAGGATTTAAATATATTAAAATGATACAACCTAATAGTACATCAAATAGTATAGAAATAAATAAAAAGAAAGATTTAATTAAATATAAATTTATGACGAGTTTTTGTACAAATAAATTAATATATTTAGAACAAAAAAAGAAAGAATTAATATATAAAACTATAATAAACAATAATATAAAAATATTAAATAGATATATAACAAGATATCCTAATATAAAAGAAGTTTTAAAAAAATATAAACTAATAGACTACAATAATAAAGAAGAACTTAATTTTGAACATTCTAATAGTAGAAATTTATTACTTGATTTATACAAAGATATTTATGATTCCAATAAATATACAATAGATGACGGAGATATATTAACTACTGTTACATTAAAACAATTCTTCAATGTTAGAGGAAAATATAAATCATTTTTAGTTTTATATTTATTAGGTCTTTTAAATAGAAGAGATGATGTTTCTAGACCAAATACTACATCTATATATAATATACATACACCTAGTTTTATAAAAATTCCAGTATATACAGATAAGTTATTAAAACAAGTAAATGAAATTTCTAAAGATTTATTAGAATTAAATCTAAATAAATTTACATATTTTCTAGTTAGAGAAGAATTTGGAGAAGAAACAGCAGATTTAATTTATAAAAATTCTACTAGTAAATTACACTATCAAGACTGTGTCAGGGCTAAAGAAGATATTTTACAATTTTTAAAAACTGACAAAGACATACATACTAACGGTTTTATTACTAAAGAAGAAATATTCGAACATGTAGAATCTATAAATGTACAACGAGCTATAAAAGATGAAGAACACAACGAAATCAATAAAAGTTTTACAAATTTCATTACTTCTTTACTACTATATAATACAGATACTAAACAAGTTTTAAAAGATTTAGGACTAGTCTATACTACTTTAAACAATAAAATTATTAATAATATTAAGAAACATCAACAGAAACACAATTTAAACTATAATGTTGAGTTAAAATCTAAAATGAAAGTATTGATATTAAAAGAACTATTAAAATGACACTTAAGTTATATATAATAATAGGTAAAAGTATTATGAAAGGTGGTTTTATATAGTGGTGTGTTATACTATAAATGAACTAGAGAAGATATTACATAGAAAATCTAAAACTATAAAAGATTATATCGATTACGGAGGTCTGAAAGCGAGTAACATTAACGGAAGATATCTAATAACAGAAGATAGTTTAAAAGAGTTTTTAGATAGTTACAAAGTTAAATATTAATATGGAAGGAGAGATTTAGAAAATGAACGAAATAGATGATTTAACAAAACTATTAAAACGTACAATAAATAAAATAGAAACTAACAGAGGTATAGATGAAAGGAGTTCAAAAAATATGAGAAGAACAATACATTTAGTAGAAGGTAGTACAAACGGAGATGAGATTTACAACAAAATGAAAAAAGAATTTCTAGACAAAGAATATAAAAAATCAGTAGAAGATATAGAAAAACGAAATAATGAAAATATAAAAGAACTAAATAAAAATCATAAAGAAATTATAAAATCATCAAAGAAAAGTACAGAAAAAGAAAAAAATATGGCTGAAAATTCTAAAAAAGAATATGAAAAAAGATATAAAGAAATATTAAAAGACGCAATAAATGTATATGGTGTAGGTGAAGAAGTAATTAGAGAAATTTTCAAACTAGCTGAAAAGAACGATTTTGTATTTCCATCAGAAATAGAGAGAAGTTTAAAAGTATGTAAGATACTTAATATAAGAAATACAGAAGATTTAAAAGAAAAAGAAGAAGATTTTACATTCTTAGTATTTAATTTTTAGTATATAAATTATAATTTATATAGATTTTATAGTAAAATTCAAAAGATATGTTTTCATTTGATATTTTCATAGTTCTCGAATGTCCTAGGATAAATTCTGGGACATTTTATATTTTGTTTAACATAATTTTATATCTAGAATTGAAAATTTAACTGGATTTAAAAATGGAGCAAATTTTATACCTGTTGTTTACAAGGTAAAAACGATATATTAAAATATTAATAACTCAATGAAATTTGTTTTTTATCTGTGATTTAGAGGATTTATAGAATATAATTTTATAAATTCTCTGCCCTCAATTATTTTAAAAGGAAGGTGTAAATAATGAAAGAAAATGAAATTTTAAAAGATAAAGAGAAAAAAGAAAAATATGTAAATAATTTTTCAGAAACATTTGATATAAAAGATATAAAAATTGATACTACAAAACTACCGTTACTTACATATATAATACATGAAATTGGAGAAGATTTATATATAATGTCAGATGAAACTAGAGAAATATGTAAGAAGAAAAATAAATTATTTGAAGAATTAGAAAAATGTTTAACAGAAGAACAAAAACAGATACTTGAAGAATATTTGGAATTAGAAAATCAAATGAACGGAGAAATTGAAGAACAATTATTTATGTATGGATTTATAATGTCTCAACAACTGGAAAACGAGAGAAAAGAAACTACTAAAATATAATAGTAGTTTCATTTTTTCTTGACTTTTTTAAATAAATCGTTAGGTTCACAGTCAAGAATATTACAAAATTTTTCTATATTTTCATATTTAATAGATTTAGTCTTATTTTCTACAATATTATTAAAATTAGTGTAACTCATAGTACTAATTTGATTTAATTCATTAAATAACCAATACTTACTTTTTTTCTTTTTTCTTAAAATTTCTATTACGTTAAGTTCTAACATAAAAACACCTCACTAACTTTCTTATATTGTAGACAAAAAAGAACAAGATTATAACTCACTAAATAATAACTCATAAAAACAGTAGACAAAAAACATAAAGAATGTTATACTAAAAATGTGTATAAGGAATAAGAAAAGATGAATAATTATTTTGAATTAAATAAGAGAGATTTAAAAAAATTTATTTTTGAAAATTATAAAAATGATAAAAATTATCACAAAGATTTAGATATTGATTATAAATTAAACATATTAAAAAAAGAAAAAGGAACAGAAAAAATTATAAAATTAAGAGATAACAAAAGTAACAGAAAAGTATTAATAAAAATACCAGAAGTGATAACAGACCGGACAGAAAATTCAATTGATAAGAGAAGGAAGAAAAATAAATAGGGAGTATGGAAATTTAATAGTGACATTAAGAATTAAATAAAATTGATATTACCAGTAGCTTAAGGTTTAATTGTAGTTTCTCTTTTTAGTAAAGTAATATAAATTATTAATCAAAATATAAATTATCAATTTTTTAAAGAATAATTGTAGAATTTTGTCGAAAAAAGTAATATAATAAAAACAGAAATATTTTGAGAGAAAAGTAAGGTACTCTTATTACGAAGGGAGATGAGAAACAAATGAAAAAAGTAGTAATTATTATATCAATACTTTTATGTATAAGTATAGGTTTTAATATTTATTTTGGAATAAAAGCTACAACAATAAAAAGTAATATTTTAAAAGAACTATCAATGCAAACATTAGATGTAAGATTAGATACAAATCTAACTTCTACACAGATTTCAGAAACAATAAGGAATATACAAAATATTCAATATATAAATAAAGTTGAAAATAGAGGATTGGGGATAGTATTTGTGGAGTTAACAGATATTAATAAATATGAAGAAGTTAAAGATGAAATTTTAAAGATAGATGGAGTTAATAATATAGTTGAATAAGGAGAATAATAAAATACTAAATGATACAAATGAAAGGGGAAATATATATATGAAATGTAGTAAATGTGGAAACGAATTAAATGATAAAGATGAATTTTGTACCAAATGCGGAGAAAAAATTAAGATAAAAGAAAATAATATTAAAATTAAAGAAGATATTAATACTTCGTATATAAATAAAAAAACTAATAAAAATATAGTAATTTTAAAAGTAGTAGTATTTATTATAGCGGTAGTAGTTGTTATAATGTTTTTCAATGGAGCTGAATCAGTTGAAAATGCAGGTATGAAAATGTCAAATCTAAGGTCTGTTGGTGGAGAAACTGTAGCAGAAGCATATTATCAGTATTATGGAACTTTTTTAGGAGGTTTATCAACAGTTATTAAAGGATTAGGAATAACTTGTGGAGTAATTATATTGTATATTGGAAGTAAACTAAAAGTTTATGAAGATAATAAAAACACTTAAACAGTAAAATTTTAATTTAAAAGAAGGAAAAATAAAGAAATGAAATGTAATAAATGTGGAAATGAATTAAATGAAAATGATTTATTTTGTGGAAAGTGTGGAAATAAAATAGTTCAAAATACAGTTAATACAAATAAATCAGAAGGAAATAAAAAGAGTAAAAATAAAACAATTATTAAAATAATTGTTGTTATATTAAGTATATTAATTATTTGTGCTATTTTTTTTGCAGTTATAAATATTTATAATGTTAAGTCAGAAAACAGAATGTATCTGGATGTACTAGAGGGAAAAGAAAAATTTATTACATATAATACTAACAATAATAAAAATACTAAAAGTTATACTCTTGATGAATGGATAGATGAAGCATTTGCACTATATGCATTAGAAATACATTATTGTTTCTTAGATATAGACAATGATAATTCAAATGAAATGTATGTTGAAATTGAACTACCAAATTTAAATGACACAGCGATAATTGTATTAAATAAAGAAAATGGAAAAATATATGGTTTTGAATATCCAACAAGGGGAATGATTAATTTAAAGACAGACGGGACATATATGACAAGTGGAGGTATGGACTCACAGAGCATTAATAAAGTTGTATTTAAAGGAACGGAAATGGTTGAAACTCATATTGCTCTTCAAGATGGTAATTCATATATTGTTAACAACAAAAGTGTAACACAACAAGAATATAACGCAGTAGTTGAGGAATTTAATAATAAACAAAATATAAAACTTGTTGAGTATGAAATTAAAAATAATATTAGTAAAGATAGTTTTAGTAGTGAAAAAACTCAAGATGACATAGATACAGTCACAACAAGTAAAGTTACAACAGAAAAATACAATAAAATACAGAATGGTATGACATATTCCAAAGTATGTGGAATTATGGGATTTTTAGGAGAGTTAAGTAGTGAATTAGGAACAGACCAAAATGGAAAAACAAAAACATATTTATGGACAGACAATAATTTCAATACAATAAGAGTTACTTTTCTAGGAAATAAAGTAATAGGAAAAAATAAATAATAATTACTATAGAGAAAATACAAACATTAAAAGGAGTACAAAAATGAAATGTAATAAATGTGGAAATGAATTAAAAGATGGAGATTTATTTTGTGGTAATTGTGGTAATAAGATAATATTAAAAAAAGAAAATGAGAACAATAATAAAATAAGTATTGATATAAAATCTATAATAATAATAATTATTATTATAGGTGTTCTTATACTAGTAGTAAAATTTATATCAAGTAGTAATGATAGAACAGTATCTAAGACAAATGCCGATGCTGGACGTTTATATAATGAATATGTTAATCAAGGTAATAATTACTCAAAGGAAACAATTACAACAGAGAAATTTAATAAAATACAAAATGGTATGACATATAATCAAGTATGTGAAATCATGGGATTTCAAGGAGAATTAAGTAGCGAATATGGAACAAGTCAATACGGTATTACAAGAATTTATTTATGGTCAGACAGCAATTTAAACACAATAGGAGTTACTTTTGTAGATGGAAAGGTGTCAGGGAAAACTAAAATGTAAAATATTATTAAAAACAATTGAAAAGTTAACAGATAAATTAGAAAATTCGATTAATATTAAGTGGCTGTTTGTTTTTTAATAGAGTTTATATTAGCAATTGAATATTTAGAGAGATTATAAAATTTAAAAGGTAGTAAAACAATAACAGAAGAAGAGTTTAAAATTGTAAAATAAAAATTATTGAAACAATAGATAAGAAAGAGAGAACCTGTAAAATGATTTTAATTATATTAGCAATAGTTTGTTTAGTAATATTAGTAGTTTTAAAAGTAAATGATAAAAATAAAGAAAATATTAGTAAAAAGTTAAATATTTGGCTAAATATATTGTTTATTAGTGTTATAGGATTAGTAGTTTGTGTTGCTCTAGGTAGATTTATAGAAACAACAAAAGCAATTTATACAGTAGTAATGTATGTTATAGGTGCAATAGGAGCAGTAGCATTAATTGGTTGTACAGTAATAGGAATTAAAGACAAAGAAAAGTTACCTATTTGGGTTAGCTTAATTCAAGCAATTGTAATAGTAGCAATTGTTGGCAATATAATTAATGGAATGATGCATAATAATAGACAAAAAGAGGAAGAAAAGTATATAAAAGAATATACACAAGAAATCCTAGATAATAAATAAATACATAGAATAAAAACAGAAAAAGAAAGAGAGGTTCTAAAAGATGAGCAAAAAAGTTACCATTGGAATTATAATTTTTGTAGTTTTAATAGCTATTGTAATAGCTTTGTATGTATCAAGTAATATAAATAGAAGCAGAGAGAATAGTCTGAGAACAGATTTAAACAGTTTTTCAATGGGATTTACTTATAAAGTATTGTCAGCTGCTGGATTATCAAAAACGAAAAGTGACTTTAATATAGATAAGAATTATAATTGTGTAATGTATTGGGGAGATGGTTGGTTTTTAGGTGTTCAATTAGATAAAGAAGCTCAAAAAATAGAGAGAATATATGGAGATACAGAACTAGTAAAAGAATTGGTTAAAAATGAATACAAAAATCAGTTAGCACCAAACTTTAGAGTAGATTAAAACTAAGTATAAATATTCTTTGAATGTAATACAATTAATAAAGTATTACATTTTTTTATTTTTACGAAATGTTAGAGTTCCAATACAGGAATGATTTATTTGATAAAATACTTGTAATAAATGTATTTCAATATATGTACGATTTACATTAAATGTATTATAATAAACAAAAAGAAGGTGTTTATTGTGAATACAGTTCAACCAATAAGGGAGAGAGAAAAAATCGAAGAGATGAAAGAAGAACTAAAAAAAGGTGGAACGAGAGATTATATGTTATTCTATACTGGTATAAATTCAGGTATAAGAATATCAGATATTGTTTCATTAAATAGAGATAATATACGAAATATTGATGGAACAATGAAGACTCATATTACTATTGTAGAGAAGAAAACAAATAAAGTAAAGAAATTCCCTTTAACTGGGAATTTTTATTATGAAATGGAAAGATATACAAAAAATATGAAAGAGGGAGAATATTTATTTAAAAGTCAAAAAGGATTTAATAAACCAATTACAACAACACAAGCGTATAGAATAATAAAAGAAGCTTCTATAAGAGTTGGTTTAACTGAAATAGGAACTCATTCAATGAGAAAGACATTTCGGGTTTCATCACTATAAACAGTACAAAGATATAGCGTTACTTCAACAAATATTAAATCATTCAAGTCCTTCAATTACATTAAGATATATACGGTATAAATCAAGATGAGATAGACAAAAGTTATAAAGGTTTTAGTTTATAATTTGAAAATATTGATAAAAATCTACACAGAAAAAATCTGTTACTTTTGAGACTTTTAAATCATATCAAAAGTAACAGTTATTATATTATTTTATTTTTCGTAATTCTTCTTCTAACTCATGTTTAGTTTTATCTATAATTTTTTTAGAAAAAGAATATCTTTTTCTTGAATTACCTATATTATTTAAAGTTATTATTTCATCTATTCTGTTTTGAAGGTCTTTATTTTTTGATTTAAAATTTTTAGATTTTTCAATAATATAATCAATACTTAATTTTTTTTGGTTTTGAGAAATCTTATTAAAATTATGTTTTTTATAACAGGTATCACAAAATTTTGAATGATTACTTGTAGGAGTGTAAAAAAATCCACAATCTGTACATATTTTTCTAGTAGTTATTTTTTCAGTGGATTTAAAAAGTTCCAAAAAAATATTCCAAACTAAATCAAATAAATTATCTGAGATATATGTATAGGAACATTCTTCAGTCTCGTATATTATATATTGGGTTACAGTTGTTTTAAATATACTAGAATAATAATTAATTTTGTATGTTAATTTTTTCTTAATTTCTTCATGATAATCTATTTTTACTATATCATTTTCTTCAATAAAATCAGTATCTAAATTTGAAAAATCATCAAATAAGATATTTCCTAATGTATTAATATTTTTAATTGATGAATTTAAGGAATATCTTTTTTGTTCAGATAATTCTTCATTTGAAAATGTATTACAAACTAAACTTATATTATAATAAAAACTAT
The DNA here is from genome assembly GCA_036307105.1 of Clostridia bacterium. Classification (GTDB taxonomy): domain Bacteria; phylum Bacillota; class Clostridia; order TANB77; family CAG-508; genus CAG-269. The sequence continues at coordinate 4,682 of JAXJYD010000031.1, read as the reverse complement.
ATAATAGGTATAATATTATAAATCTATTTCTTAATTCCATGATATCTTTAAACTCTATAATGGTGTTTTCTTCAATTCCAACTATTTTAGGAAAAATTGGAGAGCCATATTGAGTAAACCATTCAATAAATAAAGATAATAATTCTCGTGGTCTAGTATTTTTAATACTTGGAAAATCCTTATAGGTTAAAGAAAAAAATTCTATTTCTTTATTGTTTTCATCTATAAAGGTTTCAGGTTTATACAGTTTAAAATCATCTTTATATAATTCAAATAATTTCTTACCAAAATTAGAACATTCAGTTAAAAGGTCAATGGATTTGAATCTATAATTATTTGTTTTTTCTACCAAAATACCAATACAATTTTTATAATTAGACTCTAAATTTATAATATATTTATTTCCTGTAATAACATTAGAATGAATAACACAATCTTTTTTTAATTCAGGTTGTAAATTATTTAATTTATATATGTTTTCAAAATCAATCAATGGAAATTCACCTCTATATTCTTTCAATATTTTTCAATAATTTAGAAATGTGTAACTTTATTGAAAAATATTATAACATATATTTGAAAAAAATACCAGGAGGTGAGAAAAATGTGTTTAAAAATAGATACTTTATTTACTGAAAGAAAATATTTAAAAAAAGTAAATTATCCATATAGTACGGATTATAGAAACAACATTATTATGAAACTACAAAAAAGAAAGGTGTGATTTAAAATGATTAAACCAGTAATAGAACAGTTTTTTAAGTATAGAAATGTGGTATCTAAAAAAGGATTAGATATAGTTTTATTAGCTAAAGGCCCTGATAATGAATATTATCGAGTTAAAGAATATATAGGACAAGTTGTTTCTATACAAGAAAATATAGGTTTGACAGGTATGGCAAGAGTTGAGATAAGATTCTTTAATAACCAAATATTAAAATCCAAGACTTATTTAGATGATGATATACGCGAGGGAGATATTATTTCTATATATGGAATTGTTATTAATGATGGCTCAAAACTCACATTACAATGTAAAGGTGGTTCAATAAGGGTATATACCAAATTTTCCGAAGCTGGAAGAATATATAAAGACAAAGTATATAAATTTGGATATGCTGAACTTTCAACAATTGAAAAATCTGTTAAATATGACGTAGAACAAGATAAGATTAAAGAATTAGAAACTAACAGATTATGGTTTTATGTTGGTAATGATATAAAACAAATCGAAGAAAGAGCAAAATTAGATGAGAAAGATGAAAAAAATGGAGTAATAGATACTTCAAAAGTTGACTCTTTTTTCGTAGAAGATACAACATATGTAGATAATTCAATACAAGAAATGTTTTAAAACAACGGTCATTTAAGAGTTAATTATATTGTAACATATTATACTTCTTAAATGACCTAGAAATAAAAATCAAGAAAGAGGTAATTATTATGAAGAAAAATGAAGAAAAAATGATGAGTAAGGTTACAATACCAACTCCTAATGATAAAGGTGTTGAGATAGCAATAGATGTCCAAAAAGTTGCTATACTAGTTAAAAGTAAGTTATTAAACATAACAAAAGAAAAAACTCAGTATAAACGATATATATCAGTGGAAAAAATGCTGATAGAACCAAACCAAGATTTAAAAGAAATGATAAGGAAAAGGGTCGAATTAAAAGGTTTAACTATAATTGCTAAAATTCAAGAAATAGCTTGTGATGAAATGGCTACGAATAAGGAAGAAATTAACGATATTGTTAAAAGAGTTATAGAAGAAGAACTAGGAAACAATAAAGAAGATATAATTGCGGAAGCATTAGCAAAATCTGTTTTAAATCTAGCATTAAAATGTAAAGGAAAAACCAAATATGCAAGTTAGATTAGAAACTCCAATTAGTAAGAAAAACAAGCATATTTGTACTGTATCATTAATAATTGAAGAATTTATAATACATAATGTAATGCTGAGCTATGGAAGAAAAGGATTTTACTTATCCTTTTCTCCATTAACACATCCCTTAAATGAAGAATCGAGGCAAAAGTGCTTAAACACAATAATAAATAAACTAAAACAATATCCAGAGTTTATGAGGTTGCACTCAGATAAAGTTCTAGGAATTGCTAATATAAAATAATAAACAAAAGATAAATGCTTTAGAATGTATATGTAAGTTTTGGAGCATAATTGCGTAACGAATAGAATACCATTTTATAAATATTAGTTTTATACAGGTGATTAAATGAAAAGAGTTGTAAAATGTGTAAAAGCTGTTTACAAACGTGAAAAAATGAATATAATTAAAAATACCCCTATTTATAATGAGCTAAAGGGTAAAAACGAGTGACAGACAAATATATAGCTTACTTAAAAATTGGAATTATAAAAGAATTAGCAGAACAAGGGGTATTAACAAAAGAAGAAGAAGAAAAAATAATTAAGCAAATGGAAAGAAAATATGATGTTGAGGTGTAGCAATGAAAAGAGTAGTAGCATATTGTAGGGTTAGTACAGATAAAACAGACCAATTAAATTCTTTAGAAAATCAAAAATCATACTTTGAAAGACACATAAATAATAATAAAGATTGGGAATTAACGAAGATATATGCAGACGAAGGCATAACAGGAACAAGTACTAAAAAAAGAAAACAATTTAATCAAATGATTAAAGATGCTGAAAATGGCAAATTTGATATAATATTATCGAAGGAAGTAAGTAGATTTGCAAGAAATACAGTGGATGCATTAAATTATACAAGAAAACTTAAAAGTATTGGAATTGAAGTATATTTTTTATTAGATAATATTTCTACAGCAGATAAAGATGGAGAATTACGACTTACCATAATGTCAAGTTTAGCACAAGAAGAAGCAAGGAAAATAAGTGAGAGATGTACTTGGGGTGCAAGACGCAGTATGGAAAAAGGGGTTGTATTTGGCAACTGTATTTTAGGATACAACTTGAAAAATGGAAAATTAACTGTTAATAAGGAAGAAGCTAAAATAGTACAATCTATATTTCATAAATATTTATATGAAGGTAAAGGACTATTTACTATAAGTAGAGAACTAATGGAAAAGGGCGTACAAACATCAAGAGGAAATAAAAAATGGTTTCCAACGACAGTAAAATCTATATTACAAAATGAAAAATATGTCGGTGATTTAAAACAAGGTAAAACGTACATAGAAGATTTTTTAAATAAGAAGACAAAAAAGAATAAAGGAGAAAGAGAATTTGTAATAATTAAGAATAACCATGAACCGATTATTAGCAGAGAAGATTTTGAAAGAGTACAAGAAGAAATGAAAAATAGACATAGAGAAACAGTAAAAGATGACTGCAAACGAAAATATTCTAATAAATATGCTTTTTCTGGAAAATTAATTTGTAGCGAATGCCGGTAGAAGTTATCGGTGTTCGGTTCTACTAAAACATTAATAAGTGGAGCAAAAAGAAGAAGTTACCGTTGCCGTACAAGAGTTGATAATGGAAAGAAAACAATAAATGAACAAGGCGAAGTGTTTGGTTGTAATTCTGACATTGTATATGAAGATGTTTTAAAAGAATGCTTAAAAAGTATATTAAAAGAAGTAATAAAAGATAAAGAAAAAATTATAAGTGATGTCGAAAAAATAGTAGAAACAACTATAAACAAAAGAATTAAAAAAGAAGAAAAAGGAAACACACTATTAAATAGGAAGGAAGATATTAAAAAAGAAAGACAAAGAGCAATTGAGTTATGCATAAAAGGTTTAATAACAGAAGATGAATTACAAATGAAGAAGAAAGAAAAAGAAGAAGAATTAAGAATAATAGATTTAGAGTTAAAAGAGCAGGAAGAAGAAATAAATGCTTTTAAAAATAAAAAACAAATAATAGATAAAGCTAAACAAACAATAGAAGATATAGTAGAAACAAAAATTATAAGTGACGAAGTTTGTAAAAGTATAGTAGATAAAGTTATAGTTCACAGTAAAGCTGATTTTGATTTCTATTTAAAAGGAAATCAAGGAGATTATTTTAAAAGAAAAGGTGTACTATTGTATAATAACCATGGGATAATATAAAATGTATAGGAGATGATTTGATATTAGTAGAAATTTAAAAAAATAAGAAAAAAGTATTGACATAAAAACTTAAAAATGATATTATGAATTAGCATTAAATATTTCTTTGAAAAAACAATAGAAAAAAGGTAATAATTTCTATAAGTAATTTTCAAAAAAATATTGACATTTAATTTTAAAAATGTTATTATAAAAAAGTACCTTAACTACAGACAAAAAATAAAAAAGAACTTAAGAATTAGTAATAAAAGATGAACCCAAAGAATAGAATAAAACAAAGAAATTACTAGTTTTTTATTTTGCCCTAAAAAGCATAAAAAAAGTTTTTTAGAAAAATGTCGAAAAAGTGTTGACAAATAAAAAAAGGTATAGTATAATGCAAAACGTTCGTACAAAAAAATGAACATAAAGTACATTGAAAAGTAAACAATAAAATCCTTTAGAGAATAAACCGAAGCGGTATGATTTTTTCATCAAAAAATTAGTACCGAACAAGTAAAATTTTTAAAAGTTTTTTATAAAAAAGTAAGAAGCATTTAAAGAGCTTGAGAAAAACTTTAAGTTAGATTTATATAAACTCGAAAGAGTAAAATATAGATACAATAACAAGAGAGT
>JAXJYD010000030.1:0-20634 GCA_036307105.1 Clostridia bacterium | reverse complement strand
TTTAACCCTACTTCCTCGCTGTTTACGCTTTACTCATAATATTACTATTACAAGCACAAAACTCGCTACTGGTGGTTGGTTAGACCTTAGCCAGACGGGATTTCCACCCGCTAGATTACTTGCCCTTTTCTGGGCGCACAAATACTATTTGTCTTTTCAATTAGATCTGGAACATAATCTAATAGTTTATCTATTGAAGATGAATGACTTACAGGTATTAATTTAACATTTCCATTTTGAATTACTAAAAATGCTACTGCATTTATAGTTACACCTGCCCCAGCACCTCCTCCAAATGGAAGCCTATATTGTATTTCTTCCTCTTTATCTTTTTTAGTGTATTCATCTATTGTCTCGCCTGTAAACTCACTTCCTCCTGCTGCAAAACCAAATGAAACTTTAGAAATTGGTATAATTGTAACATCATTAGATGTTTCTATTGGTTCACCAATTATTGTATTTACATCTATCATATCTTGTATACTATTCATAGCTGTAACCATAAGATTTTCTATTGGATGTTGGCTCATTTAACTTCACTTTCCTTTCCTTAGTTAAGATATATATTATATTAATAATATGTATCACTTTTATTCCAAATATACCTGAAAATTCTATATTGATAAGATTATGATTACAGTATTTTGGAATAATTTTATATTTTTGTATTTTAATATTTTCTATCTTTTTCCTTAGAATAACGGAAATTAACATACTTAATATGCCAATTATAATAGCAGTTACGGCAGCATTTTCTGTACCTAACTCAATTTTAAAATTTATATTTATTATTTCCAACACATCCTTAAAAAAATTTTTTACTAAAGTTATATTGGATTTATTATTTTCTTTTAAACTATCTACTACATTATTTAAATCTATCTTCTTTATTTTTGTATGAATATCTAATTTTTTATTAATTTTGTCTATTTTATTTTTGTCATAAACTTTCTTTAAAATAGGTATTATACCAAATGATTTTACCATTAAAACTATTTTATAAGTATCATTTAAATGATTAGAATTATGTGATGTAAATTTAATGTTTTCGATTTCTATAATAATTTTACTAAATACTAACATAACATTTAATAAAATAAATATTATTAAAATAAAAAGAAAAACCAATATTCATACCCCTTTAACAAAAGTTAATATTAGTTTTTCCATTATTTTTTTTATTAATCAATTTTTAACTACTTTTCTTTACCCTTTCTACAGTTATATCCCCAAAAATTTCTTCCTGAATTGTTTCAACTTTGCTTCTTCTTGATAATTCCAGTAATCCAGAAAAAGCTGTTACAACTTCTTGCCTATTATGTTTTTTAATTGAAAACATTTTATTAAATATAAATCTTTTTTGCTTTACTAAAACTTTAAACATTTCTTTAACCTTACTTGCAACTGTATAATTATCTGTAATTGCAATTTTTTCAATATTTTTAGCATTTTGATTGACCTTTTCATTATTTATTTCTACAATACCTTTATAAATTTTAGGAATTAGTTCTTTATCATAATCTTTTTCTAATTTTCTTTTTGGAAGATCAATTTGCTCTTGGCTCTTGAAATATCTATTAGAATATAGAATATAGTTTTCTTTTAAAACTTTACTTATTTCTTTAAATTTCTTATATTCTATAATTCTTCTAATTAGTTCCTCTTCAGTTATTTCTTCTTCCTCTTCTTCATGTTTAGGTAAAAGTTTTTTTGATTTTAAAAATAATAAAGTAGATGCCATTACCAAAAATTCACTTGCTATTTCCAAATTTAAACTTTCTTGTTCTTTTAAATATATTATATATTGATCTGTTATTTCGCTTATATTTATATCATAAATATTCATCTTGTTTTTGTCTATTAAATGACACAATAAATCAAGCGGGCCCTCAAAATTATCTATTTTAATTGCATATTTTTTTGTTTCTAAAGTTAGCATCGCCATGTTACTAATCTTTCCTTTCTAACTACTTTATTTTCATTATTTATAGTTGTTCTATTGTTCTGTTTAACCGTAGATAATTTATTATAGTTTTTAATTTACTTATATATCTTCTAATGCTTTGTTAATATTATCTATTTTATATCCTTTTTTTAATAAAAATTGTTTTATTTCGTCTTTTTCCATTAATGAATATTTTTTATAAAAAATATTTGAAGCAGATTTAACTTCATAATTTTCTAATTCATCTTTATTTTCATACATATATTCTTCTATATCTGATTTATTTAATCCTTTTGAAACAAGTTTGTATTGAATTTCTCTTATTGATAAATTTTTCAAAATCATATAATTATTTACAGTTTTTTCTATATACTCTTTATCACTTATGTAATTTGCATCTTTTAAATATTCTATTATATCTTCTAACAGATTTTCTTCAATTGATTGAGCAAATTTATTTCGAATTTCTTGTTCCGTTCTTTTTTTATATAAAATATATTTTAATACTCTTGTTTTTTCTCTATCAAAATCTTCTGCTGTATACATTTTTACCTCTTCCATTTTTTCTTATTTTACTATAAGTTTTTAGAAATTTCAAGCCTTTTATATAATAGGAAAATTCTCTGTATGTGTCAAGTAAATGTAGGCAATTTTTTTATCTTTTATTTTTTTAATCCTCAAATGCTTTTGCCATTAACACTTATTTAATTTTGTTCACTTAATAAATATAGTTTAATAACTACATCTCATTTCACTAAAATTTATTACTTTTTCTATTTCTTTCATGAATTTAAGTTCTGAATGTCCTTTCTTAACTCCTGTATTATTATTTTCTTGTTCTTTCTCTTTTGCACAATGATATTTCTTTGTTTCTTTTACTTGCTTTTCTATTTCTTTGATCCAATCTTCTACACTTGTATCTATTGGTATTGGTTCTTCTATTTCATCTATTTTGAATTTTTCACTTAATACACATATTTTACTTAATGCATTTGCTCCTCTTATACTAAATGCTTTTCTTCCACTACAAAATCTTTTCTTTAATTTACTAAATATTTGACTTTCTTGTGTTCCCATATTTCTGTATTCTATCCCTTTGGGTGATTCTGGTACTTCTAATACATCTTGATATCTTTCCAAATCATTACTTAAATAACTTTGTAATGTATTTAATTTCTTTATCGCTTTATATTCTCCACCTAACTCATATTTTAACCATTCTATTGCTTTTGGTATCTTTTTATATTCTTTTACTTTTATTAATTCTGTTACTACTTCTCTATATTTTTTTGGTACATCTCTTGTTATTTCTTGCATTATATGAAATTCATCTTTTTGATAAAATCCTCCTTTTGCTGTTGTTCCTTTTGTCCATTTCGCTCCATCCCCATTTGTTACTCTTAATTTTATTTTACTTACATCATATTGTCTATATACTCTTGCATCTCTTAATTTTGCTATCTCCTTTGGTTTCATTATTCCCGCTATATATTGTTTATTTACTAAACTATGTCTTGGATCATCTTTCTTCCATCCCTCATACATTACATGTAACTTAAGTTCTGTCTTTATTTTAATCTTTGGATTAAATTCTTTATTTTCTTTTTCTGCTTTCTCTTTATTTTTGTCTAATCTTTCTTTTCTATCCTTTCCTTGTAAATTTATCCATAATCCATCTGCTTCTTCAAATAATGCTGTTACTTCCTTTAATCCTGCTATTAATTGTCCTTTATCAAATAATTTTCTTTCTTCTTTTTCTTTTCTTGTTATTTTATCTCCAATATTAACTATAATATTTCTTATTTTCTCATGACTTAATGACGTATTTGTTGTTTCTTCTATTACTGTTTCTGCTTTCCTATATGAATCTGTTATTGGTACTACTTCAACTACTTTTTCTATTAAATTATTTGATACATTTCCTTCTGTATTTATTTTTAATTTTTCATCTAACAAATATAATGTTTTGGTTAATCCATCTTCCTTTATTTCATGCATTGCTCTTTTAAATTTAATTTCTCCCATTACTGTATTTACATGGGTTGTTCTTAATCCTTTATGTCTGTATTTCTTTGAATCTCTAGATTTCATTAACTTTCTATCGTATGATTCTAACAATAATTTAATTATTAAACATCCAAAAAAACATACAAATTTAAAAACTTTTTTCTCTAAATCATTGAATTTTATCTCATCACTTGTTATAATTTCTTCAAACATGGTTATCAAATCCTTTCTTTGGTGTTTTACGCATTACACATTGTATTGGATTAACCATGTTTTTTCAATATTAAATTAAAAAATGTAGACAAAATTTTTATTTTTTGCCTACATAAATTTTACACTAACAAATTCTCTGAATTTATTATTATATAAAAGCGCTTCGCGCCTAACGTTGCACAGAAATTTTCTTGTTTGTTCTACCTTAAAAGGACCATAAAATTTGGTCCTTTTTACAAGATTATTGTTATTCTTCATCTTCATCATTGTCATCTGCAGATGGAAGTTCTTCTCCTAAACTTTGCTCAAAAGCTTTTTGGAAATTATCTCTTACTTTTTGTTCTACCTCTTCTAATATATCTGGATTTTCTTTTAGATATTTTTTAACATTTTCTCTACCTTGCCCAACTCTTTCTCCATTATAACTAAACCATGAGCCTGCTTTTTGGATTATATCTAAGTTAACTGCCATATCTAAAACATTTCCAACTTTTGAAATTCCTTCTCCATACATAACATCAAATTCTGCTTCTCTAAATGGTGGTGCAACTTTATTCTTAATTACTTTTACACGAACTCTATTTCCTCTTACTTCACCATCTTGTTTAATATTTTCAATTCTTCTAATATCCATTCTTACAGAAGCATAGAATTTTAATGCTCTACCACCTGTTGTTGTTTCAGGATTTCCAAACATAATACCTATTTTTTCTCTTAATTGGTTAATAAATATTAAAACAGTTTTTGATTTATTAATTGCTCCAGCCAATTTTCTTAGTGCTTGTGACATAAGTCTTGCTTGAAGCCCCATATGAGAGTCTCCCATATCTCCATCAATTTCTGCCTTTGGAACTAATGCAGCAACAGAATCAACTACTATGACATCTAAAGCTCCACTTCTTACTAAACTTTCTGTTATTTCTAATGCTTGTTCTCCTGTATCTGGTTGAGATACTATTAAGTTATCTATATCTACACCTAATTTTTTTGCATAAACCGGGTCTAATGCATGTTCTGCATCTATAAATGCTGCTTCACCTCCCATTTTTTGTGCTTCAGCAACTATATGTAATGCTAATGTTGTTTTTCCTGATGACTCAGGTCCAAAAACCTCTATAATTCTACCTCTTGGAACTCCACCTATTCCTAAAGCAATATCAAGGCTTAATGCACCTGTTGGTATTGCCTCTATTTCCATTGCTTTAAATTCTCCTAGTTTCATAACAGAACCTTTTCCGAATTGTTTTTCTATTTGGCTCATTGCCATCTCTAAAGCTTTTTTCTTTTCTGTATTTTCTCCCATAAATTTTTCCTTCCTTTCATAAAAATCAAACCGTTTGGAAAAGAATTATTATCTCAATTATTTCTCAAACTTTTTGAACTTTTGTTTGATATTGTTATTATATACCAAATTTTTGTTTTGTCAAGACTTTTTTAAAAAATTATTTATACCAACTTTCAATGCCGTAAAATTGATAAAACCATGTAGGTGTTATATCGCCCACTAAGCCTGAATTGTACGCAATTGTATATTTATTATTATACAAGCTTATATATGGCATATCTGTTTTATAAATTTCTGAAAGTCTTTTAAATTTTTCTTTTAAAATTTCTTCATCTGTTGTATTTTTTACTTCATTTAATATATTTTTAACTTCTTCATTTGAATAATTTGCTAAATTTCCATCTCCAAAAAATAAATCTAAGTCTGGACTTGGTGAAACTATGATACTACCTAATAATATATCATAACTTTTAGCTTGTACTAAATTATTATATTGCTCACCTGAAGCTTGTTGTATATTAATTATTATCCCTTGATTAGCTAATTGCATCTTTATATTTTCTGCTACTGAAACTTTTGAAGAATCATCTGATTTTACTAATAAATTCAAAGCTATTCTTTGTGTCCTATAATTTTCTACTTTTTGCCAGCTTCCACTTCTGTATGACCAACCATTATCTACTAAAACACGTTTTGCCTGTTCAGGATTAAATCCACTACTTACATCCTGCTCCTGATAAAGCCAATTTCCATAATCTAATGGAAAACTACTTATATAAGATTTATTATTAAAAACTTCAGCTACTATATTAGATCTATCTATAGAATATGATAAAGCATTCCTAACCTCTGGTTTAGATAGAAAATAGTTAGACATATTGAATGATAAAAATGTATGTTCTCTTCCTTTTATATCTTTAGAACTATATCCGATTGTTCCTATATATTCTTGCAATTTATTATTTGAAGTAGCTATTAAATCTAAATTTCCAATTTTAAAACTATTATATAACTCACCTATGGATGAATATAGATTAACTGTTATTTTTTCAATTGTAATATTATTATCTTTATTCCACCAACTATTATTTTTTTCTAAAAGTAAATAAGAAGATTCTGCTTGTGATATCTTAAATTTTCCAGTTCCAACAGGACTTGAATTTTTAGAAGTTGCTACAAAATCTTCATCATCATAATAATCTTTTGAAAGTATAGGAAATGTAAGATTATATTCAAAAAATGGAATTTCTTTATCTAAGTTTATTTTGACTGTATAATCATCTACAATATCCAAACTTATTACATTAACTACATTAGCAGAATATATACTATCAGTATCTTTCAATCTATCTATTGTAAACCTAACATCTTCGGCTGTAAATCTTTGTCCATTAGACCATCTAACATTTTCTCTTAATTTAATAAGATATGAATTATCACTTTGTTTAGCCCACTCTTTTGCTAAGCAACTTTCTGCTTTATAATCTGAAGTTAAATTAACAAGTGGTTCATATATTAATTTTGATACATCTTGTACATTTTTATTTTTACTTAATATTGGGTTGATTGTATCAAGTCCAGCAATACCTAATTTTAATTCTTTTATTATTTCTTGTTGTTTGTTTGAAATATTCTCTTCTTGTTCCTGATGTTCTTCTTTTTTTATTTTAAAAATTGAAAATCCTAAAATTAAAATAATAAATATTATAAATATATATTTAATCCAATTTGATTTCATATTTCACCTCTATACTTTGGTATCATACAATATTTGAAATAAAAATTCAAGAGTTTGAAAAAAAGTTTCAGAAATAATGAACAAGGGCTCGCAATCAGCGAGCCCTATAACCAAAGTTCAGCAACAGTTCTTTTTAAAAGTCCCCACGAGTGTTGGTTTATAAAAATTTTTTATAGTTCAGGTAAACCGTTCAAAAATTCTAAACAGATATACTATATACTTACAAAAACGGACTAAATAATTAGCCCGTTTTTTATATAATTTGCTCTATTAAACCCTTGATTCTACTATTAACTTTATACCAGTTCTATCTTCTCCCTCAACTTCAACTTCTGCAAATGCTGGTATACATACTAAATCTACGCCTGCTGGTGCTACAAATCCCCTTGCTATTGCTACTGCCTTTACAGCCTGATTTAATGCTCCAGCACCAATTGCTTGCATTTCTGCCTTATTTGATTCTTTAACCAATCCAGCAATTGCTCCTGCTACTGAATTTGGATTTGATTTTGATGAAATTTTTAAAACTTCCATTTTTTTGCCTCCTATAATTTTTATTTTTTTGTTGCAACTTTTACGATTTATATTTTACATTATTTGGAAATCGTTGTAAAGAGTTTTCTGGAAATTTTTAGGTGATTTCATCGCAATAATTATCTATTTTCGACAAAGAGTTTTTTTGATCACATTATTTTTAAGATTCTTGATACTATTGGGCACAAATCAGTTTGAAATTCTTTTTATTTTAGTAACCTTGTTTGTAATATCATCTATATAAAAAATAACACCGTTAAATATACACTCACCTTGAGCAATTTTATATCTTTCAGGTAATGTTGTCTCAAATCTTTTTACAGATGCCTCAACATCCATTCCAATTACTGAATGTTTTGGTCCTGTCATTCCTATGTCTGTTATATATCCCGTACCATTTTCTAAGATTGTTTCATCAGCTGTTTGTACATGTGTATGCGTTCCAAAAATTGCAGTTACTTTTCCATCTAAATAATATGATAAAGCAATTTTTTCAGCAGTAGCTTCTGCATGAAAGTCTATTATAATAATATCTGTTTTTCCTTTTATTTCTTCAATAATTTCTTTAGCTATGACAAAGGGATTTTCAGATAATACATTCATATCAACTCGTCCTATTAAATTAATAACTGCTATTTTTTTATTTTTCCAACTGTAAATATTATAACCTTTTCCTACAACTCCTTTTGCATAATTAGCTGGTCTAATTAATTTTGGATGGTCAATAAACTTAAATATGTCTTTCTTTCCCCAAGTATGATTTCCCATTGTTATTACATCTACTTTTTCTTCTAATATATCTCTAAAATTCTTTTCAGTTATTCCCATACCTTCAGCTGCATTTTCTCCATTTACTATTACAAAATCTATTTTTTCTTTTTCTATAATATGAGGTAGTTCCTTTTTTAATTTTCTAATACCTGCAGAGCCAACTATATCTCCAACTGCTAAAATCTTCATTTGCATACCTTCTTTCTAATTTTCTATTTATTATCTTTAAATATAATACTATATATTTTAAAATTTATCAATAACAAAAACAGGAGAGATTTTTACAATCTTCTCCTGCTTTTTGTTATTTAGCATAATCTACTACTCTTGTTTCTCTTATAATGTTAACTTTTATTTGTCCTGGATAATCCATTTCATCTTCTATTTTCTTTGCAACATCACGAGCAAGTATTGTCATTTTATCATCTGATATTTTTTCTGGTTTTACAACAATTCTTATTTCACGACCTGCTTGAATAGCGAATGATTTTTCAACGCCTTCAAATGAATCTGCAATTTCTTCAAGATTTTGTAACCTTTTAATATATGCCTCTAATGTTTCTCTTCTTGCACCTGGTCTTGATGCTGAAATTGCATCTGCTGCTTGTATTAAAACGGCTTCTAAAGTTTCAGGTTTTACATCTTCATGGTGTGCTTCAACTGCATTTATTACTTTAGCATTTTCTTTATATTTCTTTAATATTTCAACACCAATTTCAACATGTGTTCCTTCCATATCATGATCTAATGCTTTACCAATATCGTGTAATAATCCTGCTCTTCTTGCAAGTTTAGCATCTAATCCTAATTCTTCAGCCATAATTCTTGCTAAATTTGAAACTTCGATTGAGTGATTTAATACATTTTGACCATAACTTGTTCTGTATTTTAATTTTCCAATTAATTTTACAACATCTGGATGTAATCCTATTACTCCAGTTTCTAGAACTGCTCTTTCCCCTTCTTCTTTTATAGTATTTTCAACTTCTTCTTTAGCTTTTTCTACCATTTCTTCAATTTTAGAAGGATGTATTCTTCCATCTTCAATTAGTTTTTCTAATGCTATTTTAGCAACTTCTCTTCTTAATGGATCAAATCCTGATAATACTACAGCTTCTGGTGTGTCATCGATTATCAAATCAATTCCTGTTAATGTTTCTAACGCCTTAATATTTCTACCTTCTCTACCAATAATTCTTCCTTTCATTTCATCATTTGGAAGAGCAACAATTGATACTGTTGTTTCTTGAGAATGGTCTGCAGCACATTTTTGTACAGCATAGCATAACATTTCTTTGGCATTTTTTGAAACTTCTTCTTTTGCCTTTTGTTCTTGTTCTCTGATTAATGCTGCTTTTTCAGCTGTTAATTCTTTTTCCATTTCTGTTAGAAGCTTTTTCTTTGCTTCTTCCTTAGATAACCCTGCGATTTTTTGAAGTTTTACCATTTCTTGATCGTGTAATTTTTCTAGTTCTTGTTTTTGAGCTTCAATATTTTCTAATTCTTTATCAAGCTCTCTTTCTTTTTTTTCAAAGTTTTCTGAACGTCTTTCTAGGTTCTCTTCTTTTTGGATTAATCTTGATTCTTGTTTTTGTACTTCGCCTCTTCTTTCTTTAATCTCTTGATCTAATTCTTTACGACTAGCCATAATTTCTTCTTTAGCTTTGAAAATTTCTTCCTTTTTAAGATTTTCGGCTTCCTTTTTTGCTGAATCTATTAATCTTTTTGCTTCAGTTTCTGCTCCATTTATTTTAGATTCTGCAACTTTTTTTCTATAAGCTATCCCAATTAGTATACCAACTGCAAGTGAGATTAAGACAGCGGCGATAGTGATTACAATGTTCATAATCTTACACCTCTTTCTTATTAAATTTTCAATGTTCGAATAAAATATATATATTATTTGTTATACAAATTAAATATGTATCTCTCTACAAGATTTATTCATATATTTTTTCCTACTACTCTATTTTAACTTTATTATTGTAAACTGTCAAGAGGTTTTATTTAACTTCAATTGTTATTCCATCAGAAATTACTGTTATTGTACCTAATTCGTCAGTTCTAAAAATTTTAGCTCCTGTTTTTGTTAGTCTATCTAATATTTTTTGTTTTGGTAATCCATAACTATTATCTTTTCCAGCCATTATAATTGCATATTCAGGCTTTACTTGATTTAAAAAGTCTTGAGAACTACTTGTATTTGATCCATGGTGTCCTACTTTTAACACATCTACTTTGGGCCAATTTATTGTTTTTTCGTTTTCTGCTTCGCTATCGCCCATAAACAAGAAACTTTTATCTCCAAATTGTAATTTTATTGTAATTGAAGAAAGGTTTAAATTTTCTTTATCTAAAATACTATCTGTCATAATCTCACAATTTGCATCTCCAATTTTAAATGCATCACCTTTTTTTGGTGCTGTTACCTTTAAATTTTTATTATTTAATGCATCTAGAACATCTTCAAATGTTTTCGTGTTTGTTTGAATTTTAGGCATATAGACATTTTCAATTTCTAAATCACTATTAATAACATCATCTAATCCACCAATATGATCTGCATGAGGATGAGTTCCTACTAAATAATTAATTTTTGTTATTCCTTTACTTTTTACAAAATCAACAACATCTTTTCCATTTTCATTATTTCCTGCATCTATTAACATTGATTCATTTTTATTACTTACTAATATACTATCTGCTTGTCCAACATCAATAAAATCAACTTCTAATTTGTCTGATAAAACAGTATTTGATGTTTGCACTGCCTGTGAATTTTTATCTGTTTTTAAAAATAATTCTCCACCAAGGATAGCAGTTACTAATACTATTATAAAACTTATTATTGTTACTATATGTTTATCATTTTTTTTACTTCTTCTTTTACTCATTTGTTTACCCCCATTTTTTATCATTACTTCCATAAGACACAAATCAGTTTGGAAAAGAATTATATATTAATTATTTTTCAAACTCCTAGTTCCATAGATCATTCATCTTATCTTCAATTCGTTTTTCAACACTTTTAGTTTCTTCTTCATCAATAAAATATTTTCCATTTACCATTTTTAATATGTCGCCTGTTTTTATTTCATTTGGCAATTCACTTATACTAATATTAACAATTTCTTGGGTTCTTCTATTTTCTAGAACAACTATGTCATCTTCTATTCTATCAACTGTAAATATTTCTATAGCATCTAGTTTTTGTGCTAATTCTATTTCATCTTGAGACATTTCGTCATTGGTTACTGTTATTTTTTTTAACTCAGAAATATTATTTTCTTTAGTTATTATTTTTTTTAAATTTTCAAAAAGATTCAAATTATTCCTCCCTTGCATTTTTTATTTGACAAATTATAAAAATAATTATATAATATATTTAGAAAGCAAGAAACACAAAGTGTGTTGCCAAGAATAATGATAAATAAGCTATTCTCCCTAGCAAAAGCAGAATGACTTATTTTTTATTTGCGCAAAATTACTACCAATGCAATAATTAAGGCAATAGCTATGACTGTTACTCCTACTAAACCTAAGAATAGTAGATATATTATATGTAATAATAAAATTTCCATAGCAACCACCTCGCTTTCCCACAGATGTACTGTGTATCTTGTAAGGTGGCAACACACTCTGCTTATTCTTGCTCTCTTTTTGTACTATATAATATAATTCAACTAAAATCAAGCGAACAAATTGATTTTTTTAATTAATTTCTTAATTGTTCAAAAAAAAAGCAATATAATCTACCTAAGTAAATTATACTGCCTTTATTATAATTATTAGTTTTATTTCACAACTTCAACTTGTACTTTCAAATTTTCTCCATTTATATTGGTATCTACATAAGAAACAATGCTTTCATTATATAAAACATTTACTGCTAATGTATCATGTTTAATTAATTCTTCATTTTTTCTAATTACTTCTTCCAGCATCTCATTTCCAGATACATATAAATTGATATTGTCTAATACTTCGAATCCATTATCTTTTCTCATATTTTGTACTTTTGATAATATTTCACGTACATAACCTTCTTCTTTTAATTCTGGAGTTATATGTGTATCTAAAACAACACCTATTTCTCCTTCTCCACTAAATGCAAATCCTTCTTTTCCTTGCATAGTGATTAAAAGATTATCTGAATTAAGTTCTATTTGAGTATCATCTATTTCAATATATTCTTCTCCTCCATTTTTTACTGTGTTTGCTAAATCCATTTGATTTTTCTTTGAAATTTCTTCTTTGATTCTTGGAATTAATCTTCCATATTCTTTTCCAAGAACAGGTAAGTTTGGTTTTATTTCAAAATTTACATATTCAGACATTTCTGCACCTAACTTGATTTCTTTTACATTTAGCTCTTCTTTTATTATATCTTCATAATATTTTGGAAGTGTATCTATTGAAATTAACATTTCTGATAATGGTTGTCTATTTTTGATATTAGCTGAATTTCTGCTACTACGTCCTAATTTTACAACTTTATATGCTAAATCCATTTCTTTTTCAAGTTCATTATCTATTGCAGATTCATCTACTTCTGGCCATAAGCATAAGTGAACACTTTCAGGAGCATTTTTATCTAAACTTACTACTAGATTTTGGTATATTTCATCTGTCATAAATGGTACAAATGGAGCTGCTATTTTTATTAATGTTGTTAAGACTTTATATAAAGTTACATATGCACCTATCTTTTCATCTGTTAATTCTGTTAGCCAGAATCTTTCTCTATTTCTACGTACATACCAGTTAGATAGCTCATCTGTAAAGCTTTCTATTAATAATGCTGCTGATGTTATATCATACCCCTCTAATTTTTTATCAACTTCTTTTACTAATGTATTTAATTTAGAAATAATCCATTTATCCATTACATTTGTTATTTTAAAATCATTATATTTTAATGGATTAAATTCATCTATTTCTGCATACAAAACATAGAATGAATAAACATTCCATAATGTTGATAAAAATCCTCTTTGTGTCTCTTGTACATTATTTAATCCAAGTCTTGTTGGGAGCCATGGTGCTGAACAAGTATAGAAATGCCATCTTGTTGCATCTGCCCCTACTTCATTTAATAACATCATAGGATCTACACCATTACCTTTTGACTTAGACATTTTTTGTCCTTTTTCATCTAATACGTGTCCTAATACTATACAGTTTTCATAAGGAGTTTTATCAAATATACATGTTGATATTGCAAGTAATGTATAGAACCATCCTCTTGTTTGGTCAACGGCTTCTGATATGAATTGTGCTGGAAAATGTTTTTCAAATTCTTCTTTATTTTCAAATGGATAATGTAATTGTGCAAATGGCATTGAACCTGAATCAAACCAAACATCAATTACTTCTTTGAATCTAGTCATTTTCTTTCCACATTCAGGACATTTTAAATGAACTTCGTCTATATATGGTTTGTGTAGTTCGATATCTTCAGGGCAGTCTACAGCTTTTTCTTTTAATTCAGCTATACTTCCTATACATTCTTGATGTCCACATTCACATGACCATACTGGAAGTGGTGTTCCCCAATATCTGTCTCTTGAAATTCCCCAATCAATTACATTTTCTAAGAATTTTCCAAATCTTCCTGTTTTTATTGTTTCTGGATACCAGTTAATTTTGTTATTGTTTGCAACTAAGTTATCTCTTAGTTTTGTCATTGCAACAAACCAGCTCTCTTTTGGATAATAAAGAAGTGGTGTGTCACATCTCCAACAATGTGGATATGAATGAAGATGTTTTTCTTTACTAAATAATTTATTTTCTTTAGCTAGCCATTTACAAATATCTTCGTTGCAATCTCTTACAAATCTTCCAGCCCAAGGTTCTACTTCTTTTACAAATTTTCCTGTTTTATCAACTAAGTTTACAAATGCAATTCCATTTTGTTTAGATACAAAACTATCATCTTCACCATAAGCTGGTGCAATATGAACAATTCCAGTACCATCGTCTAAGTTTACATAGTCTCCATGTATTACAACAAAAGCTTTTCCATCAACATCTGCAAAAGGCATTAATTGTACATACTTAACACCTAATAATTCATTACCTTTAAATGTTTTTATAACTTCATATTCTTTATCTTTTAAAACTTTTTCTAATAATTCTTTTGCTAAAATATATTTTTCATATACTGGTTCTTCATCTTCTTTAGAAAGATTTACTTTTACTTCAGCATATTCATAAGATTTATTTACACATAATGCTAAGTTTGAAGGTAAAGTCCATGGTGTTGTAGTCCAAGCTAAAAAGTAAGTATCTTTATCAAATCCCTGATCTTCTTGAACTTTAAATTTAGCTATACAAGTTAAGTCTTTTACATCTTTATAACCTTGTGCTACTTCATGTGACGAAAGTGCTGTACCACATCTTGGGCAATATGGCATAACTTTATGGCCTTCATACAAAAGACCTTTTTTCCACATTTCTGAAATTCCCCACCATACTGACTCAATGTATTCATTTTTATAAGTAATATATGGATTTTCCATATCAACCCAGTATCCAACTTTGTTTGTCATTTCTTCCCACATATTTACATATGTGAAAACACTGTTCTTACATTCTTTAACGAATTTTTCTACACCATATTCTTCTATTTGTTGTTTACCTGATATTCCTAATTTCTTTTCTATTTCTAGTTCAACAGGTAATCCTTGTGTATCCCATCCAGCTTTTCTATCTACATGATATCCTTTCATTACTTTATATCTTGGGATAATATCTTTCATAACCCTTGTTTCAATATGACCAACATGTGGTTTTCCATTTGCTGTTGGTGGTCCATCATAAAAAGTAAAATATCTTTTACCTTCATTCATTGCAAAGTTCTTCTTTATAATATCTTTTTCTTTCCATACCTTTGCAACATCTTGTTCCATTCCAACAAAACCATTTTTTAACTCAACCTTTTTATACATAATTTTCCCTCCTATATTTTTAAGTTGTTTTTAGTTTTACGTTTTTTTACTTCAATACAAAGTTTATAAAATTAATCAAAATTAGTATATTGTGGATTTTTATTAATTTTAAAATAAAAAAGCTACTCCATCCTATTATAATTAGGACGAAATAGCTTTGATTCCGCGGTACCACCTAGGTTAGCGATTTATATTAATTATACAATCCACTCACTTTAACTACCTTTAACGCAGGTTTACGACCATCTTACTATTATTTCAGATTAGTAACAAACTAAGGTGATAATAAATAATTTTTACTTACCAAAATCTCACCAACCTTTGGCTCTCTTAAAGTTATTATATTATTTATCGTGTCCTTGTTATTGTCTTTTCTTCTTATTGTTAAATATTATATCACAACTTTTTTATTTTGCAATAGTTTTTAACTATTTTTGTTACGTTTATTATTATATATATTATTTCATTTATTACTTCATTTTATTATTATATTTACTTTTTTATCCATTATTTCATCTGATTTTATCAATTTTATATTATATTAACAAACACCTATAATACCATCTTCAAAATTATCTTTCCATTCTTCTAATGAAGTTATTCTATAATTTTGAAAATCTGATCTTTTATTAAGATTTTTGATTGCTTCTCTAAATTGTTTATGTTCTGCTTCATTAGCAATTAATGACGCATTTATTTTATTAATTTGTATTACCATAAAGTCTTTTATTTCAGCAAATTGTTTGTCAATACTTTTTTGCATTGTATCAAGAACTTCTACGATTTCTCTTTTATCTGATTTTCTTCCCTCTTCTAATCTTGAAACTCTTTCATCTATGCTATCAATTTTTTTATCATTTGCTTCCCATCTTTTCTCATTTTGTTCCCAACGTTTGTTGTTTTCTTCCCAACGTTTATCATTCTCAGCCCAACGTCTTTCATTTTCTTCCCATCTTTTCTCGTTTTGTTCCCAACGTCTGTCATTTTGTTCCCAACGTTTATCGTTTTGCTCCCAACGTTTGTTATTTTCAGCTCTAAAATCCCTTAGTTCTTCTAAAACAGTCATTAGCGTAACATTTTGTTCCATAGTCTCACCTCCTATCTTTTTAATATCTATAAACAAACTTGTCTTTCGTTTATGATTTATATTTAACATTAAGTTCTATAAAAAGTCAAATTAAAAAAGGACGAAAATTTTAGCTTTTTCTATCATTTTCTATCCTTTTCTCTATAATTTTTAATATATCTCCTTGTTTTGAATTTATTGATATAATTTAATTTTATAGTTCTTGTTACGCAAATTAAAGTTCTAAAAAGATACAGTTCCGTAACTTTTAATCAATTATATTAATCTCATAGTCTCTTTTGCAATCATTAATTCTTCATTTGTAGGTATTACATATACTTTAACTTTAGACTCTGGTTTAGAAATAATCTTTTCTTCTCCTCTTATGTTGTTTGTTTCTACATCTACTTCTACACCCATAAATGTTAATTTTTCAAGTATACCTTTTCTAATATTAATTTGGTTTTCTCCAACTCCTCCAGTAAATACTATATAATCAATTCCACTCATTGCTGCAGCATATTTTGCAATATAACTTGCAACAGCATATTTAAAGCTTTCCATAGCAATTGCAGCTCTTTCATTGTTTTCATATGATTCTGATTCTATAACTCTAAAGTCTGGTGCTAATCCTGATATTCCCATAACTCCTGATTTTTTATTTAATATATCTTCCATTTCTCCAGCTGATAAATTTTCTTTTTTCATAAGATATGTTAGAACAGATGGATCTAAATCTCCACTTCTAGTAACCATAGGAATTCCTCCAAGTGGTGTTAATCCCATACTTGTATCAATTGATTTTCCTCCATCAACTGCACATATACTAGAACCTTGTCCTAAATGACAAGTAACTATTTTTAAATCTTCAATGTTTTTATTTTCTATTTCTGCTAATCTTTTAGATACATACATATGAGATGTTCCATGAGCTCCATATTTTCTTACACCATATTTTTTATAATATTCATATGGAATAGAATATACATATTTATCTTTAGGCATAGTTTGATGGAATGTAGTATCAAATACCGCTACCATTGGTTTACCTGGCATAACATTTTTACAAGCTTCAATTCCAAGTATTGCTGCTGGATTATGTAATGGTGCAAATTCTGAACATTCACTAATTCCTTCTATTACTTTTTTATCTATTACAACAGACTCTTTAAATAGTTCTCCTCCATGAACAACTCTATGTCCTATAGCTTCAATTTCATCTAAAGATTCTATTACTTTATACTCTGGATTTGTAAATTGAGCAAGTGTAAATTCAATAGCTTCTTTATGATCATAAGCAGCTTTTTTAATTTCTACTTTTTTACCTTGAGCTTTATGCGTAATAAAAGCTTCTTCCTCTCCTATTCTTTCATATTTACCAGAAGCTAAAACTTCTTCAGTCTCCATGTTAATTAATTGATACTTAAGTGATGAACTACCACAATTTAAAACTAATACTTTCATTTTTTTATTTCCTTTCTTTTGGAACACTAGGGACAGTCTCCCTTTGTTCCATTTTTGTCGTATTTTGTCGATTTTTTGACAAGGCAATTTTCTTGCAATGCATAATGCCATAACATTTACGCTGAATTATATTATTAACCTATTGTGGAACAAAAGTAGACTGTCCCCCTTGTTCCATTTTTCTTAAAGTCACTCTTGCAATCATTAATTCTTCATTTGTAGGTATTGTATAAACTTTTATTTTTGATTTGTCTGCTGATATTAGAGTTTCTTCTCCTCTTGCTTTATTTCTTTCTTCTTCTAACTCTACTCCGAAAACTTTTAATTTTTCGCAAATAGCTTTTCTAGATAATGTACCTTTTTCTCCAACTCCTGCAGTAAATGTTATTACATCTACACCATTCATAGCTACCATACATTTAGCAATATAAGATGCTACGGTATCATGGAATATGTCTAATGCTAATCTTGCATGATGTCCTCCTGCTTCAGCTTCTGCTTCTATATCCCTAAAATCAACTGATACGCCTGATACTCCATAAGCACCAGATTCTTTATTTAATCTACTTTCTATTCTTTCAGGTGCCATATTTTCTTTTTGCATAATATATGTTACAACAGATGGATCTAAATCCCCACTTCTTGTTCCCATAACAATTCCACCAAGAGGCGTTAATCCCATGCTTGTCTCAACTGATTCACCATTTTGTATAGCACACACACTTGCACCTTGTCCTAAATGACAATTTATTATTTTTAAATCTTTAATATCTTTTTCCATAATCTCAGCAACTCTATTAGAAACATAATTATGAGAAGTACCATGAAATCCGTATTTTCTTACTCCATATTTTTCATAATATTCATATGGAATTGGATAAATATATCTTTCTTTTGGTATTGTTTGGTGAAATGCTGTATCAAATACTGCTACCATTTTAACATTAGGAACTATTTTTTTGCAAGCTTCAATCCCAAGAATTGCTGCTGGATTATGTAATGGTGCTAAATCACCACATTCTTTTATTTCTTTTATTACTTCATCATCTATTAATACAGATTCAGAAAATTTTTCTCCACCATGAACTACTCTATGTCCAATTCCACCTAGTTCACTTAAATCTTTCATAACTCCATAGTGATCATTTGTAAGTCTATTTAATACAAATGCAATTGCTTGTTCGTGGTCTTTTGCTTGATGTTCAAATTTATGTTTTATTCCATGAACTTTATGTGTTAAAAACGAATTGGGTTGCCCTATTCTCTCAAAATAACCTTTTACAAGCATTTCTTCTGTATCCATATCAATAACTTGATATTTTAATGATGAACTTCCAGAATTTAAAACAAGAATTTTCATATTTATCTCACTCCTTTCATGGTCTTAAAGGGACTGTCCCCATTTAGCCAATGGGCAAAGAGGGACTGACCCCATTTACCCCTGTGCTTGAACTGCTGTTATTGCTACTACTCCTGCTATATCCTCACTACTACATCCTCTTGATAAGTCATTAACTGGTTTTGCAATTCCTTGGCAAAGTGGTCCATAAGCTTCTGCTTTTGCTAATCTTTGTGCTAATTTATATCCGATATTTCCTGCATTTAAATCAGGGAATATTAATACATTTGCATTACCTTCAATTGGGCTTCCTGGTGCTTTTGATTTTGCAATTTCTGGTATTATTGCTGCATCTAATTGTAATTCACCATCTACTAATAAATCAGGTGCTTTTTCTTTTACTTTTTTTGTAGCTTCTATTACTTTTTCAGTTAATTCAGATTTTGCACTACCATAAGTAGAATATGAAAGCATTGCAACTTTTGCTTGTTTTCCGACTAGTTGTTCAAAACTTTTTGCAGATGATATTGCTATTTCAGATAATTCCTCACTATCTGGATTTTGATTTAATCCACTATCTCCAAATATAAATGTTCCGTTTTCTCCATATTCACAATTTGGTACTACTATAACAAAAAAAGCAGATACAAGCTTTGTATTTGGAGCTGTTCTTAAAATTTGAAGAGCTGGTCTTAATGTATCTGATGTAGAATGTACTGCTCCTGATACTAATCCATCAGCATTATAGTTTTCATCTTTTACCATCAACATTCCTAAATATACTGGATCTTTTACTAATTCTTTTGCTTGTTCTATTGTCATCCCTTTGTGTTTTCTTAATTCATATAATGTATTTACATATTCATCATATTTTTCAAAATCATTAGGATCAACTATATTTGCTCCTTCAATATTTATTTTGTTTTCTTCTGCCTTTTCTTTAATTTCATTTTGATTACCTACTAAAATGATTTTTGCATAACCTTCTTTTAATACTTGTTCTGTTGCTTTTAAAGTTCTTAAATCCTCCGCTTCTGGAAGTACTATTGTTTTAATATCTTTTTTTGCTCTTTGTTTTATTTCTTCTATGAATGACATTTCTTCCTCCTTCATTTATAATATAGCTACATTATATAGATAAAAGATAAAAAGTACAAGTCTTTTTTATAATAATGCTTTTATTTGTATCTGTTAAGTAAATCGTGGCAAAATTTTTATCCATAAATTTTGCGTATATTTTTGGATTGAATTTTCTCTTTTAAATTTAAATATATTGTAACATTAATTTTATTTTAAGGGAATATTCCGTGATAAAAAAATTT
>JAXJYD010000029.1:0-43632 GCA_036307105.1 Clostridia bacterium | reverse complement strand
GAAGCCCACCCCAAGATAAGATATCCCATACCGTAAGGTAGTAAGATTCCATAAAGACTATGTGGAGATAGGTTGGAGGTGTAAGTGTAGTAATACATTAAGCTGACCAATACTAATAAATCGAGGGCTTAACCACAATTTTAAAAAAAGAGAATCAATCGACTAAAACTAAACCTAAAAATTCATCTATGTATTTTTGAGTGTGCTTATACACTATAATTTTCTAGTGACGATGACATTTAGGGTAATACCTGTTCCCATTCCGAACACAGAAGTCAAGCCTAAGTGTGCCGAAAATACTTGTGGGTTACCCTGCTGGGAAGATAGGTTGTTGCTAGTTTTTTTATTTTTGTAAAAATAGACTAGAGATTAGAAATATTTTTAATTTGTAGTCTATTTTTATTTTTTGATTTATTTTGTAAAATATGGTAAAATTTATAAAGGATTAATTATAGGGAGGGATTATATATGGATGAATATTTAAAAATACTTGGTTTAGGAGAAAAATCTTTTAATTATAAATTAATTAAAGATAATGGAGGTAGTATAAAACTTGAATCCAGAAGTGAATATGAAAAAGATAAAATAATAAAAGAAGCGTATAATAATATATATACTCAGATTAATAATGAATATAATGAAGAATTGAAAGTATTGGAGAATGAATTTACAATATCAAATAATGCATCAGAAATTAAATATAACAAAATAATAAACTTTGAAGTTAAGAATAAAAGTAGATATGAAATTAGAAAAAAAGCTATTATTACTAAATATAGTGAGAAAACTAAAAAAATAATAAAAGCATACAATTCAATGAGAACCTTTGCAATGAGAGAAATTACAGCTTTTAATTCTTTTAGGTCAAAAATTAAGGAAAACAGAAAATTAAGATATCCAACCGCGTACAAAGGATTAGGATTTTCAGAAGAGTATATTAATTCTTTACCTAAAGAGAGGGCAAATGAAATTATTAAAGAGAAGTATTTAAAAATAATGCAAGCATTTGAATCTGCCTTATCAGACAATTCACTATTATCTGAAGAAAGAGAAAAAATTAAATTACTGCAAAATTCTTGCAAAGAAAGTTATAAATATATTTCTAATGTAGATATGAGAAAAAAGTATACAGAATTTTTGGACAATATGGAATTAAAGGAAAAGTATTCAAAATTTTCTCAATATAATCCTCAATTGATTTATTCAGATGATACAGGGGGATATAGAATTTTAAAAAAAGATTCAAAAAATTCTGTAGAAATACCTTTAAATGATAATTTGATAATAAAAAAGGTTGCGTCTCTTTCATACATAAATGCTACAGGTACGCTTAATTCATATATAAATCAATATGAAATTAAAAGAAAAAGTTATGATGAAGAAAAAATTGATTATATTTTTTCTGATATTAATCTACAACAACTAGAAACAGATGAAAAAACAGGAAAACTTATTAATCCTCAGTATTATCACTGTGTTGTTAATGAATTATTAAGTGAAGAAATGATAAAAGCCTCAAAATTTAATAGTGGATATATAGGATTAGTTGAAAGTGTTAATAATGTTGATGGAGAAGAAAGATATTGTACAACGCTACAGAATAAAAAATTGTCACAAACAGAGCAAGAATATTTAACTGTTGTTACTATTTATGAAAATAAGCAACAAAATAATAACGAAGTAAAAGATGGTGATAATTATTATATAGAAGGGGAAGAAAGATAATGTCAAAAGTAATGTGGAAACCGGGAACATTTCTGTACCCATTGCCAGCAGTTATGGTAAGCTGTGGTACTATGGAAAAATCAAATATAATAACTGTGGCTTGGACTGGAATAATCAATACAAATCCAGCATTGGTTTATATATCGGTAAGACCATCAAGATATTCATATGAATTAATAAAAAAACAAGGAGAATTTGTAATAAATTTAACAAATAGTGAATTAGCAAGAGCAACAGATTGGTGTGGAGTAAGAAGTGGTTCAAAGTTTGATAAATTTAAAGAAATGAAATTACATAAAGAAAAAGCGAATTTCGTAAAATGTCCAATGATAAAAGAATCTCCTGTTTCTGTTGAATGTAAAGTAAAAGAAATAAAAGAATTAGGTTCACATCATATGTTCATAGCAGAGGTGTTAGCAATAAATAGTGATAAAAAGTTTATAAATGAAAAGGGAGCATTTGATATTTCTAAATGTAATTTAATAGCTTATTCCAATGGTTATTACTATCAAATGGGAAAGAAAATTGGCAAATTTGGATTTTCAGTGAAGAAAAAGAAAAATGCAAAAAAAAACAGTAAAAAATAGGCTAAATTCATTGACACAAGTTAAAAAAAGTGATAAAATAGATGAGCATATGTTTTAGAACATATGCTCACATCGTTTCAAAAAAGTAAAAGGTAAAAATACGGAGGTGTTATTAATATGGCAGCAAAAGGACCAAGAGAAAATATAACATTAGAATGTACTGAATGTAAAAGAAGAAATTACATGACTTCAAAAAACAAAAGAAATAATACAGATAGATTAGAAATTGTTAAGTATTGTAAATTCTGTAAAAAGCGTACAACACATAAAGAAACAAAATAGTTCAAACTATTTTAAGGAGGAAATAAAATTGGCTAAAAAAGAAACAAAAACAAATAAAAAGGAAAATAGTAAAAATAAAAAAAGTTTTTTAAAAGATTTTAAAGCAGAATTAAAAAAAGTCGTTTGGCCAACACCAAAACAATTAGTAAATAATACTGTAGCAGTAATAACAATAGTTTTAATTACAGCCATAATCGTTTTTGTATTAGATTTAGCTTTTGAATTTGCCAATAAGCAAGGTGTAGAAAAAGTAAAAGAGGTCATTACATCATCAAATACAACTAATACATCTGATAGTAATGAAATAAATGAGGTTGAAAATACAACATCTGAAGAATCGGAAAGCAAACCAGAAGAGAATCAAACAGATGTTAATGAAGAAGTAAAAGCTAATGAAACTGATACAGAAGTAGAATCTGAACAAAATAATTAAAGGAGGCTTTAGAATATGTCTCAAAAAGATTATGATATGGTAGCTAGATGGTATGTAGTTCATACATATTCTGGTTATGAAAACAAGGTAAAAACTGACTTGGAAAAAACTATTAAAAATAGAGAATTAGAAGATTTTTTCTTTGATATCATAGTTCCAATGGAAGAACAAATTGAAATAAAAGATGGAAAAAGAAAAACAAATCTAAAAAAAGTATTTCCAGGCTATGTATTAATAAAAATGATTGTAACAGAAGAATCTTGGTATATAGTTAGAAATACAAGAGGTGTTACAGGATTTGTAGGATCAGGAACAGATCCTATTCCATTGACTGATGAAGAAATAAGAGCAATGGGATTTGAAGATGTACCAGTTAATGTGGATTATGACATTAATGAACAAGTTCAAATAATGAATGGAGCATTTGAAGGTTTTGTAGGTACAGTACAAGAAATAAATAAAGAAAAAAATAAAGTTAAAGTTCTAGTATCTATGTTTGGTAGAGAAACTCCAGTAGAATTAGAATTTTCACAAGTACAAAAAGTTAAATAATAAAGGGAGGTGCCATTAAAATGGCAGAAAAGGAAATTTCAAATATTATTAAATTACAAATAGAAGCAGGAAAAGCATCACCAGCTCCACCGGTAGGTCCAGCATTAGGTTCAAGTGGTGTTAATATTATGCAATTTGTAAAAGAATTTAATGATAGAACTGCAAATCAACCTGGAATGATAATACCTGTTGTTATAACAGTATATAAAGATAAATCATTTGATTTTATAACAAAGGTTCCACCAGTTGCAGTATTAATAAAAAAAGCAATAAAAATTCAAAAAGGTTCAGGAAAACCAAACAAAGATAAAGTTGCTAAAATAACAAAAGCACAAGTTAAAGAAATTGCTGAACAAAAAATGCCAGATTTAAATGCTGCTACAATAGAAACAGCTATGAGTATGGTTGAAGGAACAGCAAGGTCTATGGGTGTTGTTGTTACAGATTAAAATAAATGAAAAGTAGCAATCTGCACATTTTGGTTATCCAGTCCAGATTTCGACGTACCAACGTACGCCTTCAACCTGTACTGACTAATCCAAAATGCATATCTCACTACTTTTGATTTATTTTAAAATATTATTAAATTTTTAATAAATAAATTTATAATTGGGAGAACAAAAATAATAATTGTTCGTTATAACCAAAGGAGGTAAAAAATGAAAGTATCAAAAAGATACGCTGAAAGCGTAAAATTAATTGACAAAACAAAAGAATACGAAGCTAAAGAAGCTTTAGAAGTTATTGAAAAAATGCCAAAAACAAAATTTGATGAAACAGTTGAATTACATGTTAAATTAGGTGTTGATTCAAAACATGCTGACCAACAAGTTAGAGGTACAGTAGTACTTCCAAATGGTACAGGTAAAACTCAAAGAGTTTTAGTATTTGCAAAAGGACCAAAAGCAGAAGAAGCTGAGAAAGCGGGAGCAGATTTTGTTGGAGCAGAAGAATTAATTCCAAAAATTCAAAATGATAACTGGTTCGAATATGATGTAGTTGTTGCAACTCCAGATATGATGGGTGTTGTTGGTAGATTAGGTAAAGTATTAGGACCAAAAGGATTAATGCCAAACCCTAAATCAGGAACTGTTACTATGGATGTAACAAAAGCTATTAATGAAATTAAATCTGGTAAAGTTGAATATAGATTAGATAAAAATAATATTATTCACTTAGGATTTGGAAAAGTTTCATTTGGAGCAGAAAAATTATTAGAAAACTATGATGTAATAATGAATGCTATTATAAAAGCAAAACCAGCAACAGCTAAAGGTCAATATATTAAAAGTGTTGCTGTGACAACAACAATGGGACCAAGTATATTTATTAATCAAAAATAATTATAAATTGATAGCCAAAGACAGTAGGCAAAAATATAAGTCCTATCGAGGTTAAAAATAGAGATATAATAAAACTCTTTTATTAACCTTGGATAGGAAGATAAAAGAGTTTTTAATTTAATAAAAAATTAACAAATTTTTTATTAAATTAAACAGATTGTACAGAAAATTTCTTCGAAATTTTCGCACACGAACAATTAAACGTGGGCTTAAATTGATATATTTTTAAAATTAGGAATCTTTATCGCCCACTATTGTTCTCCTACTGCAATAGTTAAAATTTGTTTTTTATTTTTTAAACATTTATATAATTATGGGAGGTGAAAATTAAATGGCAAGTGAAGCTATATTAAATCAAAAGAAAGCAGAAGTAAAAGAATTAGCAGAAAAAATGCAAAATTCTAAATTAATACTTTTAACAGAATACAGAGGAATCAATGTTGCTGATGATACTAAATTAAGAAAAGATTTAAGAGAAGCAAATGCTACATGTACTGTTATAAAAAACAACATAACAAGAAGAGCATTAGCTGAATGTAAATTAGAAGGATTAGACGAACAATTAGTAGGACCTACAGCAGTAATAATGAGTGATGAAGATTACTTAGGTGCTTCTAAAATAATCTATAAATTTAGTAAAGATAATGAATATTATAAAATCAAAGGTGGAGTAATTGAAGGAAAAGTAATGACAGCAGAAGAAATCATTACACTTGCAAAATTACCATCAAGAGAAACTTTACTATCTATGCTTGCAGGTGCTTTATTATCAAATATTTCAAAAGTTGCAGTTGCATTAAATGAAGTTAAAAAACAAAAAGAATTAGCTGGAGAAAAAGTAGAAGTTGCAGTAGCAGCTGAAACACCAGCAGAAGAAACAGTAGCTGAAGAAGCAAAAGCTGAATAATAAATAAAACAAGAAAGTTTACTTGTATAAAAATAAACAAATATTAAATAGAGTTGTGAACTTATATCACAAAATTAAATAAGCTTTAAAGCTTAAAACAAAATTAGGAGGATTTTAAAATGGAAAAAATAGAAAAATTAATCGAAGAAATCGACGCTTTAACAGTTGTTGAATTAAACGACTTAGTAAAAGCTATAGAAGAAAAATATGGAGTATCTGCAGTAGCAGCTGCAGCACCAGCAGCAGGAGGAGCTGCAGCAGGAGCAGCTGCTGAAGAAAAAACATCATTTGATGTTGTATTAGCAGAAGCTGGAGATCAAAAAATCAAAGTAATCAAAGTAGTTAGAGATGCTACAGGATTAGGATTAAAAGAAGCTAAAGAATTAGTAGACGGAGCACCAAAAACAGTTAAAGAAGGAGCTAGCAAAGAAGAAGCTGAAGATTTAAAAGCTAAATTTGCTGAAGTTGGAGCTGTTGTTGAATTAAAATAATTCCAAAATATTAATATAAAATAGTTAAAACAAGCCATTTAGGGCTTGTTTTTTTACGTAAAAAAGTATATAATATAAAACATATTGAAAGCATGATTTTTAAGAAAATATATGCTTATGGAAAGGAATGATAATATAGATGAAAGTATCAAGAGAAGAAATTTTACACATAGCTAATCTTGCTAGATTAGATTTAGAGGAAAATGAGATTGATAAATATTTAGAGAATTTAGATGATATATTAAATTTTGCAGAAATAGTAAATAATGCTCCAGTAGAAGGATTAGATATAACAATAGGAGCAAATGAAGCAAAAAATGTATTTAGAAAAGATGAAGTAAAAGTGTTTGGAGATACAGAAAGTTTATTACAAAATGCAGAATCAACTGAACAAGGTATGTTTAAAATACCTAAAGTAATTTAAAACAAATGAAAAACTTCGTCTTGCGTTGTTGAACTAAACTGTGAAAATCCTCGATGTGCATAAGCACACCTCCGGTTTTCCTGTTTGTTCGCCTAGCAATACTCGTTTTTGATTTGTTTTACAACTTTTTATTAAAAGGTTTATAATTTAGGAAAGGAAGAATTGAAAATTGAACATTGGTATAGATATAGATGATACAATATCAGATACTTTTGAAACATTAATAGCATATTCTCAAAAATACACAATAGAAGATTTAAAAAGAGAATCTACAATAAATATTAATGGAGACTTTAGGAATAATTTATATATTGAGAATGCAAATGGATGGAATGATTTAGAAGGAAAAAAATTTTGGAATAGTTATTATGGAGATATATTAAAAGAGGTAAATATAAAGAACTTTGCGTCAAAGGTTATAAATGAATTAAAAAAAAGAGGTCATAGTATTTATCTCATTACAGCAAGATGGTCTATGCCTAATTGCGATACAACGCAAATAACCAAAGATTGGCTTTGTGAAAATAATGTTAAATATGATAAGTTGTTTATGAATTCTTCTGATAAATTGAAATTGGTAAAGGAAAATAATATTGATATATTCATAGATGATAGTTTGAAAAATTGTATGCAGATATCTGATAATACTAATACAAAGGTTTATTTTATGACATCAATGGTTAACAGGAATATAGAAGTTAATAATATAAAGCGAGTATATTCATGGCCAGAGATTGATAATTTAATTAGTAAGGAGGAAAATTAATGAATATTACAGAGTTAACAGTTCATGAATTACAAGATAAATTAAAGAATAAGGAATTAACAATTACAGAAATAACAAAAGCATATACAGATAGGATTAATGAAAAAGAAAAAGATGTACAAGCATTTGTTACAACTTTAACAGATGAAGCTGTAAAACAAGCAGAAGAAATTCAGTCAAAAGTTGAAAGTGGAGAAATAACAGGAGAATTTGCAGGTATTCCAATAGGAATAAAAGATAATATGTGTACAAAAGGAGTGAAAACAACTTGTAGTTCACATATGTTAGAAAACTTTGTAGCTCCATATGATGCAACAGTTGTAGAAAATTTAAATAAGGAAAATATGATTGATTTAGGAAAACTTAATATGGATGAATTTGCAATGGGAGGATCTACAGAATATTCATATTTCAAGAAAACAAAAAATCCATGGAATTTAAATAAAGTACCAGGTGGATCTTCAGGTGGATCAGCAGCAGCAGTTGCTGCAAATTTAGTTCCTTGGGCTTTAGGTTCAGATACAGGTGGATCAATAAGACAACCATCAAGCTTTTGTGGTGTTGTAGGATTAAAACCAACTTATGGCTTAGTATCAAGATATGGATTAGTAGCATTTGCATCATCTTTAGACCAAATAGGACCTATAACAAAAGATGTATATGATAGTGCAATGTTATTAAACTTAATAGCAGGACATGATGAAAGAGATACAACATCAGCATATATAGAAAAGAAAGATTATACAAAATGCCTAAAAAATGATGTTAAAGGATTAAAAATTGGAGTACCAAAAGAATTCTTTGCAGAAGGTATAAATGAAGAAGTAAAAGCATCTCTTGAAACTGCTATAGAAAGATACAAAGAAATGGGTGCTGTTGTAGAAGAATGTTCATTAGATATTGCAAAATACTCACTAGCAACTTATTACATAGTAGCATGTGCTGAAGCAAGTTCAAACTTAGGAAGATTTGATGGAATTCGTTATGGATACAGAGCAAAAGAATTTAAAGACTTAAGGGATTTATATAAAAAATCTAGAAGTCAAGGATTTGGACCAGAAGTAAAAAGAAGAATAATACTTGGAACTTATGTATTGTCTTCAGGATATTATGATGCATATTATAAAAAAGCACAACAAGTTCGTACATTAGTTATGAATGAATTTAATAAAGCTTTTGAAAAATATGATGTAATATTAACACCAACATCACCAACAGTAGCATTTGATATTGGATCTAAATCAGATAATCCTTTAGAAATGTATTTAGCAGATATATGTACAGTTTCTGTAAATATTGCAGGTCTTCCAGGAATATCAGTACCATGTGGTGTTGATAGTCAAGGTATGCCAATAGGAATGCAATTAATAGGAAACAAATTCCAAGAAGAAACTATACTAAATGCTGCTTATACATATGAACAAGCTACAAAATTTAGAGAAAAATATAAACCTGAAATATAAGGGAGGAATATAGATGTCAAGAGAAGATTATGAAGTTGTAATAGGACTTGAAGTACATGCAGAGTTATCTACAAAAACAAAAATATTTTGTTCATGTCCAACAGAATTTGGTGGAGCACCTAATACACATACATGTCCAATATGTATGGCAATGCCAGGAACGCTTCCAGTTTTAAATGAAAAAGTTGTAGAATATGCTGTAAAAGCAGGACTTGCTACAAATTGTACAATATCAAGAAATAGTAAAAATGATAGAAAAAATTACTATTATCCAGATTTACCAAAATCATATCAAATATCACAATATGATAAACCACTTTGTGAAGATGGTGAAATAGAAATTGAAACAAAGAATGGAAAGAAAACAATTAGAATAGAAAGAATTCATATAGAAGAAGATGCGGGTAAACTAAATCATGATGATTTTGGTGGAGGAAGCCTAGTTGACTTAAACAGAGCAGGGGTACCTTTAATTGAAACAGTATCAAGACCTGATATGAGAAGCGCGGAAGAAGCGGAAGCTTATTTAAGAAAACTAAAATCTATATTTGAATATATTGAGGTATCTGATTGTAAAATGCAAGAAGGTTCATTAAGAGCAGATGTTAATGTTTCTGTACACAAACCTGGAGAACCATTAGGAACTCGTACTGAAATGAAAAATATGAACTCATTTAGAAGTATAGTAAGAGCAATTGAATATGAAGTAGAAAGACAAATAGATGTAATTGAAAATGGAGGAAAAGTAACTCAAGAAACATTAAGATGGGATGATGTATCAGGAAAAACATTCCCAATGAGAGATAAAGAAGATGCTCAAGATTACAGATATTTTCCAGATCCAGATTTAGTTGCAATTAAATTATCAGATGAATATATTGACAATATTAAAAATACATTGCCAGAATTACCTGAAAGTAGAAAACAAAGATATTTAGAAGAATATAAATTATCAGAAAAAGATGCAAACTTAATCACATCTTCAAAATATTTATCAGATTTATTTGAACAAGCAACAGCAATTTGTAAAAATGCAAAAGCAGTAAATAACTGGATTATTTCTGATATATCAAGAATATTAAATGAAACAGAAATGGAACCAATACAAATACCATTTGACAGTAAACAATTAGCTAAATTAGTTATTCTAATAGATAAAGGAACAATAAGTTCAAGCATAGGAAAGAAAGTTTTAGTAGAGTTATTTGAGGATCCAAGAGATCCAGAAGATATTATTAAAGAAAAAGGATGGATACAAATTTCAGATGAAGGTGCTATAAAAGAAGTAGTATTTAAAGTATTAGAAGCAAACCCACAATCAATTGCAGATTATAAAGGTGGAAAAGATAAAGCTTTAGGTTTCTTAGTAGGACAAGCAATGAAAGAAACAAAAGGAAAAGCAAATCCACAAATGCTTAACAAAATGTTCTTAGAAGAATTGAATAAATAATAATGTAATATAGTAAAAAGCGAAATAAGATACTAATCTTAAATCGCTTTTTATATTTATATCAGTTGCTTTTTAATTCCATCAACTACAAATCCACAAATGATAAATTCTATACTAAAAATAACACTAAGTCTTAGAATTGATATTCCTATATAATAAGTAAGTGGTTCTTTTGATATTAAATATGTACATAATATTAATATAGAAACTAAGCATAAAAAAATACAAAAACTCAAACCAGATTTTATAATAGAATTTGTTGTTTTTTCGAAATTTTTATATGTATCAATTATTTTCTTAAACATAATATACCTCTAATAAATAATATCTATATTAATATTAACATCATAAAGTGTTAAAAACAATGGAAATACTTGACAAAAGCATAAAAATATAAAAGGATATTCTTGTTTAGAATATCCTTTTATAAATAAAAACTATGCATAATTTTTATTTTGTCTTAAGCCATAGCTGCATTTAATTTTTTTGATAAACTAGATTTTTTTCTAGCTGCTGTGTTTTTAACAATAACACCTTTTGTGCATGCTTGGTCTATTTTTTTAGTAGCTTCTGCAAGTAAAACTTTAGCCTCTTCTACTTTTCCAGCAGCAACAGCTTCTTCGAATTTTTTAATAGCTGATTTATATCCAGATTTTATCATATTATTTCTTAAAGTTTTCTTTTCAATTACTTTAACTCTTTTCTTTGCAGATTTAATATTTGGCATCTAATTGCACCTCCTCTTAGTCTTAATACATTATATAACGTCTAAAATTATATCATATCTAAAAGGAATTTGCAAGCAAAATAAAAAAACAATTAAAAAATGTTTGTAAAACGAACAAAAATATTGTAAAATGCTTTAATATATGATATATTTGTAAAGTAAAACAAACAAAGGAGGGAATAAGGTATGATAGCAATTGGTTGTGATCATGGAGGATATAAATTAAAAGAAGAATTAAAAAAATATATGGATGAAAAAAATATTGAATATAAGGATTGTGGAACTATGAGTGAAGAAAGTATAGATTATCCTAATATTGCAAAAGAAGTAGCAAAATCAGTTCAATCAAAAGAATGTGAAAAAGGAATATTAATATGCCGTTCTGGAATAGGTATGTCTATATGTGCAAATAAATTTAAAGGGATAAGATGTACGCCTTGCTATAAAGAGGAAACTGCCAAATATGCTAGAATGCATAATGATAGTAATATATTGGCACTAGGAGCAGATTATATAACAACAAATGAAGCTATATGTATATTTAGAATGTGGCTTGCAACAGAATTTGAAGGTGGAAGACATCAAGAAAGACTAAAATTAATAGAAAAAATAGAAAATGAAAACATGAAATAATATAGGGGGCAAAATATATGTGGGGAGATATAGCGATTGCATTTTTATTAGCATTTATAGTTGCTTTTATGACTACACCATATACAATAAAAATTGCACATAAAATAGGTGCAGTAGATGTACCAAAAGATGAAAGAAGAATGCATAAAAAAGCGATGCCTAAATTTGGAGGACCTGCAGTTATATTAGGATTTTTGGTTTCTGTAATTTATTTAATTATTGTAATGAGTATGGAAAATACAATTAATTTATTTGGACCAGAAGATTATGGAATGAAACTATTAGGAATGTTTCTTGGAATTGCAGTACTTAGTATAACATGCGTAATAGACGATATTATAACAATAAGACCTATTGTTAAATTATTTGGTCAATTAATTGCTGCGATTATTGCGGTATTATTTGGAATAAGATTAGGCGAATTTAATTTATCATTTATAAACAATCCATTAATAGAAGAGATAGTCTCAAGCGTGATTACTGTAGCATGGATAGTAGGAGTTACTAATGCAATAAATTTAATAGATGGATTAGATGGTCTGTCTTCAGGAATTTCAGTAATATCTGCAATTTCATTATTAGTAATATTTGTTTTAAATGGTTCACCATTAGTATCTATAGTATTAATAACAGCACTAGCAGGAGCGCTAGTTGGATTTTTACCATTTAATTTTACACCAGCAAAGACTTTTATTGGAGATACAGGTTCAAACTTTTTAGGATTTTCTTTATCTATAATATCTATTTTAGGAGTTGCAAAAACATATACATTTGCTGTAATTGTATTACCACTTATAGTCTTAGGATTACCAATTTTTGATACTTTATGGGCAATAATAAGAAGATTGATAAAAGGTAAATCTATAAAAGCAATTTTTAAAGCAGATAAAGGACATTTACATCATAGAATAGTAGCTAGGGGATTTGGTCAAAAACAAGCTGTGCTTATTTTATATGGTCTTAGTGCAACTTTTGGGATATTTGCAGTAATATTATTAGATAGTGGTATTTGGAAAGCTTTATCATTTTTATTAATGGTTATAGTTGCAATTGGATTAGGATATAAAAATTTCCAAGAAGAAAAAGAAGAAGATCAGAAATATGAATGTGTAGAATGTAAATATATTTATAATCCTAAATATGGAAATGAAAGAGCAGGAATAAAACCTGGAACAGAATTTGAAGATTTACCAGATACTTGGGTGTGTCCTGTATGTGGTGAAGGAAAAGATATGTTTGAAATACATAAATAATTTTTTAGGAGGTGTAAGAAGATGTACGTATGTTTAGCATGTGGATATGTATATGATCCAGAAAAAGGAGATCCAGATAGTGGAATAGCACCAGGAACAGCATTCGAAGATATACCAGAAGATTGGGTTTGTCCTTTATGTGGAGTTGGAAAAGATATGTTCCAAAAACAAGATTAGGAATTTAAACTTGGATTAAGTCCAAGTTTTTTAATACAAGGAGAGTAATGATGAATAAAACAATAAGAGAAGCTGTTAGGTGTTTTTTAGTTAAAGATAGTAAAGTTGTTGTTATAAAATATAAAAGCGGTAATATAAAGGAAGGATATTATGATATACCTGGTGGAAAAATAGAAAAAGGAGAAACTCCGGAAGAAGCTGCAATTAGAGAGATGAAGGAAGAAACTGGTATAAAAGTCAAAAAATTAAAATCTAAAGGAAAGATGATAATTGAATATCCTAAAAGAATATTTAATCTTACTATTTTTTTTAGTGATGAATGTGAAGGAGAACCACAAGAGTTTGAAGAAAACACATCAGAGTGGATAGATATTGAGGAGTTATTAAAAAAAGAAAAAAGATTATCTAATATAATGATTTTAGATAAAGATTATATAAATGGTTTAATAGATGATAAATATAATTTTATTATGAATATTAAAGTAGATGACAATGAAAATATTTTAAATATAGAATATAATTTAGAAGAGGAGAGAAAAGATGTCAGATAAGATAATAAGATTTTTAGCATATGATGGAAAAATATCAATAGTATGTAGTGATACTACTGAGTTAGTAGAAGAAGCAAGAAAAACACATGATTTAAGTCCATTAGCTACAGCGGCATTTGGAAGACTAGCAACAATAACAGCAATAATGGCACAAGAAATGAAAAATTCTTCAGATAAAATAACTGTGCAAGTTAAAGGAAATGGTGAAATCGGTACAATGCTTACAACTGCAAACAACTTTCCAAAAGTGAAAGGATTTGTTTTAAATCCTCATGTTGATTTACCTTTAAATGAATTTGGAAAATTAGATGTTGGCGGTGCTGTAGGACAAGATGGATATATAAATGTAATAAAAGATATCGGATTAAAAGAGCCATATATTGGAATTTCTCCCTTAACATCTGGAGAACTTGCAGATGATTTTACAAATTATTTTTTAAACTCAGAACAAAGACAATCAGCAGTTGCTTTAGGAGTTTTAGTAAACAAGGATGGTGTAAAGGCAGCAGGAGGATATCTAATAAATCCAATGCCGGATGCAACAGAAGAAGAGATATCAAAGGTTGAACAATCAATATTTAAAGCTGGAGCAATATCTAAAATGTTAGATGAAAATTTAAGTTTATTAGAAATTGCAAAAAAAGTTACAGGCGACGATAATGTTAAAGTTGTACAAGACAATATTGTACCTGTTTATGAATGTGATTGCTCAAAAGAAAGTATGGCTGATGGATTAGCAAGCATAGGAAAAACAGAGCTAGAAGATATAATTGAAAAAGAGGAAAAAGCGGAATTAGTCTGCCATTTTTGTAATAAAAAATATCAATTTTCTAAAGAAGAATTGGAAGAAATTCTAAATAAAAGTGAAAAATGTTAATATGTTCGCTTGAAATTTATAAGTAAATGTTGTATATTATATGACATAATTTTGATTAATTTATATAAGAAAGGGAGAAATAAAAATGGAGAATACAATTTTAATTTTTGGACATAAAAATCCGGATACAGATTCAATATGTTCAAGCATAGTGAAAGAAAAATTAAATAAAAAAATGGGACAAAGTAATTGTAAGGCTGTAAGATTAGGAAATATTAATAAAGAAACGAAATTTATTTTAAACTATTTAGGAATAGAAGCTCCTGAATTAGTTGAAAAGGTTGAGGAAGGACAAAAAGTTATTATGGTTGACCATAATGAATTTGGTCAAAGCGTAGATGGAATTGAAAATGCAAAAATAGAAGAAGTTGTAGATCATCATTGTATAGGAAGCTTCAGAACAGCAGATCCATTATACTATACAGCAAGACCATATGGATGTACTGCAACAATTCTATATAAAGAATATAAAGCAAATGGATTAGAAATAAGCAAAGGGGAAGCTGTCTTAATGGCAAGTGCAATAATATCTGATACATTATTATTAAAATCTCCTACAACAACTGAGCATGATGTAAAAGCATTGCAAGAACTTAGCAAAATAGCTGAAATAAATGTAGAAGAATATGGGTTAGATATGTTAAAAGCTGGAACAGATTTAGACGATTTTACAGCAGAACAATTGGTAAACTTAGATGCAAAAATTATAGAAAAAGATGGAGAAAGAATTGTAATTTCGCAAGTAAATACAGTTGCTATACCAGATGTATTAAAAAGACAAGAAGATTTAGAAAATGCGATAAAAGATGAAATTAATAAAAAAGGACTAGTTTTATATGTTTTAGCTATAACAGATATATTAAATAGTAATTCCGAGATTATTGTCTTAGGAGAAAAAGCAAATGTAGTAGAAAAAGCGTTTAACAAAACTTTAGAAAATAATAGAATGTTTTTGGAAGGTGTTGTATCAAGAAAAAAACAGATATTGCCTAATATAGATAAAAATATGTAAAGATTTAAAAACAGCTATTTTGATAAATAGTTGTTTTTTAAAATATAGATTTTTTAAATAGTTTATGCTATACTAATTATATAAGAAAAATGGAGGAATAACAATGATTAGATATGAAGAATTATATGAACATGTGAAAAATAAATTATCTGAAAAAAGATTTAATCATTCAGAAAGAGTTGTAAAAAGAGCAATAGAATATGCTAAGATTTATAATGTTGATATAGAAATGGTAAAATTAGTTGCAATATCTCATGATATTGCAAAAGAGCTATCAGAAGAAGAAAATCAAGAATATATATCTAAGCATAATATTAAATTAGATGATATAGAAAAAGCAAATAAAAGCCTTTTACATGCAAAAATAGGAGCATATATTTGTAAAGAAAAATATGGCTTTACAGAGGATATGGTAAATGCAGTTATGTATCATACAACAGGTAGAGAAAATATGAGCATCTTAGAAAAAATAATTTATCTTGCAGATGCAACAGAAGAAGGAAGGGATGAATATAATGTATCTGAGTATGTAGATTTAATAAAAAAAGATATAGATAAAGGAATGGTAGAAATATCAAAAATGGTTATTAACAAATTGTTGAAAAATGAAAAGCTTATTCATTTAGATACAATAAATTGTTACAATTATTACAACAAACAAAAATAAAAAACTTTTTAATAAAAACTAGAAATGAACAATAGTGGGCTGGCATAAATTATTCCTAACTTTCTAACGTAGAGTTCAGCACACGTTTTATTGTTCATTTTAAATAGTTAAATCAAATTTATTATCTAAGATAAATTCTTTATTATTTAAATAATTCAAAATACCACTATCTGTTCTAAATTTAAACTTTAGGATATAACTT
This sequence comes from Clostridia bacterium, assembly GCA_036307105.1. Classification (GTDB taxonomy): domain Bacteria; phylum Bacillota; class Clostridia; order TANB77; family CAG-508; genus CAG-269. The sequence goes on along the minus strand of JAXJYD010000029.1, from coordinate 27,110 downwards.
TGTAGCATTTGATATTTTTTATTAAAACTTTTATTAATATCATTTTTTCCATATTTACCGGTCACCAATAATAGGATAACCCAAGTAAGCAAGATGCGCACGAATTTGATGAGTTTTTCCTGTTTCTATTTCTACATCCAAAAGAGAAGTATTATCTGCTCTTCTTTCAAGCACAGTATATGAAGTGATTATTTTTTGATATCCCTTCTTAAATGTATTACTAATATAAACTTGTGATTTTTTATTATCTTTGAATAAAAAGGCTTCACATCTTTTATAAGATTCTTTTGGGTTTCCATATACTAATGTTAAATAATGTTTTTCGATTTCGTGATTCCTAAATTTTTCTAATAGAATCCTTAAAGATTGTTCATTTTTAGCAAATAAAATCAAGCCAGTTGTATTTCTATCAAGCCTATGACATGGCATAGGTATAAAAGTAGAACTAGAATATATTTTATGTATGTGTTCAGTTAAACTGTTATTACCGGTAACTTCTAAATTTGCTGGTTTATTGATAACTAATATATTCTCATCTTCAAAAAAGATATCTAAAGTAAAGTTAGATTGCAACAATTTATCATCTATAAAAACTAATATTTCATCTCCTTCATAAATTGTAACATTCTCATTTATTCTTTTACCATTTATTTTTATATCTTTTTTTCTAAGTGTTTTATAAAACAAACCACTTGTAAAGAAAGGAATATTATCTAATAAAAATCTATTTAGTTTCTTTTCATTATATTTTTTATTTACAATTAACCTTTTCATATTAATATTATAATTAGAAAAATAGTAAAAATCAATAGCTTTGTAATATATTATAAAATTCAGGAATAAAATACATATGTGAACTTTTTGTGAATTTTTATAAAATTGTATTGACTTTTTTTAAAAAAGGGTATAAATTATTAGCAGTCAACAATAAAGAGTGCTAAAATAAGAGCCAAAAGCACAAATCTTTTCCAAACTGATTTGTGCCTTGAGAAAGGAATGTGATTAAAATGATTAAACCATTAGGAAACAGAGTATTAATAAAAATGAAAGAAGGCGAGGAGAAAACTAAAAGTGGAATAATACTTTCAGGTTCTGCACAAGAAAAACCGCAAGTAGCAGAAGTTATCGAAGTTGGCCCTGGCGAAATTCCAGAAAATAGGAATGATGGTAGAAGACCAATGGAAGTGAAAAAAGGTGATAATATTATAATTAGTGAATATGCTGGTACAAAAGTAAAATATGAAGGTCAAGAATACATAATTGTAAAACAAGATGATATTTTAGCAATAGTAGAATAGAAAGGGGATTTTGAAAATGGCAAAAGTTATTAAATTTGGAGAAGACGCAAGAAAGTCTTTATTAGAAGGAGTAAATAAATTAGCAGATACTGTTAAAGTTACATTAGGGCCAAAAGGAAGAAATGTAGTATTAGATAAAAGTTTCGGTTCACCATTAATTACAAATGATGGTGTAACAATAGCGAAGGAAATTGAATTAGAAGATAAATTCGAAAATATGGGAGCTCGTTTAGTAAAAGAAGTTTCTACAAAAACTAATGATGTAGCAGGAGATGGAACAACTACAGCTACAGTTTTGGCTCAAAGTATGATTAAAGAAGGAGTTAGAAATGTTGCGGCAGGATCAGATCCTATGGCAATAAAAAGAGGAATTGATAAAGCTGTAAATGTAGCAGTAGACGGTTTAAAAGAAATTAGTTCAGAAGTTGATGGTAAAGAAGATATAGCAAGAGTTGCAAGTATTTCTGCAAATAATGAAGAAGTTGGAAAATTAATTGCAGACGCAATGGAAAAGGTGTCAAAAGATGGAGTTATTACTATAGAAGAATCTAAAACATCTAATACAGAGTTAAATATAGTAGAAGGAATGCAATTTGATAAAGGATATTTATCACCATATATGGCAACAGATACAGAAAAAATGGAAGCGGTTTTAGATAATCCATATATATTAATTACAGATAAAAAAATTACTAACATACAAGAAATATTACCATTATTAGAAGCTTTAATGCAAGAGTCAGGTAAATTATTAATTATTTGCGATGATATGGAAGGAGAAGCTTTATCTACATTAATCTTAAATAAATTAAGAGGTGTTTTAAATGTAGTAGCAGTTAAAGCTCCTGGATTTGGAGATAAAAGAAAAGCTATGCTTGAAGATATAGCAATTCTTACAGGAGGAGAAGTAATTACATCAGATTTAGGATTAGAATTAAAAGATACAACTATAGAGCAATTAGGTAAAGCAAAACAAGTAAAAGTACAAAAAGAAAATACAATTATAGTTGATGGAGCAGGAGATAAATCTAAAATAACTGAAAGAGTAAATCAATTAAAAACACAAATTACTGAAACAAAGAGTGAATATGATAAAGAAGGATTACAAGAAAGATTAGCTAAAATTGCAGGAGGAGTAGCAGTAATTGGTGTTGGAGCAGCAACAGAAGTTGAAATGAAAGACAAGAAACTAAGAATAGAAGATGCTTTATCTGCAACAAAAGCAGCTGTTGAAGAAGGAATAGTTGCCGGTGGAGGAACAGCTTTAATAAATGTAATTCCTAAAGTAACAAAATTAGTTAATACATTAAATGGTGGAGAAAAATTAGGAGCTGAAATTGTTTTAACAGCTTTAGAAGAACCAGTTAAACAAATAGCTAGAAATAGTGGATTAGAACCAGCTGTTATTGTAGATAAAGTAAAATCATCAGAAGTTGGAGTTGGATTTGATGCAGCTAAGGAAGAATATGTAGATATGAAAAAAGCAGGAATTGTAGATCCAACAAAAGTAACAAGAAGTGCATTACAAAATGCAGCATCAATTGCTTCTATGGTACTTACAACTGAAAGTTTAGTTACAGATGCACCAGAACCAAAAGGATGCAATTGTGGAAATCATGAAGGTATGCCAGCAGGAATGGATGGAATGTATTAATGAAAAAAGATAGTTCGGTTTTTTGTACTGAACTATCTTTTTTGGTGCCAACAAGCAGAATCGAACTGCTGACCTACGGGTTACGAATCCGTTGCTCTACCAACTGAGCTATATTGGCAAATAACAATAGAATTATAACATAGCATGAAATAATAATCAACAAAAAACTTAGTTTATAAAATTCTTCTTAGCTAAACCTCCTGTTATGATGCATAGCAAAAATATATATGTGCTAACCTATTATTTTGTATTTTAAATCGTGAATTGTAACAACCCCTTGAAAAATATGAAAAATCTGGTATAATATATAAGCAAGAAAAATCTGAAAGGAAAGAAATAAATTATGGGATTTTTTGATAAATTAAAAAAAGGAATGGGAAAAACTAAAAACTCATTTGATGAAAAAATAAATAATATATTTAAAAGTTTTAGAAAAGTTGATGAAGATTTTTTAGATGAATTAGAAGAAATATTAATAATGTCAGACATAGGAATGGATACATCTGTTAAAATAATAAATAATCTAAGAAATAGAATAAAAAAAGAAAAATTACAAGATGAAGAAGACGTGAAAAAGGCACTAAGAGAAGAAATGAAAAAAATATTAGAGCTAGATGATAAAGATATAAACCTACATTTAAACACAAAACCATCTGTAATATTAGTAGTAGGGGTAAATGGAGTTGGAAAAACAACTTCAATTGGAAAAATTGCAAATAGATTAGCTAAAGATGGTAAAAAGGTAGTTGTTGCAGCAGCAGATACTTTTAGAGCAGCTGCAGTAGAACAATTAGAAATATGGGCCAATAGATCTGGAGCAGATATAGTAAAAAGAGAAGAAGGAGTGGACCCCGCATCAGTTGTTTATGATGCAATTAGAATAACGAAAGAAAAAAATGCAGATATATTAATAGTTGATACGGCAGGAAGATTACACAATAAAAAATACCTGATGGATGAACTAAATAAAATACAAAAAGTAATTAATAAAGAAATGCAAGAAGCAGATAAAGAAGTATTACTTGTAATAGATGGAGCAACTGGACAAAATGCAATTTCACAGGTCAAAGCATTTAAAAGAGAAACTGATATAACAGGATTAGTAATTACAAAATTAGATGGAACTGCAAAAGGAGGAGTTGCAATAGGAATAGTTGAAGAAAACCAAATTCCAATTAAATTTATTGGAGTTGGAGAACAAATAGATGATATGGAAATTTTTAATGCTGATGATTTTGTAAAGGCAATTGTATAGAAATATATATAAACTAAGGGAGGTAAATTTGTGGAAAACAATAAATTAAATAATAAAAAAGTTGCTGAAACAAAAGAAAATGAGGAAGTAAAGATAAAAGAAGAAAAAGAAAATAATGAAACACAAAATAAAAAAGGTAAAAACAGAAAAATGAGAAGCATATTAGTGTGTATTTTTTTAATTTTGTTTTGTATTATCAGTTATATTGAGCTAAGAGGAAGTTATTTGGAATATTTAGAATTAGGACAAAATTACACTAATATCTTCAAAACAAATATGATATATAGATATGTAATAATGTCTGTAAATTTTGTGGTTTTATATTTTATTATATATATGACAAATAGAGGAATAAAAAAAGGATTAAAACCATTTTTTGAAAAAGAAAAAAGTGAATTACCAAAACTACCCAATAAATCTCTTGCATTAGTCATTTCCGCGATTACGAGTTTTTTAATGTCATCAGCTTTAATGCAAAAGATAATTCTAATGGTTAATGGAACTTCCTTTGCTATACAAGATCCAATGTTTGGACTAGATATTTCATATTATATTTTTCAAAAGCCAGTAATTGAAACTTCTATTTTATATTTCATATTTTTCTTAGTAGCAGTATCATTATATATGGCCTTATATTATGTAATAGTATTTAATAGATATTTTGATGGTGTTGAAGGAAAGATGTTAAAAGAAAGCTTATTTATGAAAAAACTTTCACGAAATGCTATGTTTATAGTTATAGGAATAGCTGCTATTACTATAATAAACACACAAAATACAATGTTTGGTAAATTATTAACTATAAATGATGATATAGATATTGTAGGTGCTGGAATGACTGAAAGTACCGTGAAATTATGGGGATATTTTATATTTGCATTTATAATAGTTATATTTGTATACCGAGCTCTAAAATATTTTAAACAAGGAAATACAAGTAAAGTACTAAGAAATTTAGCAGTAATACCGGGTTATTTAGTTGCTTTATTTGTTGTTATGGTTACATTTGACTTAGTATTTGTTAATTCAAATGAATTAGATAAAGAAAAAAAATATATTGTAGAAAATATAGAAAATACTAGAAATGCTTATGATATAAATATTGAAGAAGTTAACTTACAAAATTCAGGTACAATAACAAATAAAGAAGTAGAAGAAAATGAAAATATAATAAATAATATTCCAGTAATTAGCAAAGAAGCAATTTCAAAGACACTAGAAGATAGTCAAACTATTACAGGTCAATTTAATTATCCAAGTGTTAATGTTGCAAACTACGACGTGAACGGAAAGGAAAAATTAGTATATGTAGCTCCTAGAGAGATTACAAACTCAGGAAGAACATATAATAACAAAACATATGAAAGAACACATGGAATGGGAGAAGTTATAGCCTTAGCAACTGAAAGTACAGAAAATGGAACAGTTCAATATGTTCAAAAAGATGTTGCAGGCAGTGATGAAAAAATAAAAATTTCTCAGCCACGTATTTATTTTGGGACACAAACAAAGGATACAGTTATAACAAATACAAAAAACAAAGAGGAATATGATTATACAGACGAAGAAGGAACAGAACATGCATTTACATATGAAGGAAAAGCCGGATTAAAACTAGGATTATTAGATAAGTTGATATTAGGTATAAAAAAAGGAGATATCAATTTAGCTTTTTCAGGTGAAGTAAAAGATGATAGTAAAATATTAATAAATAGAGAAATAAGAACAAGAGCAAGAAAAGCTTTACCATATTTAATATATGATGAAAATCCATATACAGTAATAACAAATGAAGGTAAAATAGTATGGGTGTTAGATTCATATACAGTTGCATCTAGTTATCCATACTCTCAATATTCTTCAATTGAACATGATGGAATAAGAGAAAAAATAAATTATATTAGAAATTCTATAAAAGTAATAATTGACGCATATGATGGAACAATGTCATATTATATAACAGACAGAAACGATCCGATTGCTATGGCATATAGAAATGCATATAAAGACTTATTTGCAGATTTAGATGAAACGATACCAGAAGATATTTCAAAACATATAGTATATCCAGAATTCTTATATAATGTACAAGCAGAAATTATAAAGGTTTATCATAATGTAAAACCAGATGTATTATATAGAGCTGATGATTTATGGGATATATCAAAATATAATAGTATAAAATCTACAAAATCAACAGGAACATATATGGATGCTTATTATACAATGCTAAAAACATCTGATGGAGAAGGATTAGGATTAGTACAAGTATATACTCCAGATGAAAAACAAAATATTATTTCTTATTTAGTAGGAACTACTGAAAGAGGTTCAAGTAAATTAAAACTATATAAATTTTCAGCAGATAGTAATATTGTAGGACCTATGCAATTAGATAAACAAATAGAAGAAGATGATGCAATTTCAACAGAAATTAATTCTTTAAATGTAACAGGAACTAAACTAACAAAAGAAATGATAATAGTGCCTATTGAAAATACACTATTGTATGTAGAACCAATTTATCAAACAATGCTTAATGAATCAAAAGTACCTATTTTAAAGAAAGTTGTTGTTGCTTCTGGTAACAAGCTTGCAATAGGAAATGATTTAAAACAAGCTTTATCAAACTTACTTTCTAAATATGCAGTTGATATTGAAGTAGAAAATACTGATGATATAGAAGGAATTATTGAAGCTATTATCAAAGCAAATAAAAACTTAAATGAATCAAATCAAAACAACGATTGGGAAATGATGGGAAAAGATGTTAAGAAAATTCAAGATTTGATTGATACTTTAGAAAAAGTAAAAGAACAAGAAGATAAAAAGAAAGAGGAATTAGAAAAATTAAATAATACCGATAATGAAACAATAAATACAATAGATGAAAATACTTCTAATAATATAGTTACTAAAAATACAATAAATGAATAAAATATAAACAAAAAATCCACTATAAGTAAAAGTGGATTTTTTGTTTCAATTAAAATATTTATGTTAAATGTTGCTATATTTTATAAAGAATGTATAATAATTGACACATAGTAGGAGAAAGTATGTTTTTAAAAAAGAAAAAAGTAAATATTTTAAATAATTCAATTGAAAAATTAAGTGATACAATACAAAAAGGAAATATTGAAGAATTAACATATATTCTTGGTAGTAAAAAAGAAATAATAGTAAGAAATTTACTAGCGGGAATTTTTAGAGGAGTAGGTATTGGAATAGGTGTTACAGTTATAACTGCAATTTTAGTTATGATATTAAATAAGATAGTTGCTTTAAATATTCCTCTTATTGGTAAGTATGTCACAGATATAGTTGAAATAGTGGAAAAAAGTAGATAAAGTGGAACAAAATAAGACTGTCCCCATTGTTCCACTTTTATAATTCTAATTTATGAAATATTTTTTTACCTTTTTTTATGATAGCATATCCTTCTTTGAAATCTAAATCAGATAATACATAATTTACATCTGTAATTTTCTCATCATTTAATGAAATACCACCTTGGTTAATTAATATTCTTGCTTGACCTTTTGAAGGAGCAATTTTACAAGTAATTATTGCATCTAAGATTGAAATATTAGCATTTTCAATTTTTGTAGTAGGCATATTATCTAAATTACCTTGACCATTAAATAATGCATTTGAAGCTTCTTCAGCTTTTTTTGCTTCTTCTTCACCATGAATTAGTTTGGTTATTTCGAATGCTGCGATTTTCTTTGCTTCATTTATTTTTTCATCTTTTAAATTTGATAATTCTTCAATTTTCTCAATCGGTAAAAATGTAAGCATTTTTAAAACATTTTCAACACTAGAATCTTCAATATTTCTCCAGTATTGGTAAAATTCATAAGGAGATGTTTTATTTGGATCTAACCATAAAGCACCTTTTTCAGTTTTACCCATTTTTTTACCTTCTTTTGTTGTAAGAAGTTTAAATGTTAAACCAAAAGAATCATCTTTTCCAATTTTTCTTATTAAATCAACACCGCCTATAATATTAGACCATTGATCATTTCCACCCATTTCTAGTTTACAACCATAATTGTTATATAGATATAAGAAATCGTATGATTGCATAAGCATATAACTCATTTCAAAAAATGTTAATCCTGTTTCTAATCTTTGCTTATAACATTCTGCTGCAAGCATTTTATTAATAGAAAATAAGCTACCAATTTCTCTAACAAATTCAATAAATTTTAAATCTAACAACCAATCTGCATTGTTAACAATTATTGCACTATTTTTACCTTCAAAACTTACAAATTTTTCTATTTGCTTTTTTATTCCTTCTACATTTTTATTAATATCTTCTTTTGATAACATTTTTCTCATATCAGTTTTACCAGAAGGGTCACCTATAGTCGCAGTTCCTCCACCTACTAGAATAATAGGCTTATGACCTGCTTTTTGCATATGACTTGCTACCATTAAAGAAACAAAGTGACCAACATGTAAGCTATCTGCAGTAGGATCAATTCCAATATAGAAAGGAACAGATTCTTTGCTACCTAATAATTCTTTAATTTCTTCTGGATGTGTTAATTGTTCTATATAACCTCTTGTTTTAAGAGTATCAAAAACATTTTCCATTTGTTTATCAGTCCTTTCGTAAATAATTAAGTATAATTAGTTTAAACATATAGGAATATCCTATAAAGTAATATTATAATTTTGATTTTTTTCTATACTTTTCAAAGAATTTTTATATCCTTTAAATTCTTCATATCCTAAAAAACGATTTAAATTTTTTATAGCAATACCGGTTTGCCCTGAAATTGTATCTAAAGAATCTTCTAAGCCATTTTCTTTTATATAATTTGTAAATGTATTAAATTCGTATCCATCTTTAGTGCTACATTTAGGACATACATTTCCTTCAGAAACGTAAAAACTGCCACATCTACTACATCTATTAAAATCCATAATTATTCCCCCTAATTTTTTATCTTTTGATAAATTTTTCTAAAATCTATCACATTGTATCATAAAAAAATATAAATTTAAAGAGGTTTTGTAAAAAATTGTGTAGATATTATCAGTTTGACGGTTACAATTCACAGATAAAAAAATAAATAGTATAATATTTTTATAAAAATTTCATATTTTCCTATTCAAATTTGCATTAGTATATTCCTTACCTTCAAAGCGGTTTCCTGATTTAATGGTATTAATAATTGTATTTATTAAATTAATAGATTCATGTAAAACATCAATTCTAGTGTAATCAACATTGAAATCATTAGGATTTAAAGAAGTAGTTTTACTGTTAAAAATAGTAGTAACAGTTTGAATATTATCTGGTAAAATTTCAAAATTCATATTTAATCTATCTTTTAAATAATAAATACTATTGCTATTACATTTAGCTTTGCATTCTGGATAACATTTATTACTGTCTCCGAAGTAAACAATAATTCATATTTAATAAGGGTGTTTTACCATAAACAATTAATTCTTTTTGTATATAATTATAATTACATAAACTGTGTATTGTTTCCTTGTCAGATTCTGGAGAAATTGTAAATCTACTAATATCTAATTGTTTTAATTCTAAAACAGTATTAGAATTTAATACGTTAAAGGTATAATTTGCAACTATTTTAAAATGTTGTCTTAAATCATCAAACAAATCATTTAACATTTGGATATTACTAATATTAGATACTACAAATCCTTTTACATCATATTTTTGAACTGTTCTTTTTGCAATTGTGTAGAATAGATTCTTATAGTTTTCTTTTAATACAGTAGGAAAATAGATATATAATTTAGCTTTTGTATTTAATATTTCTAATATTTGTTCAAATTTTTTATTAAAAAAATATTTTAAAGGAATATATATGTTATCTACATTTTCTAATTTTGAATAGTCATATTCCAAGTTTAAAATGTTTAATAGTAAAGAGGTCTTTTTATTTTTTATATTTGACATAGTAGATGCAAGATTTCTCATATTATCTAATGTTTCATTATTTTTATTTAATTCTAAATTTGAGACATTTTCTGGTAATTGTCTATTGATTCGAGAGACAGCATATTCATATACTTTATCTAAAGAAGTTCTACGAAGTTCATTTAACATACTAAGTTTTGATAAATGTAAGTTGCTATCTAAATTTAAATTTATATTATTAAAAATATAAGGTGTAGAGTTTGTTTTTGATATTTGTTTAATAATTGTTTCTTTATCTAAAGGCTTGTTTAATGCTTCTTCTGGTATATATGGAAGTTCATAATTTATATTTAAATTCTTGTATTCATGTATATTATTATCAGATGTTATATTAATTGATATTGGTTGATCTTTTTTTATAGTTACATCACAATTTAAAGAGACTTTTCTCTTTTCATTTTTGTAACTTTCTTTTGCAATATTTGCTAATGATTTAGAAGAAATTTTATATATTTTATCACCTAAATTAATACTACCTTTTATTCTACCAATTGTTACAGTTTGATTTATTTTTGTTTCTTTTATATTGTTATTTTTAACCATTAATTCAGAGATTGTATAAGAACCATTTTCGTTTTTAATAGAAACTTTATCACCAATAGAGATAGGTTCTTTTATTTTTAAAGTAACATATCCTTTGTTTTTATTATAATTTTGAACAGTTCCTAAAAATAAGCCCATATGATTGGGTTTGTCTTTATATACTATTTTTTTATTTGGTTCATTACTTAGATGTCCATAAGAAGACATACCTCTATTAAATACTTGAAGTAAATCTTTTTTATCAGATTCATCTATTTTGTAAAGAACATTAGAAAGAGCAAGGTCTATATATTTTCTATAAATTCTAGTAACAGTTGCAACATATTCAGGAGATTTCATTCTTCCTTCTATTTTTAGACAATGAACACCTGCATTTATCATATCTGGTATATAATCTAATCCACATAAATCTTTTGTACTAAGCAAATATCCTGAGTTTAATTTTTTATTGTTTTCTATTAAGTCATAAGATAATCTACAAGGACCAGCACATTTTCCTCTGTTTCCTGAACGACCACCTAGCATACTAGAGAACAAACACTGGCCTGAGTAAGAAATACATAAAGCACCATGGATAAAACACTCTATTTCTACATCGGTATTTTTACAAATATGTGTAATTTCATTCATAGAAAGTTCTCTTGCTAAAACAATTCGTTTAAATCCAAGTTTTTGTAATTTTAATGCTCCATTTAAATTATGAATTGTCATTTGAGTACTAGCATGAATAGGTAGGTCTGGTAACATTTTAATTAATTTCATTGCAAGTCCTAAGTCTTGAACTATAATTGCATCTATTCCAAATTCGTAAGCTTTTAAAGCTAATTTAATAGCAGAGTCAAATTCGGAATCTTTAAGTAATATATTTAGAGTTAAATTAGTTTTAACTCCTCTAATCTTTGCATATTCAATTGCTTGTTTTAATTCATCTATATCAAAATTATGTGCAAAAGCTCTAGCACTAAATAAATCAGAACCAAAATAAACACTATCAGCTCCATTTTGAACAGCAGCCTTTAAACATTCAAAATCTCCAACGGGAGCAAGTAAATCAATCATTTAAAAATGTTCCTTTCGTATTTTTATATATTTCTATCAAATCCATATCTAATAAATCTTCTGGTATCTCATTTAGACTAAAAAATCTTAACTCTTTTGATTCATTTATTGCTTTTATTGTCCCTTTGTATTTTGTAATTTCATAAAGTACTGTATTATTAAAAACAATATCACCATTTAGGTATTGGTGTTTTCTTACAGGACCAGAAATAATGTTTATTAAATTTAAATCAGTAATATTAACATCTAAATTAGTTTCTTCTTTTATTTCCCTTATAATTGTTTCTGCAAAAGTTTCTCCAAGTTCTTGACAACCACCAGGAAGCATCCATCTATTTATTACATTGCTATATTGTAATAGTATTTTTTCTTCTTTATTTATAATAATAGCTGCTGCACCATCTTGTAATAATATAAATTTATGTTTTAAATTTCCCATGCAAAGCCTAGTGAAAACAGGATAGCCAATAATTCTACTTAATTCAATTATTTCATCTGGAGACAATTTGTTTATAATTTCTTCTAATTTATCATAAGAAAGATTTCTTTGTTCTTTCTTAGATAGTTTTTTTATGTTATCTAAAATATTATTACTCATATTTTTCACCTCTGACAGTATTAGTATATATTATAAAAGTTTAAAAATCAAGTTTAATGGTCATAAAGGGACAGTCCCTAATAACCAAAATTTTTATTGACTAAAAAATATGCTAATGTTATAATTACTACTGTAAAAATATATAAAAAACGGAGGATAAAATGAAGAAAATAGGCAAAGTAATAAACACATTAATAATAGGAAGTATAATAACATTTAGTATATTGGGTTTTAATGGAAAAGTATATGCAGAAAATGAGACTGGAAATGCAAGTACAGCTACAAATACAGAAGTTAATACAAAAACTACAAATATAACTAAGGAAAATACAACATCAGATGCTTCTTCAACTAATTCTAGTGAGGAAAAAAATAGTAGTGTAGTTCCAGCAACTACACAAAAAACTACAAGCAATCAAAGCGGAACAAGTAGTAATAATAAAACAACAAATACTAGTAAAAAATCTAGTAATGCAAATTTAAGTAATTTAGGAATAACCCCAAATGATTTTAAAGGATTTAAAGCACAAACAACTTCGTATAATGTAGCAGTTCCAACAAATGTAGAAAGTGTTACTATATATGCAAATGCACAAGATAGTAAAGCAAAAATAGCTGGAGTTGGAAAACAAAATTTACAAATAGGAGAAAACAAATTTGATGTAGTTGTTACTGCAGAAGATGGAACAACTAAGACATATTCTTTAAATATAACAAGAGATACATCAGCTCAAAATACAGAAAATGTACCAGAAAAGTATACAGGAGATGGACTTACAAGTTTAAATATAGAAAATCTAGAATTAGATCCGAAATTTGATACTCAAAAATATGAATATACTGTAAAATATTTTGGTGAAAAAGATAAATTAGATATTAATGCAATAGCAACAGATTCTTATTATATTGTAGAAATAACAGGAAATGAAAAATTAGTTGAAGGTGAAAATATAATTAACATATTAGTTTCAGATCCAGATGGAAATAATGTTGCAACATATCAAATAACAGTAAAAAAAGCATTAGTTGACGAAGAAGCAATTGCAAGAGAAAAACAAGAACAAACCAAAAAAATGATAATTATTGGTGGAGGTATAGCACTAGCTATAATTGTTATCATAGTAATTATTGTAATTGTAAAAAAAAGAAGAAGTAGAGATTGGAAATATGATGATTATGACAAACATGATGAAAAAATCGAAAATGAAAATAACCAATTAGAAGATTATGATGACAATATGAATTATATTGGTGAAGAAGAATTAAGCAAAGAAGATGCAAGAAAAAAATTTCTAGAAAATTATGATAAAAATGATAAAATATCTAATTCATTTAAAGATATTGAAGAAGAACCAAAAACTAAAAAACATAAAGGAAAAAGATTTAAATAAAAGAACAATAGAGTGCTGGCATAAATTTTCTATTATATAAAAAATATCACTTTTAAATAAGGTGATATTTTTTTGTGTTTATTACAAATTTCGACAAATTTCTCAAGAAAAGTGTGTTATTATATTAAAAACTGCAGTTTATTCAAATTTTTTTTCAAACATTTTAAATCAAATTTTTATTCAAATTTCTAAAAGTAAAATATTATAGAAAATATTTATACAAGAATTAGATACGTTACTTTATTAATAGGTAAAATTTGTTCAAAAAATTCGAAAAAGTATTGAAAAAATGAAAATAAAATGATAAAATGAGGAGGAATTAAATGATAGATTATACATTAAATGAGATAAATAGACTTCCTTTAACATCTGACTATGTATTTAAAAGAATATTTTGTCAGGAGGAAAATAAAGAAGCTTTAAAGGATTTATTACAAAGTATATTAAATATAAAAATAAATGACGTACAAATAAACAATCCAGAAATACCTAAAAATTTTTATGATAGTAAATATGGTGTTTTAGATTTAAAAGTCACATTAGATAATTCAGTTATAGTAAATGTGGAAATGCAATTACAAAATCAGCATAATATTGAACCAAGAAGTACATACTATATGGCAAGTACTTATTCAGGGCAATTAGGAGAAGGAGAACCTTATACTAATTGCAAAAAAGTGATTGTAATAGACATATTAAATTTTAATTATTATAAAAGAAACACATATCATTCTGTAGCTAAAATGAAATTTGAAGAACCAAGCGAAAATGAAAAAGTAGATTTGGGATACAAAGATGAAGATATGTATGCAACTAAATATATAGAAATGCATGTTATAGAATTACCGAAGTTTAAAAAGAAAAATCCAGATATCCACACAAAGCTTGAACAATGGTTATGGTTATTTATTGGGGGTGATGAAAAAGTGAAAAAAGCAAGTAAGTATAATAAGGAAATAGAAAAAATAAATAAAAAACTTGCTTCAATGAGTTTGAGTAGAGAGGAGAGAAATAATTACGAATTTAGATTAAAAGCAATTAGAGATGAAATTTCTGCAATAGATTACGCTACAAAAAAAGGATTAGAAGAAGGAAGACGAAAAGGATTAGAGCAAGGGATTGCAGAAGGATTGGAACAAGGTATGCAACAAGGGATACAGCAAGGGATACAGCAAGGGATATCTGAGGGAGAGAAAAGTGCTAAAATTGAAATCGCAGAGGAAATGTTAATAAACAATTTTAGTATTGAAGAAATACAAAGAATTACAAGATTAAGTATAGAAGAGATAAAAAAAATAAAACTAACTGATTAAGGAGTTTCTTAAAATAGAAACTCCTTTTATGTCAGTTGGAATTGAAGTTATTAGCAACAACCTCCTCTACTACCACCACAACAACAGCAAATTAATAATATAAGGATTATAATCCAGCAACAATTATCATCGCCGAAACCAAATCCACCGCATCCTCTATTTTCTGGCATAGTTTAGACCTCCTTCCAATTAAAGAAATATGTTTGTTTTCTTTTGTTTTTATGATATATAATATGAGAATTAAAAAATAGTGTTACAGATAAAAAGTTTTTAAAATAAAATTATTTTTTACTAAATGTTCGCTTTAATATCTAAAAAAAATATGATACAATGCTAACTGTTATAGGACGAAAGGGATGTAGTTTAGATGACAGATAAAACAAAAAAAGTAGGAGAAATATTTAGTGATTACAAAACTAATTCAAATATAAAATATGCGGAAGTAAAAGGATTGAATGTAGTAAAAAAGATAAATGCACTAGAAGTAATTCTTTATTTTGATGAATATATAGAGATAAAAGAAATATGGTATTTTGAAAAATTTTTAAGAGAAAGATTCAAGTTTGAAAATGTTGATATAAAAATAAAGTATCATGAAAAAGTAGAAAAAAAATCAATAAAAGAAGAATGGAAAAATATAATAGCCTATATGGCTCATAAATATCCTTTAACAAAACCTATGTTATTATTGAAAAGTGATTTAGAAGTAGAAGGTAATAATATCTTAATTAAAATGCATATCAAAGGAGCAGATTTTTTAAGAGCAAAAAAAACAGATAAAGAATTAATAAAGGTACTTAAAAATTTATTTGAAGCAGATTATAAAATAGAACTAATAGAAGAAATATCATCAGATGAAATAAAGAAAATAAAAGAAAGATTAAAAAAAGAACAAGAAGAAATAGTTGCACAAATTGAAGAAGAAAATAGACAAAATGTAAAAGATAACGAAGAAAATTCTATTCCAGAGTATAATGATGTAGATTATAAAATGCCTGAAGATTTAGAAAGTTATATTCCGCTTGAAGGCGAGGAAGTAAATATTCCAGAAATAGAAGAAGAACAAGAATATATAATGGGAAAACCATCTAAGGCAAAAGAAAAACGAATTAGTATAAAGGAAATAGCAGCAAATGATGGAAGAGTAACATTAGAAGGAAGAATTTTAAATTGTGAAGTGCGTGAAACTAAAACTGGTAAAGGAATGCTTATTTTTGATTTATATGATGGTACTGGAACAATAACTATAAAATCATTCGCAAAAGATTTAGCAGAAGGACAAGAGATGATAGAAAAAATAAAAGATGCAAAAGCGATAAAGGTTATTGGCAAAGCAGGATTAGATACGTATGTAGGAGATGTAACAGTAATTGCAAACACAATAATAGAAACAAAAACAGAGGTTCCGGAACCTCCGGATGAAGAAGAGGAGGAAGATACACCAATTATCTTAGGAACATCAGAAAACATAACTGAAACCTTAGTTAAAGTTCAAGATTTAGGAGTTGATGATGGAAAAGTTGCTTTGCAAGGTGAAGTAATATTTACAGAAGATAGGACATTAAAATCAGGTAAGACATTATTTAGCTTTGATTTATATGATGGAACAAGTACAATAACATGTAAGGCTTTCTTAGAGAAAGAAAAAGCTAAAAAAATAATGAAAAGAATAAAAAGTGCAAAAGGATTAAAAATTGCAGGGACAGCCCAGATGGATACTTTTGCAAACGAATTAACAGTTATGGCAAATACTATAGTTGAATGTGAAGGGCTAAAAAAGACAACAAGACATGATAATGCAGAAGTAAAAAGAGTAGAACTTCACATGCATACTCAAATGAGCCAAATGGATGCAATGACATCAGCAACAGATCTAATAAAAAGAGCTATGAAATGGGGAATGAAATCTATTGCAATAACAGATCATGGAGTAGTACAAGCATTTCCAGAAGCACATAAAATGCTTCGGTTATGATAACCAAGATATGAAAGTTATATATGGTGTGGAAGCATATTTGGCACCTGATAAAAATGCGATAGTTACAGATGCAAAAGGACAAAGTATAGATACAACATATTGTGTATTAGACTTAGAAACAACAGGATTTTCTGCTACAACTGAAAGAATCACAGAAATAGGAATAATGAAATTTAAAGATGGAGAAGTAATAGATCAGTTTAGTTGCTTTGTAAATCCAGAAAAACACATTCCACAAAGAGTATCAGAAGTAACAAATATTACTGATGATATGGTAAAAGATGCTGAGACAATAGGAAAAGTATTTCCTAAAATGTTAGATTTTTTAGGAGATTCAGTAATTGTTGCTCATAATGCAGGGTTTGACGTAGGATTTTTAAAACAAAATGCAAAAAGATTAGGATATAAATTTGATTATACATATTTAGATACTTTGAGTTTAGCAAAAGATTTATTCCCAGATTATAAAAAATACAAGTTAGGGAAGATTGCAGATAATTTAGGAATAAAGGTTGAAGTAGCTCATAGAGCTTTAGATGATGTAGATACAACAGTAAAAGTATTTAAGGTAATGCTTAAAATGCTAAAAGAACGTGGAGCAAAAAAATTAGAAGATATTGAAAACTTAAGTAGTACTGAAGAAGCGAAAAAAGAAGGATATAAAAAATTAAAAACATATCATGCAATTATTTTAGCTAAAAATTATGTAGGATTACGTAATTTATATAAATTGGTTTCTTTATCACACATTAAGTATTTTTATAGAAAACCTCGTATTTTAAAAAGTTTGCTAGAAAAATATAGAGAAGGTTTAATTTTAGGAAGTGCATGTGAAGCAGGTGAATTATATCAAGCAATTGAACTGGGAAAAACTGATGAAGAAATTGAAGAAATTGCAGAATTTTATGATTATCTAGAGATACAACCAATAGGAAACAATAATTTCTTAATTAGAAATGAAACTGTAAAAGATGAAGAAGCTTTAAGAGATATAAATAGAAAAATTGTGGATTTAGGCGAAAAATTAAATAAGCCAGTTGTTGCAACTTGTGATGTTCACTTTATGGATCCACAAGATGAAGTTTATAGAAGAATATTAGAAGCAGGACAAGGATATGCAGATGCAGATACACAAGCTCCACTTTATTTAAGAACAACTGAGGAAATGTTAGAAGAATTTAAATATTTAGGTGAAGAAAAAGCTTATGAAGTTGTAGTAACAAATACAAATAAAATATCAGATATGTGTGATAGAATAAGTCCAATTTCTCCTGAAAAATGTCCACCACATATACCAGGTTGTGAACAAACAATTAAAGATATTGCATATTCAAAAGCACATGAACTATATGGAGATCTGTTGCCACAAATAGTTCAAGAAAGATTAGATAAAGAATTAGATTCTATTATAAAAAATGGATTCTCAGTTATGTACATAATTGCTCAAAAATTAGTGTGGAAGTCTAATGAAGATGGATATATAGTAGGTTCTAGAGGTTCTGTTGGTTCATCTTTTGTTGCAAATATGACAGGTATTACAGAAGTAAATTCACTTCCACCACATTACAGATGTCCAAATTGTAAATTTTCAGACTTTACAGATTATGGATGTAAAAATGGATTTGACCTGCCAGATAAAGAGTGTCCTAAATGTGGACATGCTTTAGATAAAGATGGAATGGATATACCATTTGAAACGTTCCTTGGATTTAATGGAGATAAAGAGCCTGATATTGACTTAAACTTTTCTGGAGAATATCAGGCAAAAGCACATAAATATACAGAAGTAATATTTGGAAAAGGGACAACGTTTAAAGCAGGTACAATTGGTACTGTTGCTGATAAAACAGCTTTTGGATATGTAAAAAAATATTTCGAAGAAAGAAATATACCAATTAATAGAGCAGAAACACAAAGACTAGCTGCTGGTTGTACAGGAATAAAAAGAACTACAGGACAGCATCCAGGTGGAATTATAGTTGTTCCAAAAGGTAGAGAAATATATGAATTTTGCCCAGTACAACACCCAGCTGATGATGCAAATTCAGATATTATAACAACACATTTTGATTACCACTCAATAGATCAAAACTTATTAAAATTAGATATTCTAGGACATGACGATCCTACAATGATACGTATGCTTCAAGATATAACAGGAAAAGATCCAACAAAAGTACCTCTTGATGATAAGGCAACTATGTCCATATTTAGCTCTACAGACGCATTAGGAGTTACAAAAGAACAAATACATTCAGAAGTTGGAAGTTTTGGAGTTCCTGAATTTGGAACAAAATTCGTAAGAGGAATGTTAGTTGATACAAGACCTACAACATTTGATGAATTGATAAGAATATCAGGATTATCACATGGTACAGACGTATGGCTTGGAAATGCCCAAAGTTTAATAGAAGCAGGAACAGTTACACTTCAAGATGCAATCTGTTGTCGTGATGATATAATGATATATTTAATAAAAATGGGATTACCACCAAACCCAGCATTTAAAATAATGGAAACAGTACGTAAAGGAAAAGCATTAAAAGATCCTGCAAAATGGGAAGAGTATAAAAATATGATGAAAGAACATAATGTACCAGATTGGTATATAAAATCGTGTGAAAAAATCAAGTATATGTTCCCGAAAGCACATGCTGCAGCGTATGTAACAAATGCATTTAGAATTGCCTGGTTTAAAGTACATGAACCTTTAGCATATTATGCTTCATATTTTTCTATTAGAGCTGACGAATTTGATAGTGATTGCATGATATTTGGTAAAGAAAAAGTAAAGAATAAAATGAAGGAAATTGACTTACAAGGAAATAATGCATCAACTAAAGATAAGAATATGTATGCAATATTAGAATTAGTACTAGAAATGTATGAAAGAGGATTAGAATTTTTACCAATGGATTTATACAAATCACATTCTACTAAATTTTTAGTTGAAGATGGGAAAATAAGACCACCACTAAATAGTATTCCAGGACTAGGAACAGTAGCTGCTGAAGGTATAATAAATGCAAGAAAAGAAGGCAAATTCATGTCAATAGATGATTTGAAAATTCGTTCTAAAGTAGGTAATTCTGTAACAGATTTACTAAAAAAATATGGATGTTTAGAAGGAATGAGCCAAAGCAATCAAATGAGTTTGTTTGGGTAAAAGTAAGAAAGGAAAATAAAAAAATGGTTGCAAAAACATTTAGTTTTAATGAAATATTTACAATGAAGAATATAATAATATATTTTATAATTATCAATATAATAGGATTTTTTGTTATGTGGTTAGATAAAAGAAAAGCAATTAAAGGAGCTTGGAGAATACCGGAAAAAACTTTATTTATAATAACAGGTTTAGGTGGAGGTATTGGTACTATTGCAGGGATGTATATATTTAGGCATAAGACCCAAAAACTTGGATTTGTAATAGGTTTTCCTTTTATTACAATACTAGAGATTGTTACAGTTATTTATTTCTTGATAAATATAAATTTTTAAAAGTGCTTTATATAGCCAAATAATAAAGGTTAATCTTTTCTAAAAAGATAGTATATAAATATTTAGAAAATAAAGGAGTTATAAAGATGAAAATAATAAAAAATGTACTAAAAAATGAACTAAATATTAGAACTGAAAAGAATTTCCCTATAGATGGAATTGAGTTTATAGACATTACGCCACTTATATTACAAAAAGAGACATTAAAAGAGATAACTGATAAATTTGTAGAGTATTTAAAAGATAAAAAAATTGATTATATTGTAGCACCAGAAGCAAGAGGTTTTTTATTTGGAACAGCAGTTGCAAATGAGTTAAATGTTGGTTGCATTCCTGTAAGAAAAAAAGGAAAGTTACCACCAACAATAGTCAAGTTAAGAGCTGAATACGAAAAGGAATATGGTAAAGATATTTTAGAATTACCTAAACTTGTAAATGATGAATACAAAAATAACAATTTTTTTATTATAGACGACATTTATGCAACAGGAAACACTATTAATGCTATTAAAGAAAGTATAAAAAAAATAGGAGGAAATGTTATAGGTGTAGGTGTTGTTATGAATATTATAGAGCTAAATAATAATAAAGATGTGTTTTCACTTATTGATATTAATGAAGAATCTTGAAAATAGTATCCTATATATTAAATTAAAAGTCATTCTGATTTGTTATGCAACACAAATGAGTGTACATAATCTTAAAAAAATACAAATATACATAAAACTATTATTTAAACCTAGAAATACTGTGAACAACTAGCAACTTGTAAATATATATATTAAAGTTATTCACAAAGTTATCCACAGTTTCCACACCAAATCATCCACAACTCAAATGTTAAAATACAAAGAAGAACAAGTTACATAATTCTGCACAAAAGTAATAAAATAGTAATATATTTGTAATAAATGGCATGAAAAATATAGAAAAAAATCAAAACAAAAAAGAAAAGCTCGAAAAATGCGTGAAAATTGAAATATATATGAAATATTTTTGTAAAAAACTAAAAGAAAAGTATAAAATTTATATTGTGGATAACTATAAATAACATCAGATTTTTTTAAACATATAATATATTATAGAACTACTTGAAAAGGAGGAAAATGGTATAGTATTACCATTTATAAAATATGTTTAGAAAATTAAGAAAAAAGTTTAATAAAAAATTAAAGCGCTCACTAAATAAAAAAGATATAAATAAAAATGAATTAGTAAGATTTTTAAAAGATGGCGCTATATTAGTAGATGTTCGTAGCCCTCAAGAATATAGAGAAGGACATTTAGAAGGCGCAATGTTAATTCCTGAATATGAGCTTATGAGTAAACATTCAAAAATTTTTGAATCTAAAGATGAAATAATTGTCTTATATTGTTCTAATGGATTAAGAAGTAAAAAAGCACAACGAAAATTAGAAAAGCTAGGATATACAAATGTTTACAATTTAGTTAATGATTTATAATAAACTATTGTGATTTTTGGAGGTTTATGTTAGAATATCAATATATTAAAGTAGTAAACAGGAGGAAAAATGAATAACAGACAAGAACACATCAGAAATTTTAGTATTATAGCTCATATAGATCATGGTAAATCAACTTTGGCAGATAGATTAATTGAAATGACAGGTGTATTATCTAAAAGAGAAATGGAAAGTCAAGTTTTGGATAATATGGAGATCGAAAAAGAAAGAGGAATAACCATTAAATCTCAAGCTGTAAGGATGATTTACAAAGCTAAAGATGGACAAGAATATACATTTAATTTAATAGATACTCCAGGTCATGTTGATTTTAATTATGAAGTATCTAGAAGTTTAGCTGCATGTGATGGTGCTATTTTAGTGGTAGATTCAAGTCAAGGGGTAGAAGCACAAACTTTAGCAAATGTATATTTAGCAATAGATAATAATTTAGAAATTCTCCCAGTACTGAATAAAATAGACTTGCCAAATGCAAGAGTAGAAGAAGTAAAAAAAGAAATAGAAGATATAATAGGAATACCTGCTGAAGATGCACCATGTATTTCTGCGAAGTCTGGATTAAATGTAGAAGAAGTATTAGAAAGAATAGTAACAGATATACCTGCACCAAATGGTGATGAAAATGAAAAAACAAAATGCTTAATATTTGATTCTTATTATGATAATTATAAAGGAGCTTTAGCATATGTAAGAGTAGTAGACGGAACTGTAAAAGTTGGTGATGAAATAAAATTGATGGCAGCGAATAAAACTTTTACAGTCGCAGAAGTAGGATATTTTTTACCGGGTAATTACATGCCAACAACTGAAATAAAAGCAGGAGAAGTCGGATATATAGCAGCTTCAATAAAGAGTTTATCGGATATACATGTAGGTGATACAATAACTATAAATGATAATCCAGCTGAAGAGGCTTTAAAAGGATATAAAAAGGTTACACCAATGGTATATTGTGGATTATATCCAATTGATGGAAGTCAGTATGAAGATTTAAAAGAAGCATTAGAAAAATTAAAACTAAATGATGCAGCATTAGAATTTGAACAAGAATCATCTGTTGCATTAGGTTTTGGGTTTAGATGTGGGTTTTTAGGATTGTTACATTTAGAAATAATAGAAGAAAGATTAGATAGAGAATTTGATTTAGGATTAATTACAACAGCACCATCAGTTATTTATAAAGTATATAAAACAGATGGACAAGTTATGGAATTATATAATCCAGAAGATTTACCAAAACCACAAGAAATATCATATATAGAAGAACCATTTGTTACAGCAAATATTCTAACTCCTAAAGAATATGTAGGAAACATAATGGAACTATGTCAAAGAAGACGTGGTGTTTATATAGATATGAAATATTTAGACGAAAATAGAGTGACATTAATATATGAAATGCCATTAAATGAAATAATATATGATTTCTTTGATAACTTAAAATCAAAGACAAAAGGATATGCATCATTAGATTATGAATTTAAAGATTATAGAAAATCAAATTTAGTAAAATTAGATATATATATAAATGGAGAAATGGTAGATGCATTAAGTTTTATAGTTCATAAAGATGGAGCATATGACAGAGGAAAGAAAATGGTAGAAAAATTAAAAACAGTTATACCAAGAAAATTGTTTAAAATACCAATTCAAGCTGCAATTGGAGGACAAATTATAGCAAGAGAAACAATATCAGCAATGAGAAAAGACGTGTTAGCAAAATGTTATGGAGGAGATATTACAAGAAAGAAAAAGTTATTAGAAAAGCAAAAAAGGGGAAAGAAAAAAATGCGTGAGATTGGAAATGTAGAAATACCACAAGAGGCGTTTTTGTCAGTGCTAAAACTAGATGATGAATAAAATTCGAATGAAAAACTTCGTCTTTCGTTGTTGAACTTCAATTAGAATTTAATCAAAGTACAAGAGTACGCCTCATAAATTCTAGTCTTGTTCGCCTAGAAATACTCGTTTTTGATTCATATTTAGATATTGGATAATAGGAATAATTCTAAGTAATTTAGTATAAAGTAAGAGGTATAAGTATGAAAAGTAAAAAAATAAAAGAATTTCGTAAAAATGAAACTGTACAAGAAAAAAACTATGATGACCAAGTAGAAGGTAGAAATTCTGTATTAGAATTATTAGAAAGTGGAAGAGACATTAATAAAATATTTATAACTAGAGGAGAAAAACACGGTTCTATAAAAAAAATAATTGCAATTGCAAAAGAAAAGAAAGTAATTATTGTAGAGAAAGATAAAAGACAGATGGATGAAATGGCACAAAATCAAAATTATCAAGGAGTAATTGCAATAGTACCACCATTTGAGTATTGTGAAGTAGAGGATATATTAGAAGAAGCAAAAGAAAAAAATGAAGATCCATTTGTATTAATTTTAGATGGAATTGAAGATCCTCATAATTTAGGTTCTATAATAAGAACAGCAGAAACTGCAGGTGTTCATGGAATAATAATTCCTAAAAGAAGAGCAGCTGGGGTAAACAGTACCGTGAATAAAGTGTCTGCAGGAGCAGTGGAACATATGAAAATAGCTAGAGTAACAAATATATCAGATACAATACAAAAACTAAAAGATGAAGGTCTATGGATTTGTGGAACAGATATAAATACAGAAAAATATTATTATGACCAAGATTTAAAAGGAGCTTTAGGAATAGTAATAGGAAACGAAGGAAGCGGAATAAGTAGTAAAGTGAAAAAAAATTGTGACTTTTTGGTGAAAATACCTATGAAGGGAAAAGTTACATCTTTAAATGCATCAGTTTCTACAGGAATAATAATATATGAAGCTTTAAAACAAAGAATGTAAAGGAGAAAAAAGATATGATGACAAAAAAGAAAAGAAAAATGATTATGATAGGAATTCCTGTCCTAGTTTTAATATTAATTGTTTCGATATTGATATTCTTATATTTTACTACTGATATGTTTAAATCAAATCAAACATTATTTTTTAAGTATTTTGGAAATAACTATGAAAATATAAATGAGATAGTAGAAACGTTAAAAAATGAAGAATACAATAGTATTTTTCATTCTGATAAATACAAAGAAAGTGCTGAATTAAAAATAAATTACACAGAGAATTATGGAACAACTTCAGAAAATACCGACAATGAAATTAATAAATTAAAACTTACAATAGACGGAGAAATAGATAAAGAAACAGGATATCAATACAAAGATATTAGGTTATTAAAAGAAGATGAAAAAAATACTGAAATAGAATTTATAAAAAGTGATAATACTTATGGAATCAAATTTTCTGATTTATTTAATCAATTTATAACAGTAGATAATAACAATTTAAAGGATTTATTCGAAAAAATAGGATATTCTGAAGAAATGTTACAAAGTATACCTAATAAAATAGAAATACCTGATGTTCAAAAAATAAGACTTAGTGAAGAAGAACTAGAAATAATAAAAGAAAAATATTTAAATATAATACAAGAAAAAATATCAAAAGATAATTTTTCAAAAAAACAAAAACAGATTGTTAGCATAAACAATGAAAGTATTAATACAAACGTATATAATTTAACTTTAACAAAAGAACAATTAAATAATATATATTTAGATATATTAGAAAAACTAAAAGAAGAAGAAATTATTTTAAATAAAATCAATACAATTCAAAACCTCTTCAGCACAACTACTGAAGAAGACAGTCAAACAAGTAATGAATTAAAAAGTGCATACACAAATGAAATAGAAGAAATAATAGAAAAAATTAAGAGAAGTAATATAGGTAATGAAGAAGTAAATATAAGAGTATATGAAAATAAAGGAAATACAATAAAAACTGAGATACAATCTCCTGACTATGAAATTAACTTTGAACGTTTAAAGATGAATGAACAAGAATATGCGAATATAGAATTTAAAGAAAAAGATAATGAAATACTAAAGATTGAAATAAATAAGAAAGAAAATAATTTAAAAATTATTATAAAAGACAATATGAATCAAAATCAAAAAATTATTACTATTGAAAATAATCAAAATATTCAAGAAAGAAGACATGATAAAGATTTAAATATAAAATTTGAAGATGATAAAAATAAATTAGATATTAATTACATTGAAAAAATAAATTTAATAGATGAAATAGAAAAGAATAAAATAATTGATGATAATGACAGTGTTAAACTAAATGAATTAGAATCTGAACAATTGTCTATTATTTTAAAAAAAATTAGTGAAGAAATTAACAAGAAAGTAGAAAGATTTACTCAGGAAATCAAATTAGATGATATAGATAAAATGCTAAAAAATATTGGTATTTTAAATGAAAAAATTGAATTTGGGAATATAGAAATTTCAGAATCTGAAAAAAATAGATTTAATTCAAATTTTGAAATATTACAAGGTGAGAATATAAAATCAGAAGATGTGTTAAATGTTATAGATATCATAAAAGAAAATGTAATTGATTTACAAGTGGTTTCAAATAATGAATTAAAAATAGAAATAAGTAGAAGTGGTAGTAATGAAAAATTAGTAAAGAGTTTAGAAGAATTTATAAAAAAAGATAATAGTAGAAATTATAATGTTAAATTAGAATATGATGAAAATGGTTTAGTGAAATTTGTAATACTTACTATTATAGAAAAAAATAGATAAAATAGAATAAATTTCTAATAATTACAATAATTTCATATTTGTATATAGAAGAGTTGATATATAGATTTATCAACTCTTCTAAGGTATAAAAATGATTTAAAAACGAATATAAAAAAACACTTTTAAAAAAAACTTAAAAAAAAATCAAAAAAGTGTTGACAAACCTAAATGCGTAATGTATAATAAAAACTGTTCGCACGAAGAATGAACATAAAGTACATTGAAAAGTAAACAATAAAATCCTTTAGAGAATAAACCGAAGCGGTATGATTTTTAAACCAAAAAATTAGTACCGAACAAGTAAAATTTTTAAAAGTTTTTTATAAAAAAGTAAGAAGCATTTAAAGAGCTTGAGAAAAACTTTAAGTTAGATTTATATAAACTCGAAAGAGTAAAATATAGATACAATAACAAGAGAGT
>JAXJYD010000028.1:0-11349 GCA_036307105.1 Clostridia bacterium | reverse complement strand
TATTTTTACAACCTTTGTAAACCACCTGATTTTTCCTATATTATTTATTTATCTTACATATTCATTTAAAGGTCTAATTTTATAATATAAATCCCCCATTTCTTCTGTTGGCACATATCCTGATTTTGAATTTATAACATCTGGAATTCTATTAACAACACTTCCACATGTTAGTTCAACAGTAGCTGGTCTATTAATTATAAGTGTTGTTTCTGGTTCGCCAATTACTGTCCACTCGTTTTTATCAAAATCATCTTTTGAATATACTTTTCCTATACATTCACTCTCTATTGTTATTCCCTCTTCAGTTTCTGTAGTAACAACTGCACTCATTCCTGTTGCATCTCCTGCTTTTACTGTCATTCCTAGTGTAGAAGAATAAATATCTTCATTATGTGTTTGAGGAATTGTTTTTTGTGTTTGTGATTTTACTGTTAAACCTAATTTATCACATAACCATCCATTTACATTCCACATATAAGATGGCAAATATTCTCCTTTATTTATTAATTCTTGTCTTTCTTCATTTGATATTTTATCTACTGAAGCTACTTGTTTATCAAACTCTTCTAATGTTAAACCTGCCCCATGTGCTTCTGCTAAAGCTATTCCATAATCTTCAACATTATAGCTTGAACTTCCTTTTATTTTCTTAATTGTTTGAGTAGAACCTGCTATAGACGAAATTAATTGGCCCCAATAAATATCTTGATATCCGCTTCCAGTAATTGTACATCCATTTTTCTTTGCTAACTCATCAATTTTCTTTGTTACTTCAGGATTAGAATTCATTGGATAAAATGCTTCTTCACAAGTTGTAATAGCATTAATTCCAAGTTTAGCGCATAACATTAGACTTTCTTCCACATCTTTGATTAAACTCATTGTAGTTATAATTGCAATATCTGGCTTAGTTTCTTGCATCATATTTTCTGCATCTTGAACAGAAACAACTTTTATTCCTTTATTTTCTGTTCCCATTATCTCTCCAATGTCTTTTCCAACCACATTAGGATTTGCATCTACTGCACCTACAATCTCTCCTCCTTTTTCATATACATATCTCATTGTATATACACTCATTTTTCCAGTTCCATATTGAACCACTTTAACCTTTCTATCCATAATTATACAAACTCCTTTCAATTATATAAATTATTTACACTTTTAATTTTTTTATTCAAAATAATTTTTACCTTTAGTAATTAAAAAATAAGTAATTTATTTTCGACATTTTTTGACAAAAATGGAACATTTTAAACCTGTCCCTCTTGTCCCAAAAACTTTTTTAAAATATTTGCAAATCTTTTACATGCAAATGGTAGGTTTTCTTCAAATATTTTTTCATTTTTACCGTTTGGGCTGTCTGATATACTTCTTATGACTGTAAATGGTAATTCATTTAAATATGTAACTTGTGCAATTGCACCGCATTCCATATCTACAACATCTGCATCAAATTTTGCACGTATTTTATCTTTCATTGCTACATCTGTACAGAATATATCTCCTGTTGCAACTACACCTAATTTTACTTTATATTTTTTTTCATCTAAATTTTTAATTGAATTTTGTATTCTTAGATTTAGGTTACTATCACATTTAACAGTATCTCCAACACCTGGTATATATCCTTTACTATGTCTAAATGCTGTTAAGTCAAAATCATGTTGAACTGTATGCTTACCAATTACAACATCACCTATATCTAAATCATCATTTATACTTCCAGCTACACCTACATTCATAACATATTCTACATCAAAATTGTCTATTAACTCTTGTGTTGCTCTTGCAGCATTTACTTTTCCAATTCCACAATGTACTACAATACATTTACATTTTCCTATTTTTCCAATTTTAAATATTGTTTTTCTAATTTCTTTTTCTTCTAAATCATCTAATATATTTTCTACTGCTTCTAATTCTTCCTCCATAGCAACTACTATACCTATTTTTTGCATATTCACATCTCCTCTAGTATAATTATATATTAAAAATCATTTTTATTCAAGTGTTTTATTTCGTTACAAGTCACCTCTTGTCTCGTATAAAGTCAGCACGGTTAAGTAAGATAGAAAAATCTAAATGGTTAACTAGTAATTCTTTTCTATAAATTTTACAAATTTTTTATTAATACTTGCTACATTTTAAATTTTAGTATAATATAATAACAGTAGATTGGAAGAAATGCAAAAAAATAACAAAAGAAAGGAGTAATTTAAATTTAAATAAGCGCCTGGACATTAATATATTTAATGTTGACGAGGTCTAGAGTTATCGAAAAATTCGGCGGATGCTCTAGTGGCTTTAACTTAAGGTCATAGTATTGGTAAAAAAATCAATAGTAATATTGTAACAAAAATCAATATGATTAAGTTTTATTTTGCGTGCTTTCAATTCCAATATTTTAATTTATTAAGGAGGATTACTATGTGTGGAATTGTAGGTTACATAGGAACAAAAAAAGCAAGTCCTATTCTTATTAATGGACTTTTAAGATTGGAATATAGAGGCTATGACTCAGCTGGTATTTCAACAATTGAAAATAATGGTCTTTCTGTTATGAAGGATAAAGGAAGAGTTAAAAATTTATATGATTTAATTGGTATTGATAATTTAGAAGGAACAATTGGTATAGCTCATACTAGATGGGCAACTCATGGAAAACCTTCTAAAGAAAATTCTCATCCTCATTTGGATAACTCAAAAACTTTTAGCGTTGTTCATAACGGTATAATTGAAAACTATAATGAATTAAGAGATTTCTTAACTAAAAATGGATATACTTTTTACTCTCAAACAGATACAGAAATTATTCCAAATTTAATTCATTATTATTATAAAAAAACAGAAGGAAAAGATATCAATGAATTATTAAAAGCAGTTCAAAGTGCATGTTTAGATTTAAAAGGAAGTTTTGCATTAGAAATAATTTGTAAAGATTTTCCCGATAATATGATTGTAGTTCGAAAAGATAGCCCCTTAGTTATTGGTAAAGGAGAAAATGAAAATTATATTTCTTCAGATATACCTGCTATTCTTTCTTTTACAAGAGAATTTTATCTTTTAGAAGATTTAGAATTTGTTTTATTATCAAGAACAGATGCAAAATTTTATAATAAAGATTTAAAACCATTTGATAAAAAAATTCAAACTATTGAGTGGAATGCAGCAAGTGCTGAAAAGGATGGTTATGATGATTTCATGTTAAAAGAAATTTATGAACAACCAACTGCAATCAGAGAAACAATTGGTGCAAAATTAAATGAAGGTTCAAAATGTGAATTTGAAGAACTAAACTTTACTAAAGATTATTTACAAAGTATAAATAAAATATATCTTGTTGCATGTGGTACAGCAATGCATGCGGGATTAGCTGCAAAAAATATGTTAGAAAAAATTTGTAAAATACCAACTGAAGTTGATATTGCTTCAGAGTTTAGATATAGAGATCCTATTGTTGATAATAAAACTCTATGTATTTTCATTTCTCAATCAGGAGAAACTGCAGATACTATAGCAGCCTTAAAACTTTCTAAAGAAAAAGGAGCAAAAACATTAGCTATTAGTAATGTAATAGGAAGTTCTATTACAAGAGAAGCTGATTATTCTATATATACACATGCAGGTCCAGAAATTGCGGTTGCATCAACTAAAGCATATACTTCTCAAGTAACACTTTTAGCACTTTTAACTATTTATTTTGCTGAGACTTTAGAAATATCCAAAAAAGAAATAATTTCTTTAAAAGAAGACATTTCAAAATTACCTTCAAAAATTGAAGAAACATTAAAATGTAGCAATAAAGTAAAAGAATTTGGACATAGAATATATCAAGAAAAAGATGTATTTTTCCTTGGAAGAGGAATTGATGAAACAGTTGCAAAAGAATCTGCATTAAAACTAAAAGAAATTTCTTATATACATGCAGACAGTTACCCAGCAGGTGAATTAAAACACGGTCCAATTGCTTTAATTGAAAATGGTATTACTGTTATAAACATTATCACAGATTCAAAATTAGTGGAAAAAACAGTAAGTAATATTCAAGAAGTAATTACTAGAGGTGCTAAAACATTAGTTGTTACAAATCAGGCTGTTGATGATAAAATGTTTGACACTGTTATTCATATACCAGAAACTAATACTTTTGTATCACCTATTTTATCTGTAATCCCTCTTCAATTACTTGCTTACTACATTTCTAAAGAAAAAGGATTAGATGTTGATAAACCAAGGAACCTTGCTAAATCAGTTACAGTTGAATAATCATAATTTATAAAAAATCATAGACACATTTGAAATTGATTGATAATTAACCATTTCAGATGTGTCTATTAAAATTTGTTTCATATTTTCTATACCTTATCCTATTAGCAACTTCACAATTATAAGGCACACTGCGCCTGGTAATCCAAGTAATCCTACTAAAGTACTTGTAATAATATTTAATCCAATATGAAATCCAAAATTTGCTCCGACTAAATTAATAATAAAAATTGCTAATCCACCTAACACAGAATTTAAAATTAACTTTAATATTTTCTTAATTGGAACAATAAAAATTCTTCCAAATATAAAAATAAAACATATACATGCTAAATAAGTAATTATATTGTTATCCATTTCTCTAACCCTTCCCTAAATCCAAATTGTTTGGAAAAGAATTGTGCTCGTAATTCTTTTTCAAAGTCTCCAAAAATAATTTCTTATTACCATTAATATGTTCTATCTTGGACAAATATTACTAACCAGCCTCTTCATTATCTAGAAAAGAATATTTTTTATCATTTATCATATCAACCTTTATTCCCCTAGATTTTGCAAGTTTAATTAGATAGTCAAGTTTTGCTTGATTAGCTTTTATTTGATAAGTATAATAATCTACTAAATCACCTTTCGCATATTCAAAATTCAAATTATTACCTTTTAATTCTTCTCTAGTTTTTATAATTGTTTTAATTAATTCAACTTCCTTTTCAATTTCTGTTTTTTCTATTAACTTAGTTTCCCTAACATATTCTTCTTGCATACCTATCCCCTTTTTTAACTCTATTATATTCAAAATTTGGTAAAATTATGCGAAACCTCTTGTTTTTTTCTCAATTTTATAGGATAATATATATGTATAATTTTAATTTATGAAAGGGCAATTTAAATGAAAATAATAGATAAATTTTTGAAATTTTTAAAAACAGATAGAAATACATTTGCAACTTACATACTAACATTAATAACAGTATATTTAGCAATAGATAGAGTAGTTGAAATGTTACTTATGATATTTACAGGTGTCTCTTTTTCATACTGGGGACCAATACAATATACGTTTGCATTAGCATGCCCTGTATTTGCATATTTATTCTCAGGGCCTTCAAAATTTGCTACATCAAAAGCAAAAAAAGTTACATTATTCTACCTTTATGTTATAGGATTATATATAATAACTATTTCAATGTTCACACAATGGCTTAATATGGGAGTTTGGTTATTATTACTTTCAGTACCAAATTATACTGAACTAATAACAGAGTTTTCAGATTTAGTAACTCCTGCTATGATTAGTATTTCATTATATTTACCATTAGTTACTATCTTCCCACTATTCAAATGGTTATTCTTTGGTGTTAATGATAGTAAAGATAAAGTTCGTTCTATTTGGGATTATGGTGGAATTAATTTATCTGATAAAAAAACTGGTACTGGACCATATACAGCAGAAGTATATTTGTGTTATGATGTAGAATCAGGAAAATCAATTACAATCCCTGAGGAATCTAGATATCAATCTTTATTTGTATGTGGTGGATCTGGTTCAGGAAAAACTTCACAAGTTTATGAACCTATGATAGCAAGAGATTTAGAGCGAAAATTTTTCTATAGAGAAGTTTCAAAAGAAATGGGATTTACTGCTTTAAAAACAAGAATAGCAACATTAAATGCCCCTTATGATAACGACTATTTAAATAAAAACTTTAATTTGAATATGCTTACCCCTACTGATGATAAAACATCTATCTTTAAAGCATATTTGAAAAAAATGATATTAAGCACCTTTGGAAATGAAATAATATATAAAGATTTAGGATTAACATTAATGGCGCCAGATTATGAAGTAATTAATCATATGACTGATGTGTGTAATAATTTCGGAATCAGCTATAATTTAATTGATCCTCAAAGCCCAAATTCTATAGGATTAAATCCATTTGTATATGATGATTCTTCTAAAATTGCTATAAGTATTTCATCTGTATTAAAGGCAATGTATAATACTTCTCATAGTGATGTGGATGAAGCTTATAAAGAAGATATAGTAATGCAAGCAATTGAAAACTTAGCAATTCTTTTAAAAGAAATGTATCCAAGAATGAATGATGGTAAACTTCCTAATATGGAAGATATGTTAAAAATGTTTACTAATTTTGAATTAATTGAAAAAATGTGTGAAATATTAGCTCATAATAAAGAATTAAAAGAAAAATACAATATACAATTAACATATTTCAGAAAGAACTTTTATCATAATGCTCCCGGTAAATCTAATATTGAAAAATATCTTTATACCATTATTAGCCAATTAGATAACTTACTTAGAATACCTGGAATCAAAGGAATTCTATGCAATAGAAATAATAACTTAAATTTTGATGAAATGTTATCAAATGCTAATGTTACATTTATTTGTACAAGACGTGGAGATTTAGGTGCTGCAGGTCACAAAGCATTTGGGCTATTTTTCCTTATTGCTATGCAAAATGCAGTATTAAGAAGACCTGGTATAGAAGACTCAAGAATACCTCATTTCTTATATATTGATGAATTTTCAGATTTTATTTGTAAAGATACTGAAGCTATGTTTACAATGTATAGAAAATATAAAGTTGGAAATATTATTTCTGTTCAAAACTTAAAACAACTTGAGACAGAACACTTAAGAGAAAACTACAAAAACACTATTCTGTCTAACTGTGCAAATAAAATATTTACTGGAAATGGTGTTGTAGATGAATTAGAATGGTGGTCAAATGAATTTGGTACAAGGAGAGAATGGGTTTATTCTAATTCCATGGATATGGATAAAATGAAATATGATTCTAAATATGGTGGTGTTAAATACGACTATGTTAAATTCTTTAAAGCAGGCAAACTTCAAACTATGGCTGCAAAAAATTGTGCATTTAAAATTAGAGGTTCAAACGGAAAACCTATTGTTGGTGAAGGTAGATTTGGATATCTAGAAGCAAAATATAAAGAACCTCGTAAAACAAAATCTTTTGATTTTGGAAAATACTCTGATGGTGTAACAACATATACAGAGGATGATGATTCTTCTAAAAAGAAATTTAATTATAAAAATATTGATTTCAAAGATGAAAGAGATGAAATTGATCCAGTACAAACTGATACAACAGACTCAAAATACTTATTTAATAATGAAGATGCAATAGTTGTTAATTTGAAAAAGAAAAAACAATAACAATTGACAAACCTAAAAGGTGTCCTATCACAGGGCACCTTTTCACTTTGGGTTCAATATGAATTTTTTAAAAATTTATTCCTACTAATTGCAGAATTAAACCTGAAATCACTCCTATAGCATACAATAAAATTACAATTAAAATATTTTGTTTTATTCCTTTATTCATTTTAAATAACACTGCTAATCCTACTCCTGCATTAACCAGTAGTCCAGATATCATTGTAGTTGCAGTTACAATATTTTCTAAATATAATTGTGTTAATATAACAGAAGATGCACAATTGGGTATTAATCCTATAATTCCTGCTAAAACCGGTCCAAGTACAGGATTAATTTCAATAAAGCTTGCTATTCTCTCTTCTCCTATAAAATAAATAGCTATATTAATTAATAATGTAATAATTATAATAAATATAAATATACTTACTGTATGTTTTAAAGCTGATTTAACAATTCCATGGTCACAGTGACAATGTTCTTTTTCACATAAATCAACTATTTTCTCATCTTCATCTTTTTTTCTATTTTTTAATCTTAAGAATAAATCTATTAAGAAACCTGCTATTATACCTATTATTAATTTTACAGCTAATATTTTTACAATTGTACTTATAGGAACTGCCTCTGATATAAATATAGGTAACATCTCATCTGATGTAGATAAATATACAGATATTAACGTTCCAAGTGTTATTACTCTTGCTGCATACAAATTAGTCGCAGAAACTGAGAAACCACACTGTGGAAATATTCCTAAAAAACTTCCTATTATTGGTCCAAATTTTCCTGATTTTTTTATTGCTTCTTTAGATTTATCACTTGTTTTATGTTCTATATATTCCATAATTAAATATGTTATAAACAAAAATGGTAGTAATTTTATACTATCTATTAAAGCATCTTCTATAACTTCTAACATTCTTCTTCTCCCCTTACTTTCGTTAAAATATAATAGCATATTTTTATACAAAAGTAAAGAGAAAGCTAAAAAAAACAACCTAAGCTAATAAGCTTTAGTTGTTTATCTCATTCTTCTACATTGATTTTGTTGATTGGTATTATTTCCATTGTTATTACAATTTTCGTTATCCTCATTATTATTTCTTTCATCTATGTATTTAACAATAATAGCTGTTATGAAACTTAGAATAGTATATATTATTGTAGCTATTAATAGATTTAAATCTCCTACTACAAATGTCACTATTAAAAATATTGAAAAGATTATAGAAGCTACTAAAATAGGATTATCTAAAATCCTTTGTAATGCTATAGAAAAAACTATTGTAGCAAGAGGTAAAGCAAAAAATATTAGTAATAAATTCATCATATTTATATCTCTCCCATCTTTTTTACTTTATCTTATGCTTTGTTAATTTGTTTTGTGATAAAATATTTTTGTAGATTTCATATTAAATTGTAGTTCAATAATTTCTTTTAAATTTATTTCCTCTAAAAAAATTTTATGTTACAATTTTATTCATATTCAACTTTAACTAAATACAATCCTTGTGGTTGTAATGTCTTTCCAGCAAATTCTCTATTTTTTGACTCTATTATTTTTTTTATTTCCTCTGGCTCTATCTTTCCTATCCCAACCTCTACTAATGTTCCAGCAATAATTCTTACCATATTATATAAAAAACCATTTCCAGTTAGCTCTATATAAATTCTATCATTTGGCATTTGGATTACATCAGCTTTAAAAATAGTTCTAACACTACTTTTACTACTTGTTCCACTAGCTTTAAATGCTTTAAAATCATGTTCTCCTTCAAAATACTTTACAGCTTCTTTCATTTTTTCTACATCCAATTTCATTGGGATATGTGTTTCCAAATTTCTATATATCGCTGTTCCAAATTCAGAATTATTTATAATATATCTATATGTCTTTTTCTTACAAGTTAATCTACTGTGAAATTTTTCGTCTACTTCTTCAGCTGATAATATTCTAATAGATTTTTTTAATTTAGTATTTATAGCAATAGGAAATTTTTCGACTGGTATATTAGAATTTGTTTTAAAATTTGCTACCTGTCCTAAAGCATGAACACCTCTATCAGTTCTTCCTGAAGCTGTTAAATCTACTTCTTCTCCTGTTATTTCTTGAATTGCTTTTTCTATTGTCCCTTGTATATTTAATTTATCAGGTTGTTTTTGCCATCCGATTGAACTCTTTTCCATCATATTCTATTACAAGTTTAATATTTTTCATTATTTTCCCATTCCTTCTTCGTATAATCATTTTTTACAATTCACAGTTAAAAATACAAAATAATAGTTTAGCGCTTCCGGAAGCATATATATTTTTTTACGAGCAGTTACGGGTGGGGACCGACAAGCTTACAGTATACATTAAAATTGAGCCAGATGCGAAAATTTTAATTGTAGACTGTACGAAGTTGGGGCGGCGCAGTAAAAAAATATATATGCTTCCGGAAGCGAATTCTATTAGGCTGTGAATTGTAATAATCATTTTTCAAACTTATTATAAGGCCGCAACATGCGACCCTATTACTCAATTACTAATCATCATTATTTTCTTCTTTGATTTCTTGTTTTTCAGCTTTATCCTTTTTTATCTTTTTTCTAATTTCATTTATTCTATTTCTTCTTTCCTTTTTCTCTGTTGCAAACCTTTTAGTAACTATATTACTAATTAATATCTTCTTTAATACATCTTCTCTAACATCTGCAATTAAGGTTCCATCTTTAGCAACAGAAATTTTACCAGTTTCTTCTGAAACTATTACAACAATGCTATCAGATTGTGTCGAAATCCCAAGTGCTGCTCTATGTCTTGTTCCTAAATCTTTTGAAATATCTTTATCATCAGCAAGTGGTAATACACATGCTGCAGAAGCTATTTTATTTCCAGATATTACAACTGCTCCATCATGTAATGGCGTATTTGGTTCAAATATATTTACTAACAATTGAGGTGAAACTTCTGCTCCCATTGGTATTCCTGTTGCTATAATATCTTGAATCTTAATATCTCTTTCCATTACTATTAAAGCACCTGTTTTATTTCTAGATAATTCTGTTGCAGCTATAACAACCTTATAAATATCTTCTTTAGTTTTAGTTGCTAAATCCTTATCAATACCAAAAAATTGTGTGAATTTATTTGTACCTAATTGTTCTAGTGCACGTCTTAATTCTGGTTGGAATATTACTATAATTGCAATAACTCCTAAATTCATTATACCTGTTAAAATCCAATTTAATATTTTAAGATTTAACAAACCACTAATCCAAGTCGCTACAACAACAAAAGCTATCCCTTTAATCAATTGCCACGCCCTTGAACCTCTAACTATCCTAAAAAAACTATATAACAAAAACATAACAATTGCTAAATCAATTATTAATGTAACTAGTTCAAAAGGATTTGATTGCAAAGATTTTATATATTCTACAATATTATCTTTATAAAAATTTTCCCAATTCATACCTAAATTAATTATCATATGTTTATTTCTCCTATTATCCTAATAACGCAAATCCTAATGTAGCAAGTGCACCTACAACCATTAATAATGCTAAAATTCCAGCTGTTATTTTTACGAAAACTTGTCCTCTATCATATTTTTTTTGATTTTCATTCTTTACTTTACTTTTTTTGCTCATTTTAATCATTCCTTTCATTATTTCCACTACCATTATAGCATATTATATATATTTTTCAACAAATAAATTTAATTTACCACAAATTTTGTGACTGGCAAGTGAAAATGTCTCATTTTTTTTGTTCATTTGCAAATAAAAATGTCTCAATTTTTAACATTTAATATGAATGCTAAGTAGTTTGCAAATAAAAAT
Source organism: Clostridia bacterium (assembly GCA_036307105.1). Taxonomy (GTDB): domain Bacteria; phylum Bacillota; class Clostridia; order TANB77; family CAG-508; genus CAG-269. The sequence goes on along the minus strand of JAXJYD010000028.1, from coordinate 35 downwards.
GTCTTATCAAAAACTAGCTTCTGATAGCTAGTTTT
>JAXJYD010000027.1:0-29723 GCA_036307105.1 Clostridia bacterium | reverse complement strand
TCCAATTATTTTGTTTAGTAAGATTTTTTTAGTTCAAGTAAATTATACCAAACAAAAGAGGTTTTTTCTTTATTTTCACGTAAATTTCATAATTCTGTGGATAACATATCCGTAAATTTTCAAAAAATACCGAAACTTAAAAAAAAAGTAGAAATTGCTTTCTACTTTTAAATTAATTTTTATACTATCTATACAACATATTAATGTTTTTATTTTTCATTAATTATATTTAATATTATAGGACATAGAACGTCAATAAAAAATAGAAATATTTTACAAAAAACTTGTTCTGGCTACTTGATTCTTTATAGGAAATATAGTATAGTATGAACAGATAGAAATGAGATTAAAGCAGATGTGTGTGTTACCTCTAATCCTCAGCAGATGTTGAGAGTGAGGAGGTGAATGCTTATGGTAGAATTTTTACTGTTCCTAATAATAGGATTAATGTTATCAATAACCATAAATATCGCCTTATTGTGTATTTTGTACATAATATGGACTGATAAAGAAATATAAAAAACACCACATACGCTTTCGCCGAGCTTTGTGGTGTAATCTAATTAATTAGGTAGCACACATTGTCTGTGGCTCTTATTTTCTATCTATATTATATACAAATTTATGGAAAAAGTCAAATATTTTACGAATTAAAATTTTATTATGATATATAATCTAAATTATATAAATCATGATTATAATATGAATAATTAAAAAGAAGGATTTAATTTTCCTTCTTTTCTGCATCTTCGTTATTTTCTTGGCTTTCCTTTTCTTCTTTTTTAGGTTTTTCTTGTGGTATTACTATATTTTTAGGCTTTTCATCTGAACTTTTTGGAGTAGATTCATTTAAATGTTCATAAACAGGTGAAATATCTAAATTTGAACCATCTCCAGAAACAACCTCTATATTTTTTTTATCATCCATAATTGTACCTCCGAAATTCTTTTTTTTTAATATAACACATAATAATAAAAAGTGCAAATATCAGGAAATGTTTTGAATTATATTTGACATTTTATAAATAATCTATTATAATAGTTATAGAAGACAGATACCACAGAAATGTGGCATGTCCGTTTATGTAATATTTTTTTAGATACATCTCTAACGGTCAAGCAGAGATGTGTTTTTTTCGTTGTCTGCATTTTTCTGTCTTCTGTCAGTTATTATAACAAATTTTTACAGAAAAACAAGCGAACATCTTAAATTTTTTACAATATTGCAATTTAAAAGTTCTTAAATTATTGACATATTAAGACTTTTTTGACATAATATAGTAGTTAAAAATAAAGAAGGAATGATTTTATAAATGGAAATTAATCAAAAGAAATCAATAATAGAAGCAATACTTTTTGCAGCAGGAAGACCTGTAACTAAAAATGAATTAATTTTAGTATTAGAAATATCAGCTGAAGATATAGATAATATCATAAAAAGTATGCAAGAAGAATATAAAAAAGAAGATAGGGGAATTGAATTAATATCTATAGAAAATTCATATCAATTATGTACTAAAAAAGAATTGTATGAATACATTTATCCAGTATTAGATAAAAGAAGTAAACCAAACCTATCAAATGCTGCTTTAGAAACATTATCAATTATTGCATATAATCCTAAAATAACAAGAGCAGAAATAGAAGCAATAAGAGGAGTTTCAGCAGACGCATGTGTATATAAACTATTAGAATATGGATTAATTGAAGAAGCAGGAAAAATAGACTTGCCAGGAAAACCAATGTCATATAAAACAACAGGAGATTTCTTAAGAATGTTTGGTTATAATTCTTTAGAGGATTTACCAGAATTACCAAGATATAAATTAGATGAAAATAAACAAATAGTAATTGATGATTTAATTGAAGGACAAGAGGAGGCTCCTTCTCCGAGTAATTAAGAATTAAGAGAAGAAGATGGAAATAATGAAATGAAAGAAGAAATTATAGAAAATCAAGAATAGAAAGAAGGATTTATATGAAATTATCACGGAACAGGAATGGGAACAGTTAAATTAAATAACATTGATGAAATGTATCCAGGGCAAAGTATTTTACTCCAGACAGGACAATTAGTTCAATATGGAGCAGGATTATTTGGATATAACACAGTTCCATTATTAGTAAGAAGAAAAGTAGAACAAATAATAGTTGAAACATTAAATAAATATGGATGTATAGAAGTATTACTTCCAACATTACAACCGGATACAATTTGGAAAAATTCAGGAAGATATGACCATTACGTAGATGGTGGAACAATGCTTATTACTGAATCAAATAAAGGAACTTTTTGTTTAGCGCCAACAGGTGAAGAAGCAATGCTTGAATTTGCAAGAGAAAAATTAAAATCTTATAAGAATTTACCTGTAACATATTATCAAATTGGAGAAAAATTCAGAAATGAAATAAGAACAAGAGGATATTTATTAAGAGGAAAAGCATTTCCGATGCTAGATGCATATAGCTTCGATATAGATGAAGAAGGAATGGTAAAATCTTATGAGAATTTAAGAAAAGCTTTTTTAGAAATATTTGAAAAAATAGGAATGAAAGTAATTCCAATAGTTGCAGATAATGGAGATATGGGTGGAAAAAAATCAGAAGAATTTATGATTATTTCTGATCAAGGCGAAGATAAGATTTTATATGATGAAAAAACAGGTATAGGACTTAATACGGAAGTTTTAGAAAAAGAAAATTATGAAGAATATTTAAAAGAAGAATATGGAATAGAGGATATATCAAACTTTAAAGAAATTAGAACTATGGAATTAGGACATATTTTCCAATTAGGAACAAGATATTCTGAAATGATGAATGGAAAATATACTGATAAAGAAGGAAAAGAAGCTTTATATTATATGGGATGTTATGGAATAGGGGTAAGTAGAACAGTTGCAGCTTTGTATGAACAATGTTTAATAAATGATCCGAAATGGGGACCTTGTGGTTTCTCAATTCCAGAAACAATTGCACCTTTTAAAGTTCAAATTATACCTAAAATGGATAATGAAGAAAAAGTAAAAATGGCAAATGAGATATATGAAAAACTACAAAAAGAAGGAATAAATGCTATTTTAGATGATAGAGAAAACTTAAATATTGGAGCAAAAATCAAAGATTGTAAAGTCTTAGGAACACCATACCTAATCGTTTTAGGAGATAAAACAGAAGGTAAAAACTTAGAAATTGAAAACACAAAAACAGGAGAAAAAGAAACCATAACATTGGAAGAATTGATTAAAAGATTTAAATAAAAAATAAAAACATATATGTTAATTTAAAACAAGCATATATGTTTTTTATAATATAAAGAAGGATTTATGTAAAACGCGTCGAATAAAATATATGTGTATATTTATTTGAAATATTTTGAAAGAAAGTGAGGAAAAAATGCCGAGATATAGTGATGAAATCATTGACGAAGTTAGACAAACAAATGATATAGTAGATATAATATCACAATATGTGCATTTAAAAAGAAGCGGAAGAAACTTTTTTGGATTATGTCCATTTCATAATGAGAAGTCACCTTCTTTTTCAGTTTCACCAGATAAACAAATATTTCATTGCTTTGGTTGTGGAGTAGGTGGAAATGTGTTTACATTTCTAACTAAGATAGAAGGAATTAACTTTGTAGAAGCTGTGCAAACCTTAGCAGAAAGATCTAATATACAACTTCCAACATTAGACAATAATCAAGATTCTAAGAGAGAAGAGCTAAAAGCAAAAGTGTATAAAGTTAATGAATTTACAGCACAGTTTTATCATGAAAATTTATATAAACCAGAATCTAAAATAGCTCAGGAATACATTAAGAAAAGGAAACTGACAAATGAAACATTAAAGTCTTTTAGATTAGGATTTTCAGGAAAGTTTGATGAATTATATAAAGCTTTAAAAAAAGAAGGTTTTCAAGATTTAGAAATTTTAGAATCAGGATTAGTAAATAAGAATGACAATGGAAGATACATAGATAGATACAGAAATAGACTTATGTTTCCAATTTGTGATGCAAGAGGAAGAGTAATAGCATTTGGTGGTAGAGTTTTGGATGATTCTAAACCTAAATATATAAATTCTCCAGAAAATATTGTATATAGTAAAGGAAGAAATCTATTTGGGCTTAATGTTGCAAAAAAAGGTGATACAAAGAAACTTCTAATTGTAGAAGGATATATGGATGTTATTTCTCTACATCAAAGAGGAATAACAAATGTAGTAGCGCCACTTCGGAACTGCATTAACTCAAAATCAAGGATGGTTACTTAGAAAAAATTCTGAACAAATAATATTAAGTTTTGATTCAGATGAAGCAGGATTAACAGCAAAAATAAGAGCTTTGGATATTCTTCAAAATATGGGGTGTGATATAAGAATTTTACAAATGGAAGGTGCAAAAGACCCAGATGAGTACATCATAAAATACGGAAATGCAAGATTTCAAGCTTTAATTGATAAAGCAATTTCAGTTATTGAATTTAAAGTTAAAGTATTAAAAAAAGAATTAAGTCTTGATAATACAAATGATAAAATTAAATTTTTAAATGAAATTGCAAAATTGATTTCTAAAGTAGATAACACAATAGAACAAGAAATTTATGTAGAAAAAATAGCTAAAGAATATGATATTTCTAAAGAAGCAATATATGCAGAAGTTAATAAACTAACATATAAATCAAATAATAGTGAAAAGGTTTTAGAAAAATCTAAGCCTATAGTTAGACACCAAAAGATAGAAAATAAAGAAATACCAGAAGCTATAAAAAAAAGAGAAAATACAGTTCTTGCAATTTTACTTATGGGTGACTTAAATATTTTTCAAATTATAAAGCAAAACTTAAAAACAAATGATTTTAAAGATGAATTAAATCAAAAAATTTATCAAAAATTGTATGAAGAATTTCAAAAAGAAAATAATAATATCAATAGTATATTAGATAATTTAAGCGAAGAGGAACAAAATCACATAACAGCTATTTTAGCTGATGACTATGAAATAGACAATATAGAAAAAGCTATAGATGATATAATGCAAAGTTACGAAAAAGACAAGCTAAATGAAAGAAAATTTGAGATTATAGAATTATTAGAAACCAAATTAGAAGATGGACAAAAAAAGGATTTAGAAAAAGAGCTAAGTAATATTATTATTAGGTTAGCAAAAATTAAGTAGGGGTGAAATTTTAATGCCAAGAAAAAAAGAAGAATTAGTAGAAAAAGAAGAAACTGAGGTAAAAAAGAAGGTAAGTAAAAAGGCAGGAAAAGAAGCTAAAGAAAACACTACAAATAAGAAAGAAACAAAAAATGAAGAAAATATAGAAAAAATGGAAAAAGCAAGAAAAGCCACTAAGAAAAAGGCAATTGAAAAGTTAGAAAAAGAGAAAGAACAAAAAGAAACTAAAAAAGAAAAACCAAAACAAGAAAAAGCAAATGAGGAAGTTGCACAAAAAGATGATAAATTAAAAGAAGAAAAGGTAAAAAATATTTTAAAAAAGGCAAAAGAACAAGGAAGTATAACTTATGGTGATTTAGCAAAAGAACTAGATGATGTAAATCCTGATCAAATTGATAAAGTTTTTGATGCTTTTGAAGAATTAGGTGTAAACTTAAGTGATGATTTAGATGATGAAGAACCAGATATAGAAGATTTAAAAGAGGTTGAGTATCTTAAATTAGATGAGATAACAGAGACAAGCTATGAGGGAATTAATGTAGATGATCCAGTTAGAATGTATTTAAGAGAAATAGGAAGAATTCCACTTTTAACATTTGAACAGGAACTAGATTTAGCAAAAAGAATTTTAGATGGTGATGAAGATGCTAAAAAAATACTTTCAGAATCAAATTTAAGATTAGTTGTAAGTATTGCTAAAAAATATGTTGGAAGAGGAATGCTATTCTTAGATTTAATACAAGAAGGTAACATGGGATTAATAAAAGCAGTAGAAAAATTTGATTATACAAAAGGATTTAAATTTAGTACTTATGCAACATGGTGGATTAGACAAGCAATAACAAGAGCAATTGCAGACCAAGCAAGAACAATAAGAATTCCAGTACACATGGTAGAAACAATAAATAAATTGATAAGAACATCAAGACATTTATTACAACAAAATGGTAGGGAACCAACGCCAGAAGAGATAGCACAAGAAATGGAAATACCAGTTGAAAAGGTAATGGAAATTCAAAAAATAGCTCAAGATCCAGTATCTTTAGAAACACCAATTGGAGAAGAAGATGATAGTCACTTAGGAGACTTTATCCAAGATGACGATTCACCAGCTCCACATGATTCAGCAGCATATACATTATTAAAAGAGCAATTAGAAGAAGTAATGAATACATTAACTCCAAGAGAAGCTAAAGTTTTAAAACTAAGATTTGGATTAGAAGATGGAAAAGCAAGAACCTTAGAAGAAGTTGGACGTGAATTTGAAGTAACTCGTGAAAGAATAAGACAAATAGAAGCAAAAGCATTAAGAAAACTAAGACATCCAAGTAGAAGTAAGAAATTAAGAGATTATATGGGATAAAAAGTAAGAAGATATCATTAATTTGATATCTTTTTAAATTCTAATATATTAACTTATAAAAAAAAATAACCTATTTTGTTTTAAAATATTGATTTATATATTGGACTATGTTATACTTTCTACCATAGGAAATGAGAATAAGCAGATGTGGTTTGCCACTTTTACTCCACGACTATTGTTGTGAGAATGGAGGTGGTGCTATGATAGAAACTATATTAATAAAAATGATATACATACTTTTATTTAGTATAAGTATTGAAACTATTATAGTATTTGCCTTAATTATATTTATTATAATTTTAAGCAAATAAAAAACTTACACACATCTGTATAGGCCCTTTTAGATGTGTGTATCATATTTAAACGGCAAACCACGTTTGTGGTTTCTTTATTTCCTATACTTATTATACATCGGTAAAGAATATTTGTCAAACAGAATTATTTAGAATTTTTTAAAATCTATTACTTTTTGTTCACATTCCAGACATAATTAATTTTTATAATAAATAATGAAGAAATTTTACTATAAAATTTATATATCTAATTATATTGAAAGGGTTGATATATATGGATAATTGTATTTTAGTTGTAGACGATGAATCAAGAATGAGAAAATTAATAAAGGATTTTTTAGTTGCAAAAGGATATAGCATATTAGAAGCAGAAGATGGAGAAAGAGCTCTAGAAGTATTTGAAGAAAGTAAAAAGAAAATAAATTTAGTAATTCTAGATGTTATGATGCCAAAATTAGATGGATGGTCTGTTTTAAGACAGATAAGGCAAGAATCTAAAGTACCAATCATAATGCTAACAGCAAGAGGAGAAGAACAAGATGAATTATTTGGATTTGAACTTGGTGTAGATGAATATATTTCAAAACCATTTAGTCCAAAAATCTTAGTTGCAAGAGTAGAAGCAATTTTAAAAAGAACAAATCAAGATAAAAAAGAAGTAAAAGATTTTGGTGGAATACAAATAGACCAAGAGGGAAGAACAGTTACTGTAGATGGTAAAGCAATAGAATTAAGTCTAAGAGAGTATGAATTATTAGTTTATCTTGTAAATAATGAAAACATAGCATTATCTAGAGATAAAATACTAAATAATGTATGGAATTATGATTATTATGGAGATTCTAGAACAATAGATAGTCACGTAAAAAAAATAAGACATAAGCTTGGAAAAAAAGGTAAATATATTAAGACTATTAGAGGTATTGGGTATAAGTTTGAATTGAAATAAATGCTAATATAGTTTAAGTATATTTTTTTCAATGATGGTGTAAAAAGAAATGAGGAAATTGTAAAAGATGAAAGAAAGAAAAAGCCCCTTAAGTTCAGTAAGAATAAGATTATTTATAACATTATCTGCTGTAATATTATTAATAATTTTATTTTTAGTATTAGTAAATAATTTTGTATTTGGACAGTTTTTTTTATATAGTAAAAGAAAAGCTTTAATATCTGTATATCAAACAATAAATGATTATTATAATAAAGGACAAGTTTATGATTTAGAATCAAAATTAGAACAAATTGCAATACAAAATGACTTTGATATATTAATTAGAGATAATCAAGATGTAAATATATATACATCTAATAAAGATTTTTATTCGACATTTGGCCAAATGAATGAAATGACTAGCAAATGGAATATAAATAATAGTGAAATAATTGAAAAAAATAATAAATTTATAATAAGAAAAATAAAAGATAATAAAAATGATATTACATATATATTATTATCATCAAAATTAGACAATGGATATTTACTATATATTAGAATACCAATCACTTCTATACAAGAAAGTGTAAAGATATCAAATAATTTCTTATACTTAATGGCAGGAATTACAATTATAATTTCAGCTGTAATTGTATCTTATGTATCAAGAAGATTTACAGACCCAATTTTAGAATTAAATGACATTGCAAAAAGAATGTCAAACTTAGATTTCAGTCATAAATACAATGTGAGTAATGCTGATGATGAAATAAATAATCTTGGAAAAAGTATAAATACTATGTCAGACAAGCTAGAAAAAACAATAAAACAGTTACGAGAAAATAATATTGAATTAGAAAAAGATGTTGAAGAAAAATCAAAAATAGATGAAATGCGAAAAAGCTTTATTTCAGACGTTTCACATGAATTAAAAACACCAATTGCATTAATAGAAGGATATAGTGAAGGGTTACTAGAAAATGTTAATTCAGATGAAGAAAGTAGAAAATTTTATGCTGAAGTTATTTTAGATGAAGCTAATAAAATGGACAAATTAGTAAAACAATTATTAGAACTTATGAAACTAGAATATGGAAAGAGAGAATTTAATAACAAAAAATTCAATATAGTTGAATTAGAAAAAGAAGTAGTAAGAAAATCTAAATTAATGTTAGATGAAAAAAATGTAGAAGTAAATATAGAAAATGAAGATGAAATACAAGTAATAGCAGACGACTTTTATATTGAACAAATAGTAACTAATTATTTAACAAATGCCATAAAACATGTTAAAGAAGTAAATGGTAAGAAAATAATTAATATTAAAAATGAAGTAGATGCTAATAAAAATAAAGTACGTATAATTGTATTTAATACAGGTGAAAACATAAAAGAAGAAGATATAAATAGAATATGGAATCGTTTTTATAAAATTGATGACTCAAGAAACAGAGAAGATGGAGGAACAGGAATAGGACTTTCATTTGTAAGAGCAATTATGAATAATTATCATAATAAATACGGAGTATTAAATAAAGAAGACGGAGTAGAATTTTACTTTGAATTAGATTTAAATGGAACATAGGGGACAGTCACCTTTTGTTCCATAATAGGAAAGTTCTCCGAATTTCCTATTATAGAACAACACATTGCACAGAAAATTTTAAAGAAATTTTCGCGCACGAACAATTAAACGTGGGCTGAACTCTATATTAAAAAAATAGAAAAAATTATGCCAGCCCACTATTGTTCTACTTTTGTCGAATTTTGCGATGAAAAATAATTGCAAAGTTCGACTTTTTATGGTATTGGAGTAAATTATATTCAGAACAATTAATAAGAGGAGAAGAGTATAAAAAATTGAACAAAGTTATAGGTATAATTATACTTGACTATAAACTTGAGAAAACAAGAGAAATAAAGAGATTAAATACGAAATGGAAGATAAAAGAGGTATTAAGTAGCAAAAATATAGAGTTGACAGATGATTTAGAGATTCATATAATTGAGATACCAAAGGTGAAAGAAATCATAGAAAGAAATAAAAAAGATGAATTAGCTCAATGGATAACATTTTTAGATAATCCCAATATGGTGGAGGAATTAAAAATTATGGAGAGTAATAAAGAAATAAAAAAGGCAATGGAAGAATTAGAAGAGATAAGCCAAGATAAAGAACTAAGAAGAATAGCTGAGTTAAAAGATAAATACATAAGAGACGAAAAAAATATGCTATCTCATGCACGTGAAGATGTACAAATAGAAATAGCAAGCAAACTTCTAAAAATGAGCATGTCAATTGAAAAAATAAGTGAAGTAACAGGCTTAGATGAAAAAGAAATAATAAAAATAAAAAATAATATGTAATGAAAAAGATAAATTCATTAAAGATATTTTTGGCTATATTTCAGTGGTTTAGCCCACTTTTGTCGAATTTTGCGATGAGTTTTTCTTTACAAATGGGAAAAAATGTATTATTATGTATACAAGAGTTAACTCAGAGATATTTAAAATTAAATAATATTTTTATTCTTAAATAATTCAATTTAAACACATCTAAATATAAGGAAGGAGAAGTATATGTATGTTTCGTTATAGTACGACATATATAAATATACTTGGTTTTGTTATATCAATTATTATTTTTTTTATTACAAATATATTTTTTTCAAATAACAATATTTTTAAATCAAAAAATAATTTAGAAGCAAATGTTAAAGTCGAAAGTTCAAATATTCAAGTAATCCCAGAAGAAGAAAATAAAGAAGATACTACAGAAGATATTGATGAAAAAACAAAAGAAGAGTGGTATTTAGAAATACCTTGTATAAACTTAAGAGCGGATATTAAAGAAGGAACAACAAAAGAAATAATGGATGACTATATTGGTCATTTTCAAGATACAAAAATTGAAGATGGTAATATAGGACTTGCAGCTCATAATAGAGGATATAAAAACAATTATTTTGAAAAACTAAAAGGATTAAAAGAAGGAGATATAATATATTACCATCATAATAATTATAAAAAAGAATATGTAGTTGAAAAACATATTATTATAAAAGATACAGATTGGACAAATTTAGAAAACACAATAGAAAATAGAATAACATTAATTACATGTGTAGAAAATCAAAGGGAGTACAGAAGATGTATTCAAGGAAGAGAAATTATTAATGAAAGTGAGGAAAATTGAAATTGAATAAATTAAAAAAAAATATAGTACTAAAGAAAAAAATTTTTTTAAAAGAAAAAATTAAATTTGTTGTTACATTAAGTGCAATACTTAGCATATTTAACACAGGAATATTTTTAAATTCTGTTTATGCAGAAAATATTAATTCAGCTTATATTTATTCAACTGGAGATTGTGGGAGTTTGCTTATATATAGAGGAATAACAGTAAAAACAAGTTATGTACAATATGATAATAATGGAATAAGTTATCCAGTTTATTGTATGGACAAAACAAAGCTTGGTGCAGGAGAAAATCCTTATACAGTATCAATTCAAAGTATGGTTCAAGATGTAGGTCTTTGGAGAGTTATTGTAAATGGTTATCCATATAAATCAATACAAGAATTAGGAGTAGCAAATAAAGAAGAAGCATTTACTGCAACAAAACAAGCGGTATATTGCTATATTCATGGGAACAATCCAGAAGATTATGAGCCAATAGGTGAAGCAGGTCACAGAACATTAAATGCACTAAAAACAATTGTATCTAATGCACAAAATTCAAATGAAACTAAATTATCTAGTTCACTAATAATTAACAAAAACATTTCTGATTGGAAACAAGACAATTTGGATAAAAGTTATGTTTCAAAAACATATAGTGTTAGTGCAAAATCAAATGTAAGTAGTTATAAAATAATGATTAGTAAAGAAGGGAATAGCGATTTAGGTGGAATAAAAATTACAGATGAAAATAATAAAGAACAAACAGAATTTGTTGCAAATCAGAATTTTAAAATATTAATACCAATTAAAAATATGACTGATAAGGGAACTATAAACTTAAAAGTTGAAGCAGAAGTAGAAACTAAACCAATATTATATGGTGAAGCACCAGATAAAGGTTTACAGGACTATGCACTTACAGCTGCAACTTTTGAAAACGGTACAGGAAGTGCAAGTGATGAATATCAAAAAAATGAAACAAAAATTATTATAGTAAAAAAAGACCAAGAAGATGGGAAAGCTCTAGAAGGAGTAGAATTTGAATTATTAGATGAAAATAAACAAGTTGTGTATTCAGACTTAAAAACAAATGAAGAAGGAAAAATAATTATAGAAAATTTGATACCGGGTAATTATTACATTAAAGAAACTAAAACAATAGATGGGTATGAAATTTATGATCAACCTATTAAAGTAGGTATAGAGTTAAATCAAGAAATTACAGTTACAATTAATAATAATAAAGAAGAAAAACCTAAAATTGATACTTTCCAAAAAACAAATAAAGAGATAAAAAAATTACCGGTTACTGGTATGTAAAATAACAATAATTATAAATAGAAAATTAATAGCAATATTTTTTTACTAAAAACCTAGGATTATATAAATTTATTTTTTATAAAATCTTAGGTTTACTTTTTTATAAAAAACATATATAATGGTTACAATAATTAAATAGGAGAGAATATTATTGTATGATATCACAACTTATTGTTTTATTTATTTTAATTATACTGAATGCTTTTTTTGCAGCAAGTGAAATTGCATTTATTTCATTAAATGATACTAAAATTGAAAAACAGGCAAAAGAAGGAAATAAAAAAGCAAAACAAATAGAGAAAATGTTAAAGTCGCCAAGTAAATTTTTAGCAACTATTCAAATCGGAATTACATTGGCAGGATTTTTATCAAGTGCATTTGCATCAGATACGTTTGCAGAAAAATTAGCTCCTGCATTATATGGACTAATGCCATTTTTAAGCTTTGGAGTATGGAAAAGTATTTCAATTGTAATAATTACTATTATATTATCATTCTTTACATTAGTAATTGGAGAACTAGTTCCAAAAAGATTAGCTATGAAAAACTATGAAAAAATAGCATTTGGAACAATAGGAATTATAAGAGTTATTTCAGTTATAGCTTCACCATTTGTAAAACTTTTAACTTTTTCTACAAATACAATTTCTAAATTATTTGGAGTTGGAGAAAGCGATGAAGAGATAGTTACAGAAGAAGAAATAAAAATAATGGTAGATGAAGGTGAAGAAAAAGGAACAATCGAAGAAGATGAAAAAGAATTAATAAATAATGTTTTTGAATTTAATGATATAACTGTATCAGAAGTTATGAAACACAGAAAGGATATCTTTGCTGTAGATATAAATATTAGTAATGAAGAATTACTACAAGAATTATCAAAAGAAGAATATAGATATAGTAGAATTCCAGTATATGATGAAACAATTGATGAAATAAAAGGTATTTTATATGTTAAAGATGTTCTTAAAAATATTAATAAAAAAACATTTAAAGTAAAAAATGTTTTAAAAGATGCATACTTTGTTTCTCAAAATAGACTAATTAATGAGGTGTTCAAAGAATTACAACAAAACAAACTTCAATTAGCAATTATAATTGATGAGTATGGTGGTACGGCTGGATTGGTTACAATGGAGGATATTTTAGAAGAACTAGTTGGAGATATCTATGATGAATATGATAAAGATGAAGAGAAAAAAATTGAAAAAATCGATAAAAATACTTATTATTTAGCAGGAAATATTACTATTTATGATGTAAATAAATTATTAGATGCTAAAATCCCAGAAGGAGATTATGATACCTTATCAGGTTTTTTACTAGAAAAATTAGGAAGAATACCTTCAGAAAAAGAAAAACCAATTATAGAAACTATAGAGGTAACATATAAGGTAGAAAAATACAAAGATAAGAGAATTTTAAAAGTAAAAGCTTGTAAGAATCATACACAGGAAATAATTGAAGAATAATGAAAGAGGGACTAAAATATGAAAAAAAATTTTTGGATTAGAAATATAATATTAGCTATATTATTGATTGTAATAGTTGGAGGAGTTTTTTATTATTTTATTAAGAAAAATGGTAGAAAATATGAAATTGAAAAAATAGAAAATTACAATTATTTTGTATTAAAACAAAATAATTTATCAGGAGTAATTGATAAAGAAGGAAATAAAGTTATAGAACCCAATTTTGATGAAATAAAAATACCAAATCCTGAAAAAGGAATATTTATATGTTATGAGAATGAGTCTACAAAAGTATTAAATGAAAAAGGACAAGAAATTTTGTCTTCTTATAAAAATATAGAACCGATTCGTTTAAAAAATATTGCAAGTGATTTAATGTATGAAAAAAGCGTATTACGATATTCAGAAAATGGTAAATTAGGACTTATAAACCTAAAGGGAAATAAAATAACAAATCCAATCTACGACGAAATTGAAGGACTTCCTTATAAAGAGGGAGAGTTATTAGTAAAACAAAATGACAAATATGGTGTTATAAATATAAAAGGAAATATTTTAGTAGATATTAAATATGATAAAGTTGATGTTGATGGATATTATGAAAGTAATGATGGATACAAATATGCAGGATATATAGTATCAATTAAGACAAATGAAGGATATCGATATGGATACATTAATGTTAAAGGTGATATGATATTAAAAACAGAATATAATCAAATTTCTAGAATAACTCAAATTGATGAAAATGAAAATTCTTATCTTATAGAAGCTAAAAATGGACAATTTGGACTTATGAAAAATGATAAAGAGATATTAAAAAATGAGTATCAATCAATTTCTTATGATGAAACAAATAAATTATTAGTAATAGAAAAAACAAAAAAGTATGGAGTAGCATCAATTGATGGAAATATAATAGTTCCAACAGAATATAATCAAATTGATATTACAGGAGTGTATTTATATGCTAAAAATAATCAAGGAACAGTTATATATAATACAAATGGAACAGAAGCTAATATAGACACTAATATTGCTATTTTAAATACAAGTAATGAAAAATATAAAATAAGAATTAATAATGAAAATGGTACTAAATATGGCGTTATAGGTAAAGATGGAAAACAAATTATAGATGAAAAATATAATTATATTGAATATTTATATGATAACTATTTTATAATTAGTGATAATCATTCAAAATTAGGTATTATAGATGATAAAGATAAAATAAAAGTAGAGATAGAAAATGATTCACTTCAAAAAGTACAAAATACAGAAATTATTCAGGCTGTAAAAACTAGTGAACAATTAACAAAATTATATTCAAAAGACATGAATAAAATATGTGAAATGAAAAATGCAAGTGTAACATTAAAAAATGAATATATAGTAATCTCTAATGAAAACGAACAAAAATTTTTCAACAAAGAAGGACAAGAAGTGGATAAATCAGAAGTCTATTCATCAAATTCTTTATTTTCTAAAATGCTAAATAACAAATGGGGATTTAGCGATAAAAATGGAAACATGGAAGTAGATGCAAAATATGATAAAGTAACTGAATTTAATGAATATGGTTTTGCAGCAGTACAAAAAGATGGAAAATGGGGCTCAATAGATAAAAATGGAAAAGAAGTGATAGAACCAACTTATGTATTAAATGAAAATCAAGAACCATATTTTATAGGAAGATTCTATCAAATAAAATATGGATTTGGTGAAAATTATTATACAGATAATAAAAAATAATATGAGATGAAGAAAAAACGATTAGTTTAAAGTGAACTAAATGATGTTCAATTCAAAAGATAACTAATCGCTTTTTGATTAAATAAATAATAAGAAGTGCATACTATATAAAAAATATAAGAAGGTGTGTATTTTGAAATTAGGAGTTGCTTTATCTGGAGGAGGAATAAGAGGAATTGCACATGCAGGAGCCTTAAAAGCCTTACAAGATAATAATATAAAAATAGATGTAATAGGAGGAACAAGTGCTGGTGCAATGATATCAACATTGTACGCTATAGGTTATACTCCGTATTATATATATATGTTGTTTAAAAGATATGCTAAAGAAATAATTGGATACGCGAATGTACCAATTATTTTAAGCGTTAAGAAATTTGTTGCAAGTAAAAAATTAAAAGTTATCGGAGAAGATATAGGCATTTTACTGGAAAAAGAGTATGCAAGACTAGCTAAAAATAAAGGTATAAATAATATAAAAGATATAAATACAATACCTATTGTAATTCCAGCAGTTGACGTACTTAAATCAAAAGAATATATTTTTACAAATAAAGTCCCAAAAGATAATGAAATTAATAAATATATAACAGAAATACCAATTGGAAAAGCCGTAAGAGCAAGCAGTAGTTTTCCAGGTGTTTTTTCTCCGTGTAAATTTAAACATTATCAATTTATAGATGGAGGAGTATTAAATAATGTTCCTGTCACAGAAGTTAAAAAACAAGGCGCAGAGAAAGTAATCGCAATAAATTTTAAAGCAGATGATATAGATGAAACAAGTAATATGATGGATATAGGAATGAGAACAATAGATATAATGGGAAATAAAATATCAGAAGAAAATTTAGCACAAAGTGACTTTGTACTTACAATACAGACAGATAAAACTGGACTTTTAGATATTGAAAAATTAGATAGTTGTTATAAATATGGATATCAAGCTGTTATTGATAATTTAGATAAAATAAAAAAATTATTATAATTAAATATCGGAGAAGTGGAGGCTGGTATACACAGCCTCTATTTGTAATATTTTTCAAATCGATGAATATAATATTATATTAGTAAATTAAGTAATGGAGATTATTATGAATATAAAATATTTTGATAATGCAGCTACAACAAAAGTAGCTAAAGAAGTTTTAGATGAAATGTTGTCATACCTAAAAGAAGAATTTGGTAATCCATCATCTATGTATACATTAGGAAGAAGTAGTAAAAGAGCAATAGAAGATGCTAGAAAAAAAGTTGCAAGATTGATAAATTGTGAACCTACTGAAATATATTTTACAAGTTCTGGCTCAGAAAGTGATAATACAGCAATTAAGGGAATTGCTTATCAAAATTATAACAAAGGAATGCATATAATTACTAGTAAAATAGAACATCCGGCAGTATTAAATACTTGTCATACACTCGAAAGACAAGGCTTTAAAGTAACATATTTAGATGTGGATAAAGAAGGTTTTATAGATTTAGAACAGCTAATAAATTCAATTAGACATGATACAATATTAATTTCAATTATGTTTGCAAATAATGAAATTGGGACAATTCAAAATGTTGAAGGAATTGCAAAAATAGCTAAAATGTATAATATAATATTTCATACAGATGCAGTTCAAGCGTGTGGAAACATACCAATAGATGTAAAGAAAATGGGAATAGATATGTTATCTTTATCAGGTCATAAGTTACATGCTCCAAAAGGAGTAGGAGCAGTATATGTAAAAAATGGAATAGAATTTACAAAATTTATAGATGGAGGTCATCAAGAAAAAGATAAAAGAGCAAGTACAGAAAATGTACCTGGAATTGTTGGACTTGGTAAAGCATGTGAATTAGCAAATAGTAATATGAGTCAGCATATAGAAAAATTAACTAATATAAGAAATTACTATATTTCAGAAGTAGAAAAGAAGATAGCGAATATAAAGTTTAATGGACCAAAAGAAAAAAGATTGCCTGGAAATGCCAACTTTTCTTTTTTAGATATAGATGGGCAATCTTTATTATTAAATTTAGACGCAAAAGGAATATGTGCATCCAGTGGTTCAGCTTGTTCAACTGGTTCTTTAAATCCATCACATGTACTAAAAGCAATTGGTTTAAGTGACGATCTTGCTAATGGAGCTTTAAGAACAAGTTTTGGTGATGACAATACTAAAGAAGATATAGATTACTTGGTAGAAAATTTAAAAGAAAGTGTAGATAAATTAAGAACTATTAACTCTCAAAAATTGCAATAGCACATTTTATACCATCAACAGCAGCAGACATTATTCCACCAGCATATCCAGCTCCTTCTCCGGCATGGATATAATCCAGAGATATTAGAAACTAAGTTTTCATTTCTAAGTATCTTAACAGGTGAGGAACTTCTTGTTTCAACTCCTGTTAAGATTGAATCTGGATTTGCAAAACCAGCAAGTTTAGTATCAAAATAATTAATTCCTTCTTTTAAAGTTGAAGAAACAAAATCAGGTAATATATTATTTAAATTGCTTAAGGTAACTCCTGGTAGAAAAGTAGGTTTTACGTTTCCTATAAATTTTGATTTTTTGTTTTTTAAGAAGTCTTCAACTCTTTGTATTGGTGCAAAATAATTTGAACCTCCTAATATAAATGCTTTTTCTTCTAAGTCTTTTTGAAAATAAATTCCAGCAAGAGGAGAAGAACTATTAAAATCATCAGGAACAACATTAACAAGTATTGCAGAATTTGCATTTTTTCCATTACGTGCAAAATAACTCATACCATTTGTTACAATGGTATTTTTTTCACTTGAAGAACCAACAACAACTCCGACCTGGACACATACAAAATGTATAACAAGAACGGCCAGTAGGTGAGTGGTATGCTAATTTATAATCAGCAGTGGGAAGATTTAATTTAGTTAAAGTCCCATATTGAGCTTTATTAATATCTGATTGTAAATGCTCAATTCTAAGTCCTACTGAAAAATTCTTTTTTTCCATATTAATACCTTTTGAATATAGCTTTTCAAAAGTATCTCTAGAACTATGACCAATTGCAAGTATTAATTTATCACAGTTAATAAAAGATTCTTTATTTTTATTTTTACAATAAACGCCTTTTATGATATTATCTTTAATTTCAAAATCAATAACTTTGGTATTAAAAAGAAATTTACCACCTTTGAAAATGATATATTCTCTCATATTTTTAATTACATTAATTAAAATATCTGTTCCAATATGAGGTTTAGATAAATATAGAATTTCTTTTGGCGCTCCAAAATTAACAAATTCTTTGAGAACTTTTTTGCAAAAAGGACTATTAATTCCTGTAGTTAATTTTCCATCTGAAAAAGTTCCTGCGCCACCTTCTCCAAATTGAACATTTGAAAGTTCGTCTAAGTTCCCTTTTTTAAAAAAATCATCAACTTTCTTTTTTCTATTTTCAACACAATCACCTTGTTCAATTATTATAGGAGAGATACCATTTTGAACTAAAATTAAAGCAGAAAATAGCCCACTAGGTCCACTTCCAACTATTACTACTTTTTTATTATCTTTATTTATTATTTTTATTTCAGGCATTTTAAATTCTTTTATTTTATCAAAATGTTTATAATTATTTTCATTATTTAATTTGAAATCAATAGAAAAAACATAATGTACATCATCTTTTTTTCTTGCATCAATAGATTTTTTTGAAATTTTCCAATCTATAATATCATCTTTTTTAATTTTATATTTTTTTATAACTAATTCAAATAATTCTTTTTCATTTAAATCGTTCCTGATTTTTATATTATTAATTCTTATCATTAATCTCACCATTACTATTATAGCATATAATAGTAGTAGATACTAGTTGATTTTTTCGAAGAATGGTGTATAATGTTGATAAAGAAAATAATACGGGGAAAAATATGAAAAATAGTAGAAAAAAAATTAATAATGCTATAAACTTTCTAATAAAAATATTTTGGATATTTGTAATAGGAAGTGTATTTGGATATTTTGCTGAAGTTATTTATGGAATAGTATATACAAGAACAGTAGTATTTAGACAAGGATTGGTATATGGACCTTTTATTCAAGTATATGGAATGGGTGCAGTAGCATATTATTTATTAATAAGAAAAGTTCAAGATCCTAAAAAAGCATTTTTTTCAGGAATGATAATGGGTGGTATTTTAGAATATGTATGTTCTTTTTTACAAGAAATATTTTTTGGAACAATATCATGGGATTACACTAACGAATTCATAAATTTTAATGGAAGAACAAGCCTTTTATATTGTTTCTATTGGGGATTAATTGCTGTTGCATTTTTGAAAGTTGTATATCCGTTAATTCAAAAATTAGATAAATATATTACTAAAAAAAGAGTAAAAATTGGAACAGCTATATTTGCAGTATTTATGATAGCAGATATTGTTATTTCATGTATGGCTGGTGTAAGACAAGATGAAAGACACAAAAATATTCTACCTAAAAATGATGTAGATGTATTTCTAGATAATAATTATCCAGATGAATTTTTAGATAAGGTATATAATAATAAAAAAGAAGTTTAATTGTTACAGTTCAGTAATTTAATTTTGTCTGTCCTGCTTAACCGTGATAGTTTATAAAAATTTTTTCATTCGCCCCATTCTAATTATTTCATCAAAAGTTTTTCAAACTTTTGGAAATAATTGAACGGTCACCCACGGATCATTACAAAATTTTTATAAACTATCACTTGCGCGGACTTACAGATAGAGAATTACTGAACTGTAACAATTTACTTTAGTTATAACCATAAAAAATCCGACATATACTATAACTAGAGGTGATTATATGAATAAGGTATGGGTTTATATAAAATCTATTTTAATCCCTGTTATAGTAGGAGGGGTGGTAGGTCTTCTTATTTCTCAATTTATGGACTATGAAATATTACAAAAGCCGCCATTTGCACCACCGGGGTTTATATTTCCGATAGTATGGACCATTATTTATATTTTGATGGGAATTTCTTATGGAATATTGAAGACAAATAATAAGGTTGATGATGAAATTAATCTAATTTATTATCTTCAACTTGGTGTAAATGCTTTATGGTCAATATTTTTCTTTATATTTAAATGGAGATTATTTTCGTTTTTATGGATTATATTACTTGCTATATTAGTATTTATAATGATAATCAAGTTTTATAATAAAAATAAAGTAGCAGGCTTACTTCAAATACTATATTTACTTTGGGTATTATTTGCTTCATATTTAAATTTTGGTTTTTATATTTTGAATAAATAAAAAATAAAAGAAAGTACTATAAAAGTGCTTTCTTTCCTATTATATAAAAAGCGCTTCGCGCTATACGTTGCACAGAAATTTTCTTGGCGAAAATTTCGCGCGAGAACAAATTTACGGAACGCATTACATAGTATAATTTGTAGAAAATTAAAAAATATGCTTTGAAATAATATACTATAAATTTAAGGGGCGTTCCGATTTGTTCAAATTTTTTTGATAGTATATATGCAGTATAAAAATTTAAAAATGAAGATCTTTTCAATGTTATTTCAATGTTAATCCTTTATATTAAGTTTATTAAAAAAGGAGGAATAATAATATGAAAAAAGTGTATTTAATAATAGGAGTAATAGTTTTAATTGGAGTAGTAATTGCTTTAAGTGTATTAAGAAATAATAATGGTGAAACCATAACTAATGTTTCAAAGATATATAAAAGTAGTGAATTATTTACGAATAGGGATTTAGAACAAAATGCAAATACTTCTAATGCTACTAAATATGATGTGTCTGATGGGAAAAATATAAATATTACATCAGAAGGAGTTTTTGTTATATCAGGAACAGCTAAAAATGTTACAATTTATGTAGAAGCTGGAGATTCAGACAAGGTTCAAATTGTTTTAGATAATGTATCTATTACAAATGAAACAATGCCTGTTATATATGTAAAAACAGCAGACAAAGTATTTGTAACTTCAAATGGAAGTAATTCTTTAAAAGTAACAGGAACATTAAATATTGAATCTACTCAAAATGGTATTACAGGAAAAGATGATATTAAAATAACGGGTGGTAAATATAATATCAAATCAATAGCAGTTGCAATAAGAGCAAATGATTCAATAAGAATAGCAGATGGAAATTTAACAATAAATGCAGGAACAGATGGATTACATGCAGAAAATAGTAGTGATGATACTAAAGGATATGTATTTATAGCAAAAGGAAATATAAATATTGAAGCTACAGATGATTGTATTCATGGAGGATCAGTAGTCCAAATAGATGATGGAACTATAACCCTAAATGGAGCGGAAGGAATTGAAGGTACTTATGTGCAAATAAATGGAAGTACAATCACTATAAATGCAACAGGAGATGGAATAAATGCAGGAAATAAATCAAATAGTTACAAAGTAACCATAGAAATAACAGGAGGAAATTTAACAATTGTTATGGCTGATGGAGATACAGACGGTATTGATTCAAATGGAGATTTAATAGTATCTGGAGGCACAATAAATGTAACAGGAAGTTCTACATTTGATTATGATGGTACAGCTACATTTATTGGAGGTACAATAATTGTAAATGGTGTTCAAGTAGATGCTATACCTAAGTCGTCTAAATAAAAGTTACAATTCACGTTTTAATAGAATTCGCGTTCAGAAGTATGTATATTTTTTTACTGCGCCGCCCCAACTTCGCACAGTCTACAATTAAAATTTTCGCATATTGCTCAATTTTAATGTAGACTGTAAGCTTGTCGGTCCCCACCCATAACTGCTCGTAAAAAAATATACATATTTCTGAACGCTAACCTATTATTATGTAATTTCAGTTGCGAATTGTAACAAATAATTATAGACTAATAGTTTTAAATTGAAATTATTGGTCTTTTATTATATAATCTAAACATCAAAAAATAAAATTATTTAAAATTTTCAATTTATTTTCAATGATTACTTATTAAAATTAGATCATAACCTAAGAAAAGGTTAAATCTATTAGGAAAGAGGTGATTTATTTGAAAAAAGCAAAAACAATTACAATGGTAGGAATCATTGTAGTTACAGCATTATTACTTTTAATAGCTAGTTTTCCAAATGTAGTTAATGCTTCTCAAGAATCATCAGTAGTAAGTACAGAAAATAAAACTTCTAAAAAAGAAAGAAAAGAAAAATTTGAGAATTTGACAGATGAAGAAAAAGAAGCCATAAAAGCTGAAAGAAAAGCTAAAAAAGCAGAGAAAAAAGCAAAGTTCGAGAATTTGACTGATGAAGAGAAGGAAACTATAAAAGCTGAAAGAGAAGCCAAATTAGAAAATATGACAGATGAGGAAAAGGAAGCCCTAAAAAGTAAAAAAGCAGAAAAAAGAGAAAGAAAAAATAATAGTGCTGAAAATAGTCAAAACGCAGAATAATTAATTGCTTAATAAATGTGGTTGGTGAATTTATATATTTACCACCAAATGACTATTAAAAAAACTTTTTTCAAATAAAAAATAAAAAAGGTGGAATTAAAAGTGAATATATTAATTATAGAAGATGAATATAGTTTAGCAGATGCAATCGCAGAAACATTAAAAAATGAAAAATTTAATGTAAAAATAGAAACAAATGGAGAAGATGGAGAAGATGAAGCATTAACAGAAAATTACGATTTGATTTTATTAGATGTAATGCTTCCAAAGAAGAATGGATTTGATATATTAAGAACATTAGGACAAGCAAAAATAAAAACACCAATAATAATGCTTACTGCTAAATCTGAAATAGAAGATAAATTAAATGGTTTAGAACATGGAGCAGATGATTATATAACAAAACCATTTGCTATGCGAGAGCTTATGGCTAGAATAAAAGCTGTACTAAAGAGAACAAATAATATTCAAAATACAGAATGCTTGGAATACGGAGATCTAGTATTAGATATTAAAAATGCAAAACTAAAAAGCTATAACAACGAAATCCAAATAAGTGGTAAGGAGTTAGAACTTTTAGAGCAATTATTAATAAACCAAAATCAAATATCCTCAAGAGAAAGTTTAGCCAAAAGGATTTGGGGATATGAAAGTGATACAGAGTATAACAATGTAGAAGTTTATATCACATTTGTTAGAAGAAAACTAAAATTAATTGAATCAAAAGTATATATAAAGGCAATAAGAGGAGTTGGCTATAAATTGGAGTTTGTTGAAAAATAATTATAGTTTTAAATCTTTTCAACAAAATGAGAGGAGAACGATAAAGATGATAGATAAATTAAGAAAAAAGATATTTTGGATAATTCAAATTTCGCTTTCAGTAATTATAATTGGAATAATTATTTTATTTACAACTTTTAGTTATAGAAATACTATAATGTCTTCTACAATGTTCATGGATAGATTAGAAGGAAGAATGGAAAATAAAGAAGATAGATTAAGAGAGTTTAGTGAAGAAAAAAATGAAAGATATATTGAAGGTGTTTATAAGATTGATGTTAACAATAATAATGCAATTTCAAAATCAACAAATATTACTGATGAAATAAGAAATTATGCTATAGAAGTTAGTAAAAGAAATGTTGATGAAGGATATATAGGAAATTACATATATAAGGTTAGAAAAATAGGTATAAATGGAAAAGAAGTAACTTTAATAGAAAGTGAAAATACAATAAAGGAATTAAAAACTACAATTATTATAGCAATTGTAGTGGGTGTTTTAGGATTAATAACAATTTATATAATTGCTAAAAAAATATCAAAAACAATTGTAAAACCAGTTGCAGATTCATTTGAAAAACAAAAACAGTTTGTATCAGATGCATCACACGAACTAAAAACGCCACTTGCAGTTATTGAAGCAAATGCAGATGTTCTTCAAGATAAGGTTGGAGAAAATAAGTGGATAACATATATACAAAACGAAGTTCAAAGTATGAATAAACTTGTAAATGATCTACTAGTTCTTGCAAGAATGGAAAACACAAATACTACAAATAATAAAAAATTCAATTTATCAAAAGAAGTTCAAATGTCAGTTTCAGTTTTTGAAAGTATAATTTATGAAAAGAAAATTAAATTAGAAACAAATATTAATGATGGAATAGAGTTTAATGGAGAAAAGGAAGATATAAAACACATTATTTCTATTTTACTTGATAATGCAATAAAACATACAAAAGAAAATGGTAAAATTATTGTGAATACTATAAAAGAAAAAAATGATATAAAGATTGAAGTTAAAAATCAAGGAGAACCTATACCAGAAGAAGAGAGAAAAAAAATATTTGAAAGATTTTATAGAGTAGATAAAGCAAGAAATAGAAATGAAAAAAGGTATGGACTTGGACTTTCAATTGCAAAAGGAATAGTAGAAAAATATAAAGGAACAATAGAAGCAAATTCAAAAGATGGATTTACAATTTTTATAGTAAAGATTTAGAAATTATTACAATTTACATCGAACTGAATTTGCTCCAAAAAGTATGTATATTTTTTTACTGCGCCGCCCCAACTTCGCACAGTCTACAATTAAAATTTTCGCATCTTGCTCAGTTTTAATGTAGACTGTAAGCTTGTCGGTCACCACCCATAACTGCTCGTAAAAAAATATACATACTTTTTTGAGCTAATTTATTATTTTATATTTTTAGATGTGAATTGTAACTACAATTAAAAAAGATTGAAGATTTTCAAAATTTTCAATCTTTTTTCAATATTTGGCTTGTATAATAAAACCATATTAAGAAAGTGAGGAATTTAATTATGGAAGAAAACAAAAATAAAAATGTGAAAAAGATAATAATTGGAGTGAGTATAGCAGTAGCAACAATTGTAGTCGTTGTATGTTTTGTAATTGCGTATAATAATATAAATTTATCAGATAATCAAACAAATACAACTACTACAAACAGTAGTAATTCAAGTTCTAGTAGTAAAACTACAACAAGCAATTCAAAAAATTTAAACATAACATCTGGAGGAAGTTATGATTTATCAGGAGAATATGAAAGTGTAATAGTAAATACTAGTGAAGAAGTAATTTTAAATTTAAATGGTGTAGAAATTACAAATTCAAGTGGTCCTGCTATAAATGTAGAGAAATCTAAAAAAGTTACAATAGCGGTATCTGGAACAAATAAAATTACAGCTACTACATCAGAGGATTTGGATGGTGCAATATATTCAAAAGCTGATTTAGTATTAGAAGGTACTGGAACTCTAGAAGTAAAATCAAATTATGATGGAATTGTTTCAAAAGATACATTAGTAATTAAAAATGGAACATATACAATAAATTCAGATGATGATGGAATAAGAGGAAAAGATAGTGTAGAGATTTCAGATGGTACATTTACAATAAATGCAGGTGGAGATGGAATAAAGGCCTCAAATGATGAAGATTCAGAGCTAGGATATGTGAACATAACAGGTGGAACTTATAATATTACAGCAAAAAGTGATGGAATACAAGGTATAACAAAGGCTACAATAAGTGGAGGATCATTTAATATAAAAGCAGCAGAAGGAATAGAAGCAACTTTAATAAAAATAGATGATGGAACTATAAATATTGAAGCTAGTGATGATGGAATAAATGCAAGTAAAAAATCTAATATAAGTACTCCTACAGTAGAAATAAATGGCGGAAATATCACAATAAAAATGGGACAAGGAGATACAGACGGAATAGATAGCAATGGTAATATTTATATTAATGGAGGTACAATAAATATTACTGCTAATTCACCATTTGACTGTGATGGGACGGTGCAAAAAAACGGAGGAAAAATAATAGTAAATGGAACTGAAACCAATACAATCACTAATCAAATGATGGGTGGAGGTATGAAAGGTGAAATGCCTGGACAAATGAAACAAAATGAAAATATGCAAAATGGTGGAGAAATGCAGATGAATGGCGGTAGAAGAGGAAGATAAAAAAGGAGATATATGATTATGAAAGTTTATCGTAGTGAATGGAAATATACTTTAACTAATCAGGAACTATCTCTATTAAAATCAAGATTATCTGAAATAATGGAGATAGATTCCCATACACCTCTTGAACGGAAGGTATTATATACATTCTTTATACTTTGATGATTATAAAGATACATCTATTTATACAACAAATTCTGGCTTATCAAAAAGGTTTAAATGGAGAATAAGATATTATGGAGATGACCTAAGTTATATTAGGTTAGAAAAAAAAGAAAAAGTAGAAGGCAGATGTCATAAGAAATCATGTAAAATAATAGTAGATGAATATAACAAAATTGTTTCAGGAGATGTTACAGACTTAGTATTTGAAACAGAAAAAGATTTAATAAAAGAATTAGCAGTAGATATACTAATACACAATTACAAGCCAAAAGTTATTATAGATTATGAAAGAATAGCTTATGTTGAAGAAATAACAAATGTAAGAGTAACATTTGATATGAAGATTTCAGCTTCATACGAACTTGAGAATTTTTTAGATGGTGATTATCAAAGTTTTTATGTACTTCCAAGTGGACTAAATGTATTAGAAGTAAAGTTTGATAACATATTACCATCACATATAAGAAATATTGTAGAATCATATAGTTTAAAACAAGGTTCTTTTTCGAAGTATTATTATGGGAGGAGAATTCTAGATTGTTACATGAGATAAATTTGAACATAATTACAATTTTGGGCTGTGTCAAGTTTCATTCAAAACGCAGTCACATACACCAGTATGTTCCTTTGCCTTTTGAATAAAACTTTCCTTGCCAAAATTTAATTCTGTCCAAATTAAGAAATAAAAAAGAAAGGAAATATAAAATTATGGAAGTTTTTGAAAATATTATAAATTCGTATGCTAATGAAAGCATAACAACAAATACAATAATATCTGTACTAGTAATGGTAGCAATACTTGCTATATATGAGTTTTTTGTATATAGAATGGTATCACATAGATCGTTTTATAATAAATCTTTTAATATAACAACAGCTATTTTGCCATTCTTTATATCAACAATAATTTTGTGTTTACAATCAAATTTAGTAATAACATTAGGTACAATAGGAGCACTTGCAATAATAAGATTTAGAACATCTGTAAAAGATCCAGTTGATATGTTATACTTACTTTGGAGTGTTTTTATAGGAATTATATGTGGATGTCAATTATTTGAAGTAGGTGTTTTAACATCAGTTGTAGTTACTATTGTGTTAATAGTTTTAGAACATATTAACTTTGGCAGAAAATCATTTGTACTAATTGTAAGAAGTACAGAAGATATAGAAAATGATTTAACTAAAATATTTAAAGATAGAAGAATAAGCCATAAATTTAAATCAAGAAATTACACATCAAAAGGTTTTGATTATGCAATTGAACTTACATATAAAAACATACAAGAATTAAACAAGGAATTATCTAAAAATGAAAGAATAAGCAAATATTCAATAATTGAATATGATGCTGATGATATAGTATAAATTGAAAAAAATTGTATTATAGAAAAGAAAGAGAAGGTACATATTATGAAAAATAGAATGAAAATAATAATACCGGTAATTGTTTTTACAGCTATAATTATAATTTTAATAATAATGTTAAATCCAAGCCATGAATATAATAAACTTATAGTAAGTGAAAGTAAATGGAATAGTATAATAGAATCTCGAATAGAAAATACGGAATTGGTATTAGAAGATATTAAATTTAATGATTACAAATTAATAATTGATGAAAAGAATAATACTTTATTTTATTCGTTGGTAAATGACAGTCAAAATAAATATAACCCAAATGTTAGCTATGGCTCAAATAATAAAAATGCAAAAATAGTTATCTTATCAGAAGAAATAACTAATGAAAAAGTAAAAAATAATTACCAATTTAAAATAATGATTTATGATGAAAAAGAATATAATATTTATAATTTAAAAAGCACAGACCTTCCAATATTAAATATTAGTTATGATAAAAATGAAGAAATTAAACAAAAAAACATTCCAATGGAAATGTATTTGTTTGATAATTTATCAAATATTCCAAATAGAATAACTATATCTAGTGGTAATCTGAAAGTGAATGAAGACAACTATACCTTTTCACTACACATGCTAACACCAGGAAAAAATAAAAGAGATAACAATCTTTCAATTTTAAATATGAAGCCAAACAGTGAATATACACTAACTAAATTAGACAACTCACAATTACAGGAAGATAAAATAAATGTAGAAAATAAAAAACATAGAGTGGAATTGTTTTTAAATAGTGAATACAAAGGAGTGTATAGTTTGGGATATTTAAATGAAAAAAATCAAAATTATGATAATGTAAGAAAATTTAAGAAGTAAATTATATTTAGAAATAGGTAAGAAAATAAATTAGATATGAAAGTACATCTTGAAATCAACATAAAAATATGATAACATTATACTATGCAAAAATATGCAAATACTCCTTATTTTTTGCATCTATAGGGAGGTTAGCTATAGTAAAATAACTATTTTATCTAGGAGGATTCTATGACTTATAATGAGGAAATAGAGCAAGAATTAAAAAACTCTGGAATAACTGGAGGAAAGAGAGTTAAAGCAAAAGAAGAAGATAAACTAACTCCAGAAGATCTTCGTAGACTTGAGAGCAGAATTCGTCTATGTTGCGTAGAAAATGAGTATATCTTAGCTCAGAGCATGATAAATGCCCAAAAATCAATACTATTATAGTTCATAGGAGGTGCTAACTTGAGCAGTTATATAAAGATGCTCCATAAGCTTGCGGAAAGAAGTAATGGTCAAATGAGGATAACAAAAGTACCGCAGGATAAACGTCTTACAGCTGAAACATTAGAAAGTTTGGAGAGAGAAATCTCCGCACAAGTTTCTATCAATGAGGCTATGAGACAAAGAAACTATTAAAAAAGTTAGCTAAAAACTAAAAGTCTATGATGAAAGTCATAGGCTTTTATTTTTTTCTTGAAATGTAAATGTTAAAATAAAATTGATAAAAAAATGTATAGCAAAAAGAATTAAAGAGAAATAATTTAAAAATTGGAAAGTGAAGAAAATGTTGAAAATGTTGAAAAAGACTTGACTTTTGATAATAAAACCTGACTTTAGCAGTAAAATAATGGAAATACGCACCTGTAATTTAGTTTTAGTAACTAAATCAGGTGCGATAATTGTTTCAGAAAGTTGTTCACTTTTTTAGTTTTTTTTACTTTGTCCTAAAATATTTTTTATTTCTT
>JAXJYD010000026.1:0-65956 GCA_036307105.1 Clostridia bacterium | reverse complement strand
TTTACCTCCTTCGAGGTAAATTATAAGACATTTTTATTTGCAATTACACCATAATTTTCAATCTAACTTCTATTTTGATTAAGACATTTTTATTTGCTAATGTATAGACATTTTTGAGACATTTTCACTTGCCAGTCACAATTTTTATTGACTTTTTCTAAAAAAGGTTGTAAAATAATATTTATAAAAAATAAAAAACTAGTAAGAGAAAGAGTAAAATAAAGGTTACTTAAAAAGAGAATGTTAGCCATAGGCTGAGAGCTAACTTAAGAAAACATATTTGAAAAACTACCTCTTCGAATGTTTCTAGTGAATAAGCTAGACGTTAGGTAACGTTATAACCTATAAACTAAGTAAAATTAAGGATGGAACCGTGTTAATTTAGCACTCCTTGAACATGATATTTGTGTTCATTGGGTGTTTTTTTGGTTTGAAAAATAATTGTAATACAATTTTTTCCAAACATTAAGTATATTAAGAAAGGAAAGGGATTAATTATGATTAAAGTTACATTAAAGGACGGAAATGTACTAGAAGTTGAAAAAGGAAGTTCAATCTTAGATGTTGCAAAACAAATAAGCGAAGGATTAGCAAGAGTTGCAACTTGTGGTGAGATTAATGGAGAAATAAAAGACATTAGATATGAATTACAAGAAGATTGTAATTTAGTAATTCATACTTTTAGAGAAGACGATTTAGAAGGAAAAAAAGCATATTGGCATACAACATCACATATTATGGCTCAAGCTGTAAAAAGATTATTTCCTGATGTTAAATTTGCAATTGGACCTAGTATAGAAAATGGATTTTATTATGATTTTGATGTAGAAAAACCATTTACTGATGAAGATAAAGCAAATATAGAATCAGAAATGAAAAAAATTATAAAAGAAAATCTACTAATAGAAAGATTTTCTTTACCAAAAAAAGATGCATTAGAATTAATGAAAGATCAACCATATAAACAAGAATTAATTAATGAATTACCAGAAGGTGAAGAAATTAGTTTTTACAAACAAGGAGACTTTACAGATTTATGTGCAGGTCCACATTTAGAAAGTACAGGAAAAGTAAAAATAGTTAAAATACTTTCTTCTTCAGGAGCATATTGGAGAGGTAGCGAAAAAAATAAAATGCTACAAAGAATATATGGTATATCATTTCCAAAGGCTTCAGAGTTAGAAGAATATCTACAAAAGTTAGAAGAAGCAAAACAAAGAGATCACAGAAAAATAGGTAAAGATTTAAAACTATTTATGACTCATAAATTAGTAGGAGCAGGACTTCCAATGTACTTACCTGATGGGGCAACAATTAGAAGAATACTAGAAAGGTATATTCAAGATAAAGAATTACAATTAGGGTATGACCATGTATATACACCAAGCATTGCAACAACAGATCTTTATAAAACAAGTGGACATTGGGATCATTATAAAGAAGATATGTTTCCAGTAATGAAGATGGATAACGAGGAATTAGTTTTAAGACCAATGAACTGTCCTCATCATATGCTTGTTTATAAAAATGAATTAAGGTCATACAGAGATTTACCAATTAAAATTGGTGAACTTGCACATGATTTTAGATATGAAAATAGTGGAGCAGTATGTGGATTAGAAAGAGTTAGACAAATGTGCCAAAATGATGCTCATCTTTTTGTAAGACCTGACCAAATAAAAGAAGAAGTAGGAAAAGTAATAAAATTAATATTTGAAGTTTATATAAATGACTTCGGATTTGAAAGAGATAGATTTGCATTTAGACTTTCCTTAAGAGACAAAAACAATAAAGAAAAGTATATTGATAATGATGAAATGTGGGAGACAGCAGAAAGTCAACTAAGAGGTATTTTAAAAGAACTTAATATAGATTTCTATGAAGCAGAAGGAGAAGCAGCTTTTTATGGACCAAAAATTGATATACAAATAAAAACAGCTTTAGGACACGATGTAACAATTCCAACATGTCAATTAGATTTTGCTTTACCAGAAAGATTTGAATTATCATATATTGGAGAAGACGGAAATGAACATAGACCTGTTGTAATTCATAGAGCAATACTTGGATCTTCTGATAGATTTATTTCTTTCTTGTTAGAAGAAACAAAAGGAATTTTACCTTTATGGGTTGCTCCAAAACAAGTAAGAATATTACCTATTACAGATAATCAACATGAGTATAGTTTTAAATTAAAAGAAGAACTCATAAAAGAGGGAATAAGAGTAGAAGTTGATAATAGAAATGAAAAAACAGGATACAAGATACGTGAAGCAGAGCTTGCAAAAATTCCATATATGTTAGTTATAGGACAAAAAGAAGTAGAAGCTGGTACTGTTTCAGTTCGTTCTTATAAAGATGGTGATTTAGGAGCAATGAAAGTAGAAGAGTTTAAAGAAAAAATTTTAAAAGAAATTAAAGAAAAAATAAAATAGAAAGGACCAAAAAATATGAAATTAGGAATTGTAGGTCTACCAAATGTAGGAAAAAGTACAATGTTTAATAGTATAACAAAAGCTGGTGCAGAATGTGCAAATTATCCATTCTGCACAATAGAACCAAATGTAGGAGTTGTTCCAGTACCAGATGAAAGGTTAGATGAATTAACAAAAATGTATAATCCTCAAAAAACAACTCATGCAGTGATTGAATTTGTTGATATTGCAGGTTTAGTAAAAGGAGCAAGCAAAGGTGAAGGTCTAGGAAATAAATTCTTATCACATATTCGTGAAACAGATGCAATTTGTGAAGTTGTTAGATGCTTTAATGATTCAAATGTTGTTCATGTAGATGGTAGTGTTGATCC
Source organism: Clostridia bacterium (assembly GCA_036307105.1). Taxonomy (GTDB): domain Bacteria; phylum Bacillota; class Clostridia; order TANB77; family CAG-508; genus CAG-269. Next base: position 63,150 of record JAXJYD010000026.1, on the reverse strand, counting down.
AATAAGAGATATAGATACAATAAATTTAGAACTTATTTTTGCAGATATAGAAACAGTAAATAAAAGGTTAGAAAAAGCAAGAAAAAATTTAAAAGCAGATAAAAAATATCAAATAGAAATAGATTTGTTAGAAAAAATTAAAGAAAATTTGGAAAATGGAATATCTGCAAGAGCATTAGAGTTTAATGAAGAAGAACAAGAACTTGTTAAAGATATGTTTTTATTAACAACAAAACCAATACTTTATATTGCTAATATATCAGAAGAACAAATAGAAAATGCTGAAAATGATGAACTAGTATTAAAAGTTAAAGAATATGCATCAAAAGAAAAAGCTGAAGTAATTCCTTTATGCGTTAAAATAGAAGAAGAACTTTCAGGATTAGAAGATGAAGATAAAAAAGAAATGTTAGAAGCTTTAGGATTAAAAGAATCTGGATTAGATAAGGTAATTAAAAAAAGTTATGATTTATTAGGTTTAATGTCATTTTTAACAGCTGGAGAACCTGAAGTAAGAGCATGGACAATAAAAAAGGGAACAAAAGCGCCACAAGCAGCTGGTAAAATACATTCAGATATTGAAAGAGGATTTATAAAAGCTGAAGTAGTTTCTTATGATGACTTAATAAAAGAAGGTTCTATGGTTGCAGCAAGAGAAAAAGGCTTAGTTCGTTCAGAAGGAAAAGAGTATATTATGCAAGATGGAGACATTGTTTTGTTTAAGTTTAATATATAGGCATTATTTATAAAGATAGTTTTTATATAATATTGTGTTTAAGCAAGATAGAAAAAATTGGATGGTGACTAATAACTTTGTAACATAAATGTAATAAAAAAATATAAAAAAAGTATTGACTTTAAAAAAAAATAAGTATAAAATTAAGATAGAAAAACAAAAGAAAGTTTATTTTTATTTATTTTTATACATTTTGCTTGATTTTTGGGTATTTTTATTGTATAATAATTAATGATTGTATAAATAATAAGTAAAAGAAGAAAGAAGAGGAGATATCAATTATGAAAAATTTAGTTAAAGTAGTTACAATTTTATTAATAAGCTTAATGGTAGTATTGTTTACAACATCTGTAAATGCTGCAGATAATGATGCAGGTTTTACAGATTTAACAGGAACATTAAATAATACTTCATCAAATAATACATCAGGAAATACAAATACAGCGAATACAAATTCAAATACAAACAGTAATACAAACAATACAAACAGTAATAATACAAATACAAATAAGAATACTAATAATTCTAGTATTTACAATAATACAAATAAAAATACTGATTTACCAAAAACAGGAATTGAAGATTCTATACCTGTAGCAATGTTAGTTGTTGTATTTGGAATATCAGCAGTATATGCTTATAAAAAGATAAATGACTATAAAAATATTTAATTGAATTTTATTAAGAGTCTAAGAGATAATCTTAGACTCTATTGTTCGTGTCAGCCTACTATTGTTCTGCTTTAACAATTAATCTGTTTTGATTTAAATTATTACATGTAACAAGAGTTAATTGTTTTATATTTTTATTATAATTTAATATTGGATTCATATCAGAACTTTTTACTTCATAAGATGAAAAAACTTTATAGATATATTTATATTCAGAATTATCGTATAAATATATTTCATCACCGTATTCTAATAAAAACAAATTACTAAAAAATTTTGAATTACTATAATTATGACCTGCAATACATAAATTTCCATATTCTTTTGGAGACTTACCATAAAATTTACAAGGAGAAATTTTTAATAATTCATCATCAAATTTAGAAAAAACAGGATATTTGATATTTATTTTAGGAATTTCAATTGTACCTAATATTTCATCATCTTTTAAAGGCTTACTCAAAGATACTGAATATAGTTTATATAAATTATAGTTTTCTGAGATATTGCTTGAAATTTTTTCTTTATTATTGTTAGAATTAAAATACAATATCAATACAATAACAAAAACAATTATAAAAAAAATAGAAATAGTAAACTGGATTTTAAAAAAATTAATAATACTTTTAAACTTTTTTAACTTTGTTTCTAAAATTTGATTCATAATTTATATTGTTCGTAAAATAAATATTTTTATGCATAAATTAAAGCTAATAATAGAGTAATTAGAAAATATTTATAAAATATAAAACCTAAAAATAGCATCAAATTCTATATAATAAAATCGATTTAATTAAAATTGAAAAAAAGAAACTCCAAAATTTCCATAATTTCATATTATATATAAATGTAATATGAAAGGAGGATATGATGAATTTTGGAATTAAAAGGAATAAAAGTTGGATTTGTATTAACTGGTTCATTTTGTACATTTAAAATAGTAATACCTAAAATAAAAGAATTAATTAAGCAAGAAGCTAAAGTGATTCCAATAATGTCTTATAATAGTTACAATTTAGACACAAAATTTGGAAAAGCTAAAGACTTTATAAATGAAATTGAAGAAATTACTGGCAAAGAAATTATTCATACTATCCAAGGTGCCGAACCTATTGGTCCTAAAAAAATGATAGATATTATGGTTATAGCACCTTGTTCACGGAAATACCATGGCAAAGCTTGCTTGTGATATTATAGATACTCCAGCTGTTATGGCTGCAAAATCACACTTAAGAAATAATAGACCTTTAGTTATTGCACCATCTACAAATAATGGGTTAAGTGGTAATGCTGAAAACATAGGTAAATTATTAAATAGAAAAAATTATTACTTTGTACCATTTAGACAAGACAATCCAATTACAAAACCAAGGTCAATTGTTTTTGATTCAGAATATATAATTAAAACAATAAAATATGCTTTGGAGGGACAACAAATAAGCCCAATTTTATTATAGCTAATGTACTAACAAAATCTAAGTCTTATACTTTGCAGTGTAAGACTTGTTTTTTTTAATATGATAATATATAATTCAGATAAGGAGATTCAAAAATGAAAAAGTTCAAACCAACAATATTAGGAATAAGTATATGGAAGCTATTTGCATATTTCATAATATATAGTTTTATAGGATATATTTTAGAAACGTTATTTGGAATAGTTACAAAAGGAGTTTGGGAATCGAGACAAAGTTTTTTATATGGAACTTTTTGTGGGATATATGGCTCAGGAGCTGTAATTATAACTTTATTTGCAAAATATTTTGATAAAAATAAACTCACTTTATTTATTGGAGGCTTTTTAATTGGAACAATAACAGAATATATAACAAGTTTTTTGGTAGAGACAATAATGGGGATAACTTGGTGGGATTATTCTAATTATATTTTTAATATCAATGGAAGAGTATGTTTATTATATTCAATATTTTGGGGAATTTTAACTCCATTTTTAATTAAAATAGTAAATGTACAAATTGATAAAACAATTTCCAAAATAAAAGAAAAAATTTCTATAAGGTTATTAAAAGCTATTACTTTTGCAATAATTTTATTTCTTTTTGTAGATTGCTTATTAACGTGTTTTGCTCAAAAACAATTTATTAATAGAATGGTTGTCGAAAAAAATATAAAAGTAGATAATATTGAAAAAGTATTAGAAGAATATGATAACATTTATAATAATGAAATTTTATCAAAAATAATTTTTAAATTTTGGAATGATAAAAAAATGATAAAAACATTTCCTAATATGAAGATAGAAGACAGTAAAGGGAATGATGTATATTTTGATAGTTTACTTCCAGATATCCAAGCTTATTATTTAAAAATTTTTGACAAATAAGAACAAATCGGAACACCAAATAAATTGTATTAAAATAAGGACTTTATTTAAGTCCTTAATCTTTTTTATATATTTGCAAGTGGATTTCTTTCTACTGCATTTCTTATTTGTTCATTATTAACATGTGTATATATTTCGGTTGTAGATATACTTTCATGTCCCAAAAGTTCTTGTAGAGCACGTATGTCAACTTGTCCATATTGATACATAAGAGTTGCAGCAGTGTGTCTTAGCTTATGTACAGAATACTTACGACTGTCTAAACCAGCTTTCTGCAATTCTTTATTAATAATATATTGTACTGTTCTATTACTAATTCTTTCACGCCTTTCACTTAAGAATAAAGATTTTTCAGAAAATTTTTTATCGTGTTTTATTCCTTGTGTAGGGCGTACATGTAAATAATCAGAAAGAGCTTTCATGCAGGCCTTATTTAGATAAATAGTTCTTTCTTTATTACATTTACCTATAACATTTAATTTACATTCTTCAAAATCAATATCATTAATATTAATACCAACTAATTCAGAAAGACGCATACCACAATTTAAAAATAAAGTTGTAATTGCAAAATCTCTTTCACAATTTCTATTATCTTCATCTGATGCAGCATCTAGTAATTTTTTACTATCGTCTAAAGATAAGTACTTAGGTAATCTTTTATCCTTTTTTGGAGTTTTTAAATTTAATGTAGGATTATAATCTAATAAGAATTTTGGACTAGCATCTTGGCATAAGTAATTAAAAAATATACGTATTGTAGAAATTTTTCTAGCTCTTGTTGCTGGCTTGCTTTGAAATTCAGTAGATAGATAACTTAAAAAAGCATGTATATCATCTAATTTTATTTGTTTTAAAGTATGAATATCTAAATCATTAATTTTTATTTCCTTAAAATCTGTTTCTTTTGTCAAATTAAAATGAATTTTTATAAATTTAAGAAACATAGCTAAATCATAATTATACTCTTTAATGCTATTAGGTGATTTATTTAGTATAGTAGTAGAGTAATCTAAAAAAGCATTCAAAAAATCTGGATTTTCTTCTCGTTTTATCATAAGTATCACACTCCGTTCTTTATAGAGCAATTATATATCAAAAATAATTAAATTGGAATATTATTTAAAAAATTTTGTGCAATCTTTAGTTAAAATGTTACAATTCGTAGCTAAGTATGATATACTTATAACATCATCAAACGAAAAGAAGTGATTGAATGAAAAAGAAAAGTGTTAATAAAGCTAAACACAGGTATAAAGATAAAGAAGAACTTCCTAAGGCTGTTTTAGAAATGAAAGGAAGAAAAGAAAATATTTCTGAAATTGATGATTCTTCAAAGAAAAAAAGAAAAAAAATCACCAAATTAAAAAATAAAAAATTTAAAAAAGCTTTATTTATAATATTAACTATAATAATTTCATTTTATGGTATAAAACTTGCAATATATACTCATAACTGGAAAATGCTAGCTAAAGATATGACTTTAAATGAAAATTCAATTGTAAAAGATTTAGATGGTAAAGTAATAGCTAAAATTGGTAGCGAAAAAAAGAAAAAACTAGTTACTTATAATGAAATTCCAGACAACCTAAAAAATGCCTATATAGCAATAGAGGATGAAAGATATTATTCACATCATGGAGTTGATTTAAAAAGAACTTTCTCTGCAATTGGATCATATATAGTACATTTTGGTTCTTCATCTTTTGGAGGAAGTACACTTACTCAACAATTAGTTAAAAATTTGACAGGCGATTCAACAGAAAGTATAGGTAGAAAGATAAATGAATGGTGGAAAGCATGGCAATTAGAAACTTGTCTATCTAAGGAAGAAATATTAGAAACATATTTTAATGTTATATATGTAGGACCAAGTATTTATGGAGTAGAAGCAGGTTCTAAATATTATTTTAACAAATCTGCAAATGACTTATCATTAGAAGAATGTGCTTTTTTAGCAGGGATAAACCACTCACCAAATTCATACAATCCTTTTAATGGAAAAGATAATAAAGAAAAAATCACCAAAAGAACTCATACTGTTTTAGATAAAATGAAAGAGCTAAAGTATATAGATGGTATTCAATATGATAAAGCTATATCAAATTTAGAATCAGGATTAAATTTTAAAGAGGGTAAAATTGAAACTAATGATGATATATATACTTATCATACAGATGCTCTAATTTCGGAGATAACAGAAGATATTGCAAAAAAATATGATATCACAGAAACTTTCGCAACAAATTATATAAATATGGCAGGACTAAATATTTATAGTACACAAGATTCAAAAGTTCAAAACGAAATTGAAAAAGAATTTAAAAAGAAAAAGTATATCCTAAATTCTAAAAATTCAAAAGAAACTTCACAAAGTGCAATGTTAATAATTAATCATAAAGATGGCTCAGTAGTTGGATGCGTTGGTGGATTAGGAGACAAGAAAGCTTCTAGAGTATTTAATAGAGCAACTCAAAGTGTTAGACAAACAGGTTCTGCAATAAAACCAATTGCAGTTTTAGCTCCCGCAATTGATAAAAAGATAATTACAGCAGCATCTATTTACGATGATACACCAAAAGATTTTGGAGATGATTACTATCCAACAGATTATAGTAAAAGCTTAGGAAATATTACTGTAAGACGAGCTGTAGAATCATCTCAAAATGTACCATTTGTTTTAATAATGGAAAAATTAAAACCTAAAACTTCAATTAAATACTTAGAAAAAATGGGAGTTACTACACTTACAAAAAAAGATGAGAGTTTACCATTATCATTAGGTGGTTTAGAAAAAGGAATAAGTCCATTACAAATGGCAGGAGCATATAGCGCTATAGCAAATGATGGAGAATATATTGAACCAACTTTTTATAGTAAAGTTGAAAGAAAAAATGGGGATATACTAGTTAAACCAGGTCAAGATAAAAGAAGAGTATTTTCAAAAGAAGTTGCCTATATTCTAAAAGAACTTTTGACACAACCAGTTTTAGGAGAGAATGGAACAGCAACTTATTGTAAAATATCTGGTGTTGATGTAGCAGCAAAAACAGGTACAACAGATGAAAATTACGATAGATGGCTTTGTGGATTTACTCCATATTACACAGCAGTCACATGGTTTGGATTTGATAAAAATGAAAGTATCGAATTCAATCAAAGAAATCCAGCAGGATTAATATGGGCTAATGTAATGTCAAGAATCCATACAGGATTAAATAGAGCAAAATTTGAAAAACCTTATGCAATAACAACTGTGAACATATGTGCTGAAACAGGAGAAAAAGCAACAACAGGTTGTAAACACACATATACTGAATATTTCTTATGGTTTACAGAGCCTTCTTTATGTAGTAAACATTCTGGAACAGAAATTAAATATGAAAATAAAAATGAAACTAATAAAAATAATACAACACAGAATAATGTTACAGAAATTATAAAAGGAATAACAGATGAAATAGACGAAAAAGAACCGCCTAGAGAAGAAAACACAATAAAACAAGATAGTAAAAAAGAAGAAAGTATTAATAATAATAAAGATGCTAATATTAGTACTAATGCAAATATTATATCAAACAAAACAAATACTAATACAAATATACAGAATATAACAAATAATGTAAATAACACATCTAATTACAAAACTTCAAATAGTATATCTAATACAATAAGCAAAAACAATACTGTTAATGCTAATACCAATACTTATAACTCTACTAATAATATAGAATAGTTATTATTAAAAATTTATATGCTTCCTAATGCTTGTATTATTAGTTATTAATTGCAACAATGTATCAAATAATATATAAAAATCCTGATTATAAGGTGTTGCAAAAAAAAGAAAATATTAGTATAAAATTAAAATAGAAACAAAAAGTGAGGTATGCAAAAGATGAAAAAAATAAATAATACAAATATAAAAATTTCAATAGCATTAAATATATTAATAGTAATTATGACAGTAGTAGCATTGGCTATTGCACTCTCAGGATTTAAATTTATGAAAGGTTATGAAACTCCTGGAGAATTAACAGGACTTCAAGCATTTGGCTATTTTACTGTTCAATCTAATGTGTTTATGGCAATAGTATCATTTGCTTTTGCAATAAAAGAAATACAACTTTTAAGAGGAAAAATAACAAAAATACCATTTAAATATTACATCTTAAAGATGATAGCTGTAACTGCTATTGGTTTAACATTTTTTGTTGTATTTATTATTTTCTCTATCTTATTAAAAAATGGACTTTTGCCATTAATAAGGAATAGTAATTTGTTTTTTCATTGTATAATACCTGTAACTAGCATAATCAATTTTACAATTTTTGAAAAAACAAATGCTATAAAATTTAAACACACATTTTATGGATTAATTCCAACTATATTGTATGAAATGTATTATACAAGTAATGTATTACTAAATATGAAAGATGGGAAAGTATCACCAGCACACGATTGGTATTATTTTACTCAAAATGGTTTATTAATAGCAATATCTATTCCATTTGTGATGCTGGTTATAACATATATAATAGCTTTAATAATTTGGAAATTCAATAAAAAAGATGAGAAATAATAGGCATAGATTAAATTTATTGTAGTCATTAAGCTAGAATGGGAAAGAGAAGGACAGAGTATCAATTTATAGACATAAATATTTAATATATTAAATAAAAAATATAATTCTAAAACTGCTTTTTACAAAATTTATAATTGATAAAGATATGGCTTATTAATTATTACAATTTTATTAAATTTTAATTACAATTCAAATATTAACTGTCAATAATTTTTGAAAATTTCACTTTAAAATAACTTTATTTTATTAGCGAATATTTCACCATATGTATATCTTGAGTTAATCCGCTCGCCGCGGAGGCAGGATCAAGATTTATTTTTTGTTTAAATTCTATCTTTTTGCCTATAATATAATTAGGCGATAGATTTATTTTATGATGCTTTTGCATCTTTTAGATAATATTCATTGATTAAATCAACTACAACGTCTGGTAACCATAAATGTAAATCTAGTGAATTATTATCTATTATGTCTTTAGATATTACTTCTAAAGGCTGTACATCATAAATTTTATTCTTAGATTTAACACGCATTCCAATTTTTTTACTTAAATATACTTGAACTTTTGTCTTTGGTGGTAGACTTTTATCCATTATTTGGAATTTGCTATTATTTATTGAAAATACTCCAGCATTGTCAATTGTTCTTTCAAATCTAACACATAAAAGTTCATCAAGATTATATCTTTTTGGTAGTTTTAAAAACATGTTTTGTTTGTTTTGTGGCTTTATTGCAAATTGTGAATTATACTTAACTATATATGTTATTAGAAATTTATTTGCTTGCTCTATAGATGTTATTTTATTAATTCTAAATTCTGTTACAAGCCTACTTTGTAATGTTTCCCATAATCTTTCTATTCTTCCTTTTGCTTGGGGAGATGATGCTGCAAACATAGTAATTCCTAAATCTTCTACAATTCTACCAAATTGAGTAATACCTTTTTCACGACCATTTAACTGCTCTTCAATTGTTATATGGTCGTTAACTTTTTTTGGCGGAAAAAATACACTATATTTATCTGGATATAGAGAAATTGGAATCCCATAATTTTCTAATGTCTGTCTTAAAACTTCTAGATATCCAAGTAAACATTTATTCTTACACATATATAATCCTGTTACTTTTCCTGTAGCATCATCTATAAAACCATGAAGCGAGTATTTTTCTCCACTTCCAAACCAATCAAATGGAGTACCATCTGCTTGTAACATCATTCCTTCACATTCTTTTCTTTTTCTTCTGTGATGTAAAAATAACAACACGCAAAAAATGCGCGTTGATGGAGTAAAACAACAGGTACCATTCTATAATTTGGATGTAATTATATCTGTAGGTTATCGCGTAAAATCAAAAAATGGTGTAATTTTTAGGCAATGGGCAAACAAAATTTTAAAAGATTATATGCTAAAAGGTTATGCTGTAAATCAAAGAAGATTAGAATATTTAGAAAAAACAGTAAAATTACCTGAAGTAATAGAAATAGAGGATACTTTAGAGGCAAAGCAAAAATTAGTAGATGGACTAATCGAGGTAGTACCCTATATTGATGATATGCTACTTATATGTAATGAAGAAGGAAAAATATTAAAAATGTACCCTAATTTAGATTTAACTTATGATTATATTGCAGGAAATTGCTTTGTAATTGGAGATGATTTTGAAAATGCAGGTTTTAGATCACTCACTGAAGAAGAAATAAAGAAAGCAAGAATAGATTTAACTAAAAGAATGTTTAAATATAATAAAGAAAAAGCACATATAAATAAAACAAATAAAAATAATCATGAGCGTTGATAAAAAAACATTTTTATTATATAATATCAATAAAAAACAAGTTATTGACGAAAAATAAATATTGATAGGAGATGATTAAATTATGATAATAGTAGCTGGTTCTTTAATTGTAAGAGAAAATAAAATATTAATGGTTCAAGAGGCAAAAAAAGAATGTTATGGTCAATGGAATTTTCCAGCAGGTCATGTTGATAAAAAAGAACTTATAACTGATGCAGCAATTAGAGAAGCATTTGAAGAAACAGGCTGTAAAATAAAATTAACAGGTGTTTTACCAATTAGTACAATCGTATTAGCTAATAGACAAACAGTTGTAACTATTAAATTTACAGCAGATATTATAGATGAAAATATAAAAGTTGATAAAACTGAGCAGTTAGATGTACAATGGATTGAATTAGATAAAGTAAAAAGTATGAATAAAGAAGAACTTAGAGGATTTGATACAGCATTAAATGATATTAAGAATATGGAAGAAGGGAAAATTTACCCATTAGATTTATTTGATAGTAAAATATATAGAAGATAGCTTTATGCAAGAATAAAAGATAATAAAGACGATCTAGAAAGATAATTTTATCGAATAATTACAGTAAAAGTATTAAATTTGAAGGATGGATATAGTATGAATATAAGTGAAATATATAAAAAGGAAAAAATAATTAACGCTCATTTTAGAAAGAAATATAATTATGAAAGTGAAGAGATATTTAATAAGCAAGTATTAGAATTATTATGCGAATTAAGTGAATTTGCATACGAAACAAAATGTTTTAAATATTGGAAAGACGAAAAACAAAGTAGTCCTGATATAACAATACCTGAATTTGCTGATTGTTTAATGATAACTTTATGTTTTTGTGATTTAGCAAATATTGATGAGATAAGAATAGAAGATGTTGGTGAAAAAGACATGGTTAAATTATTTATTGAAGCAAATAAAATTGCATCTTCACTAACAATGAATTTAGAAAAAGAAAACTTACTTAAAATATTATCAAATTTAGTAGCAATATCAAAGCTATTAAATTATAGTGATGATGAACTTAATGATTATTGTATAGAAAAAATGAATAAAACTTTAAATATGATAAGTTAATATGAAACACAAATTATTTATATGGATTGAAGTAATAAAGTAAGTCTAAAAAGACATATTAAAAGGATTGGAGAATGAATTATGAATTTTGAAATGTATGAAGCTAAAAACGAAACAGGCAAAGATATAATATTAAATTTAATGCAATTATATACATATGAATTAAGTTTTTTTGAAGATGAAACTACTAATTTTGAGTTACTAGATACAGGTCTATTTGCTATGAGTAAATATCTTGAATTATATTGGAAAGAAGATAAAAGACATCCATATATTTTAAAATGTAATGGAAAATTAGCAGGATTTGTTTTACAAAGGCATAATGAAGATAATTATAATGAAATAGCAGAATTTTTTGTACTAAATAAATATAGAAAACTTGGAGCAGGAACATTTATGGCAAATGAAATATTCAAAAAATTTAAAGGTAAATGGGAAATACGAACATTATTAAAAAATAAGAGAGCTCAAGAATTTTGGAGAAAAATTGTAAAAGAAGTTAGTAATGGAGATTATAGAGAACAGTTAATAAGAAATAATAGCAGATATGCATTCTATTTTGAAAACTAATAATTATAAATTACACTATATAAATAGTAATTCATCGTGAATTCTACATCTATCAGTAGAATTAAGTCTATTAGATGGACAAGTTGAAATAATACTAAGAGCTTTAGAACTATATGGTTATAATTTAGATTATATGTTAAATGGTAATAGAATTACAAATGAACAAAGACAAGAGAAAATATCAATGCTTAAATACACTTATGAACAAATTTTAGCATCGCAAGCTGAACAAGTAAACACTAAAGCTGATAATCTTGATAATTTAAGCAGTTTAGGCAAATTATTAAGTGAAGATTTTGGTAATACTAAAGCAAACAATATATTAAAAGCAATTTAAAATTTTTTATAAATATTATAAAATTAAGAGGGAATAGGGGAATAGGCAGTTTTTTTAGAATATTTGTAATTTTAAAAACTTTTAATTCTAAATATATTATACTTATCAAAGATAAGTATATAAAATTGAAACAAAATTATAAATAAAAATAAAATTATAATTTAAATTTTAAATTATAAAAATTTTAGTTTGAAAAATTAAATTTTAAATTTGTGCAATGTTAAATTTATAATTTTAAGAACCGAACATTTGTTAATTATGTTAAAAATATAATTTTAAATAATTTAATAATATAGATTTTTTATAATGATAATTATTATATAAATTTAGATTATGATTTATAATATTAATTTATATTTATAACACGTCAAAATCGTTTTTAAGACATTTTATTATAAAATCCAACAAGTTATATGTCTAGACTTTGATGTGTAATTTATATAATATAATAATTATAATGTAAAATTTGCAAAAATGCTTAATTTTTAGTATCTTTAAAAAGTACTAAAAAATGGCTAAAAAACGACGCACGAAAATCGATTTTAAGCCATTTTTAAAAATTAGCCATATAGTTTACTGCCTAAAAAATAAGGCAAAATACTGAAATGAAAGGATTTACGAATTTTTGAAAAAATAATCTAAAGTTATATAATTTTTTATAAATTATAAGGTTATAATAATGAAAAAAAATCCAACCAAAAATAATACAAAATTATGAAGCTCTAGAATCAATTTTAAGGAGTTTTAATTAAAAAGCAATGTAGTTTTATTGTCTATAAAATATAGCTATAATAGGCTTATATCAAGGAATAGCAAAATCTGCAAGGGAGGTACTTAATTTAAGTATTTTCTTTTTGCATCCTATCTCTATTTACACAAAAGATCGATACTGGGCTATTTTTTGTACCATCCTTTGGCTTAAAGAATGGTACATTTTTTGTTTAATTTTAAATTTCATTTGACATTTCATATACATTTGAATTATAATATGTATATGAAATGTCGGAGGTGTATTATGGAAAATTATAAAAAAATTATAGAGAAGAATAATGGAATAATTTATGCTAATAAATTAGATGAATATCCTATAGATAGGCATGTTTTATATTCACTTGTTCAAATAGGATTATTAAACAGAATAGCTCATGGTATATATGCTAGTCCAAATAAAGATATAAATGAATTTTGGTTAACAGGAAAGAAATATAAAAATGGTGTATACTCACATAATACTGCTTTATATTTTTATGGAATGACTGATAGAACTCCATTCAAATTAGATATGACATTTCCAAGTAATAATAGAATTAATAACGATTTATTAAATGTACACTATATAAAAAAAGAATTATATAATTTAGGATTAACAGAATTAGAAATAGAGAAAAATTTGACCGTAAAAATTTATAATTTAGAAAGGACTATGTGTGATATTATTAGAGATAGAAACAAAATTGATTTGCAGATATTTAATACAGCAATAAACGAATACATGAAAAGAAAAGATAAAAATTTAATTCTATTATCAGAATATGCAAAAAAATTTAAAATAGATAAAATATTAGCACAATATATGGAGGTACTTGGATGAAAAGAAATCCAATGAGTTTAAAAGCAATAATAAATAATATAGCAAAAGAGAATAAGGTTTCTGCACAATCAGTTTTACAAACATATATGCTTGAAAGATTTTTAGAGAGAATTTCTATCTCAAAATACAAAGATAACTTTATTTTAAAAGGTGGAATGTTAATTTCAGCAATGCTCGGAATTGATAGTAGAACAACAATGGATATGGATACTACTATAAAAGGATTTAAACTTACCGAAGAAAATATAACCAAAATTATTAATGAAATTTGTAATATATCTCTTGATGATGATGTTACTTTTGATATACAAAAAATAGAGTTAATCAGAGAAGATGATGATTATGGTGGCTTTAGAGTTACTTTTAAAGCCAATTATTTATATTCAATGCCAGTTATTATGAAGATAGATATAACTACTGGAGATAAAATTACATACAAGGAAATTGAATATACTTTTGATTTAATGTTAGAAGATAGAAAAATAAAAATTTGGTCATATAATATTGAAACTGTCATTGCTGAAAAATTTGAATCTATTATAAAAAGAGGAATTTTAGGAACTAGAGTTAGAGATTATTATGATGTATATATGTTATTAAATACACAAAAGAAAAACATAGATTATGATATATTGAAAAATGCTATTTATTCTACGGCAGAACATCGAAATTCATTAGCGATAATAAATGAATGGCCAAAATCAATTGTGCAATTAGAAAATAGCAATATTATGAAAAAACAATGGGAAAGATATCAAAAAGATAATTTTTATGCTAAAGATATAGAGTATGAAAATTTAATTGAGAGTTTGAAACAAATTGGAAAGATTTTACAAAATTAGGAGGTAAAATATGATTGACTTGCATATACATTCTACAAATTCTGATGGTAGTAAAACAGTTAAAGAAATTTTAATAGAAGCACAAAAATTAGGATTAACTACGATTTCGTTTACTGATCATGAAACATGTGGTGCATATAATGAACTCGAAAGAATAAATATTAAAGATTATTTTAAAGGGAATATAATTAATGGTATCGAATTAAAAAGCCAATACAAAGACATTGTTATGGATATTTTAGGATATGGTATTAATTATAAAAAAATGAGTAAATACTTGGAAGAATGTTACAAAGACATAACTAGGCAAAAAATACAAGAATCACAATTAATAGAATTTTATAAAATAGGATTAAAGGAACAATTAACTTTGCGACCAATTGATGAATTAAATTGGGATAGAACAAGAGATTGGGCTAGTATAGTATTTTATAATGAGATTAAATCTCATTTAGAAAACAAATCAAAAGTCCCACCAGATTTATGGGAAGATTTTAAGAATTTTAAAAATAACCATTATCATATAAGAGGAAATACTTTTTACATAAATATGGCAAAGGATTATCCTAGAGTTGAGAAAATAATTGATATTATACACCGATCAGGGGGAAAAGCATTTATAGCTCATATATATCAGTATAAAGAAATTGAAGATAAAATTTTAGAACTAAAAAAGATTATAAGCAAATACAATATAGATGGTATTGAGTGCTATCACTCTATTTTCTCTAATATAGAAAATGAAAAATTACTAAAATTTACTAAAGCACATAATTTATTGATAAGTGGTGGAAGTGACTATCATGGCAAGAATAAGCCTGATATATCTTTAGGTATCGGAAAAGGAAATTTAAAAGTTCCAGATAAAATTTTAATTGATTGGAATTTATAATCTATTCATATAAATTTTGAGTTTTATAATAACGGTGGAGTAGGGGAATAGCGGATTTTTCAACAATTATGAATTTAAAATATTAATAAAAAAATAAATTTTTAAAAATTTGATTTTTTAAAATATAAAATCTAAAATAAAAAATTTTGAAAGTTTATAAATAAATCAGAAAATTTTAAATTAAAAATCCGATTTTAAATTTTGTGCAATGTTAAATTTTAAAATGTTCGGTTTATTAATTTAAAAAACGAACATTTGTATATTAATATTTTTTAAATTATTTTATAAATTAATTATATTTTTATAAATTCAGACCTCTGAAAATCGTTTTTAAGACATTTTTATAATTAACCAATAAAACTAATCATCTAAATATTAAATACTTTATTTTACATTTAATGAAATCTTCTTATATAAACACTTTTATAAGATTATATTTAAACTTTTATACATATTTATTATAATAATATGTAATTTTTATTGATTTGTATAAATTTTTGTAATTATTGCAGCAACTTGAGTTTAGCCCAAAAATTGCTAAAAAGACGACGCACGAGAATCGAGTTTAAGCCGTTTTTAAAAATTAGCCATATAGTTTTGTTGACTATAATATAAGGGTATTTTGAGCCAACGTGCCAAATAACTTTTAAGATGTTTTTTTACTAAAGTAATATAAATTTGTTATAAGAAAATAATAAATAAATACATACAATTTGATAATTATAAAGATAGTATTTTAGTAATTATTTTAAGATAGTAAGTAATAAGTAAGAAATAAAACGATTAAAAGTAAGGAATAAATCATATTTCAATAATAGTCTGAAATATAGGAATAGAGGCATATTTAGAGTATTATATATTTGTTCCTATCTTTTATTGCACAAAACTTTCATAATAGTTACCTTTTTATAGATGTATTACATGAATCAGTTGCTATTTTATAATATCTTCTATATAATGATAAAGGGGTGGATTATATGAATAAATTACTTAAATCACAATTAATTGAAGATGCAAAAAGAATCTATGATATAGAAATAACTTTAGAGGATATTGATATTTTAATTAAAGAAGCAAATATAGTCAAATATAGTTCTGGAGATATATTATGCGAAATTGGAGCTGAATTAACACAAACTGGCTTTATACTGGATGGAATTATCAAAACCTCTTTTATTACATATGATGGCAAAGAAATTACAAGGTTTTTCCATACAAAATATAGTATGTTTTTCGATGAAAGCTTATTAGGATTTACAGAATCAAAATACAGATGTGAAGTTGTAAATGATAGTACTGTTTTATTGTTTGATACTATAAAACTAAAAGAATTAATAAATAATAATAAAACATGGAATCAATTTTATATTAAAGCATTAGAAAGTGGGATGAGATATAAGATTTACCGTGAAAATGAATTTATGACAAAAAATGCCACTGAGAGATATAAGCAGTTTGTTACAGATTTTCCTGAATTAATAGATACAGTAAAACAATGTGATATTGCAACATACCTAGGAATAGAACCTCAATCTCTCAGCCGCATAAAAAAAAGTTTAAAGAATAAACAATCCAATAATACCTAAAGCGTTTATTAAACCGTGTGCTATCATTGGAACTATAAGACGTCCATTTTTCTTATAAGCAAATCCCCACAATAAACCAAGAATTACTGAAGACCCCATATTTTGCCAATCCACTATACCAAATAAAATTGCAGTTAATAGATAAGAAAAATTTTCGCCAAATATATCGGCTAAAAAGAATTTAGCAAAACCTCTAAAATATAATTCTTTTAATATTCCGCATACTAGTGATAAAGAAAGAAAATATAAAATGTAGAATGTAATAGAATTATTATAAATCATAGTATGTTCATAAGTAGAGCCGGCATTACGCATAACATAAAACAAATAAACAATACATTCTGATATAAGTCCTAAAATAATTCCATAGAGTATGTCTTTAAATAAATGCTTTTTGTCTAATATTGCGGATTTAAGTTGGATGTTGTTTTCTTTAAAAAGCAACAATGATATTGGAAGCACTAAGAAAAGTGCTAATAAGAAAATCATAAAATATGGGATATATTCTACCGCTCCGCTACAAAAATCAAAAATTGTACCATTTGGATTAAAATTTTTAAGTGCAGTTAAAAACTCATAGCCTGAAATTGTAATTGTTATAAACATTAAAATTATTAAAGCTTTATATGCATTTTTTACTTTCATAGTTAAACCTCCTAAAATATATGAATATATTATATTAAACAAATTAATTTAAATAAATAACATATGTTAATTGTGGATTTAGAATATTCGGCAACTTAAAATATCTATGATAATTTATATATCGAGGATAAAAGTAAAAATGAACGAAAATTTAAAATTGTATAATTATTTTATTAATAAAAAACGGTAGAGTAGGGGGGAATAGAGGTATTTCATAATTAATAAAATTGTTAAAAATATAATATTTAGTTTTAAAAAATTTTTAAAAGTAATAAAAGGGAAGAAGTCAGTAAAAAAATTTTTAATAAAAATAAATTTAAAAAATATTTTTAAAAATAAAATTATAAATTTTTAAATTTTTTGAATTTTAGAAATTTTAGATTTAATTTATTAGATTTCAAAATTTATTATTTTAAATTTGTGCAATGTTAAATTTTAAAATTGTTCGGTTAATAAATCTAAAAAACGAACATTTGTTGATTTTGAAATTTTTTACAAAAACTTTTGTATTTAATTATATTTTTATAAATCTAGACCTCTGAGAATCGTTTTTAAGACATTTTTATAATTAACTAATAAAACTTAATCCTCTAAATATTAAATACTTTATTTTATATTTAATGAAATCTTCTTATATAAACACTTTTATAAAATTATTATTTAATTTTTATACATATTTATTATAATAATATGTGATTTTTTTTGATTTGTATAAATCTTTGTAATTATTGCAACAACTGGGATTTTGCTCAAAAATTGCTAAAAAAACGACGCACGAGAATCGATTTTAAGGCGTTTTTAAAAATTAGCCATATAGTTTGTTGCCTGAAAATATTGATGTTTCAGGCTTTATTTAGGTTGAGACTCTAAAATCGATTTTAAGGCACTTTTATATGGAAGACATATAACTTGTTTAATAAAATAATAAAACAAATTAGAATAAGTATTTAAAATTATATTTTAAAATAAAAAACGTTGGGTTTTTGGGAAAATAATATAGGTAATAATATAATAGTAATAAGATAATAAGCAAAGTAAGTTAAAACACAGTAATAAAGCAGATTACAAAGAATTATATATAATATAGAATAATAATTAGATAATTAGGAAAATAAGCAATTTTAGTAGGATAGACGTGCAGCAAAGCCAGTAGTAGCAATACATACTGGTTATTTTTGTATCCTTACTCCTATTTGCACAAAACTTTGATACTGGGCTATTTTTTGTACCACCTTTTAAGTTAAAGGGTGGTACATTTTTTTAATAAAATTCCACAAAATTTGTTGACAGATATCAAAATATCAAATATAATAAAAACAATAGTTCGCAAGTTATAAATAATGAATTTTAAATGAACTAATAAAAATATTAAGAACTAAATTTATATAAAAGGATGTGTTCTTATAGACGAAAAAAAGAATGAAATTATTTTATTTGAAAACCAAGGAGTAAAATTATAAGTAAACTTAAAGGATGAAACTGTGTGGCTTACACAAAAACAAATGGCAGAATTATTTGATAAAGACAGAAGAACAATTACTAGACATATACAAAATATTTATAGAGATGGCGAACTAGAAGAAAATTCAGTATGCTCATTTTTTGAGCATACTGCTGAAGATGGAAAGAATTATAAAGTTCAATATTATAATCTTGATATGATTATTTCAGTTGGATACAGGGTAAATAGTAAACGTGGTATAATGTTTAGAAAATGGGCAACTGCAATATTAAAAGAATATATAAAAATAGAAAGTGAATTTTTAAAAGAAGAAAACAAAGTAATATGAGAAAAAAGAAATATAAAAAGTATATACAAAAAATATATTAAGTGATACAATTTTATAAAATATAAAAAAAGGAGATACATAGAAATTGATTAGATTATTTTTTATAAAGAACAAATTAAAAAATAAAAATTTAATGAGTAATAATGATGAGAAAATACTAGAAAAATATAAGAAAATTGCACAAAAAGAAAAACAAGAAATAATAAAAGAGCTTAAAACTAATATTGAAAAAGGATTGACAAATAAAGAAGCAGAACAAAAATTAGAAGAAGATGGAGAAAATGTTGTTGTAAAAGATGATAAACATTCATGGTTTTATTTTTTTATAAATTCATTTAAAGATAAATTTATTTTAATTTTAGTTGTTTTAGCAATAATAAATAAATTTGTTGGTGATGATACATTAGGTACAGTTATTATTTTAGCAATTGGATTTGTAAGTGCTATGATAAAATTTGCCCAAAATTATTCAACATATAAATTCAATAGAAAATTAAAAAGTGAAATGTTTTCAACGGCAACGGTTATAAGAAATGGAAAAGAACAAACAATAAGAACAGAAAAAGTTGTAAAAGGTGATATTATTCATCTAAATGCAGGTTCTATTATTCCAGCTGATGTAATGATTATAGAAAATAAGGACTTGTTTTTAAATCAATCTGTTTTTACAGGTGAAAGTGCGCCTATTGAAAAAACAGATAAATTTAATAACTCAAATGAAATATTTTCAATTTCAAATATATGTTTAATGGGAACAAGTGTAATAAGTGGAGATGCAACAGCTATAGTAATTAATACTGGTTTTTCTACATATCTAGGAAGTATGGGAAAACAAATTGATAATAAAAGAGAAACGACAAATTTTGAAAAAGGTATGAATGGAATTACAAAATTATTAATAAAATACATGGTTGTAGTTTCAATAGCAGTATTTATTATTTATGCATTTATACGAAAAGATATATTAGAAGCAGTGCTATTTGCATTATCAGTAGCTGTTGGAATTACTCCAACAATGTTGCCTATGATAGTAAATGTTAATTTAACTAAAGGAACGAAAACTCTTGCAAAGAAAAAAACATTAGTAAAAAACATTCAGGCAATTCAAAATTTAGGTGCAATAGATGTTTTATGCACTGATAAAACAGGAACATTAACATTAGACAAGATAGTATTACAGAAATATATAAATGTTGAAGGAAAAGAAGATTTATCTATATTAGAATATGCATTTTTAAATAGCTATTATAGTACTGGAATGAAAAATCTGGTAGATAAAGCAGTAATAACATATGGAGTTCAGCATAAAATAAAAGAACAAGTTATTAATTATGAAAAAATTGATGAAATTCCATTTGATTATATTAGAAAAAAAGTAAGTATTGTAGTAAAACATGATGATCATTATAGGATAATTACTAAAGGAGCATTAGAAGAAGTATTAAAAAGTTGTAATCAAGTAAAAATAGATGGCGAACATAAAGAGCTAACTCAAGAAATGATACAAAATATTAATAAAAATGCTGAAAATCTTGCAAAACAAGGAATGCAGGTAATCGCGTTAGCATCAAAAAGAGAGTATAGAGGAAAAGATATATTTAATAGCGATGATGAAAAAGAAATGACATTTATAGGATTTGTAGCATTTTTAGATCCACCAAAAAAAGAAGTAAAAAGTACAATAAAGAAATTAAAAGAATATGGAATAACAACAAAGATTTTAACAGGAGATAACCAATATGCCACTGAAAATATTTGTAACTTGGTAGGAATAGAAGATTCAAAAATATTATTAGGTACAGATATTGATAGGATGCCAGATGGAGAATTTGCTAAAAAGGTTGAGGAAGTAAATGTTTTTGCTAGAATGAATCCTTTACAAAAAGAAAGAATAATAAAGGCTCTTAGAAAAAATGGACATGTAGTAGGCTATATGGGAGATGGTGTAAATGATGCACCATCACTACATAATGCAGATGTTGGAATATGTGTAAATACAGCAACAGACATTGCTAAAGAAGCAAGTGATATTATTTTATTAGAAAAAAGTTTAAAAGTAATATTTAATGGAGTAATAGAAGGAAGAAAAGTATATGGAAATATTATAAAATATATGAAAATGGCTTTAAGTTCAGATTTTGGAGATGTATTTAGTATATTTATTGCAAGTATTTTCTTACCATTTTTACCATTATTGCCAATTCAAATGTTAATTCAAGACTTTTTATATGATTTTTCTCAAATAGGAATACCATATGATAATGTTGATGAGGAATTTTTAATAAAACCAAGAAAATGGGATACAAAAGGATTGGGAACATTTATGAATGTAATGGGACCAGTAAGTTCGATAATAGATGTTTTGGCGTTTTTAGCATTTTGGTTTATATTAGGATATAATGGAGCTGTAAGTGAAAGTTATTTTCAAACAGCATGGTTTGTTGAATGTCTAATAAGTGAAACATTGATAATTCATTTCGTTCGTACTGAAAAAGTACCTTTTGTACAGTCAAAAGCAAACCCAATATTAACTTGTTTAACAATGGTTACAATAATAGGAACAATATTTGCACCAATATTATTGCATAATATTAAATCATTCCATTTTGAAATAATGCCACCATTATATTATTTAATAGTAGCAGGATTGACTATCCTATATGTAATTTTAGTTCAGATTGTAAAGAAAATATACATTAAAAAAGTTGGAAATTGGTTATAGGAAAATTATAACTAAAAAGATAATAAGATACATTATAAAAAATAGTGTTACATTATAAAAAAATGTAATACTATTTTTTATAGCGTCCAAAATTACCTATATTAGAACTATTCAAGAATTATTAGGACATGTTCAAATTGATACAGCAGAGGTTTTTTGTGCATAATTTATTATAAAAAGGAGTTGATATAAAACAATGGCAGATTATGAAAGAAAATTTGATAAAAATAAAATTCATTCTGTAGAATTAAATCTATTAGATGGATAAGTTGAACTTATTTTGAGAGCATTAGAATTATATTGTTATAATCTTGAATATAGGCTTAACAGTAATGATGCTACAGATGAGCAAAAACAAGAGAAAATATCAATGTTAAAGTATACTTATGAACAAGTTTTAGTATCACAAGCTGAACAAGTTAATACAAAAGCTAATAATATTGATAATTTAAGTAGTTTGGGCAAGTTATTAAGTAATAATTTTGTTCAACACAGCAAAAGAATAACTTAAAAGCTATATAGTATTTTTTCATGTATACAAAGAAATAAGTAGGGAATAGGGGAATAGGCTATTTTTAGAAATGTATAAAAAGTATAAAAAAGAGATTTAAAATATTAAAATAAATTTTAAAACAGAAAAATAAATACATAAAAAATTTATTCTATATAAAATAAAAATTTCTTAAAAGTATAAAACTAAACTTAAAATAATTTAAAGTAAAAAAAGATTAGTAATTAAGATTCAGAAATTTTAAAAATTAAAATTTTGTGTAAAGTTAAATTTTTTATATAATTTTTTATTAACGAACATTTGTTAATAATGCTTGTAAATAATTTTTCATTATAATTTAATAAATTAATTTAATAAATTTTCTTATAAAAATATTATACAATTTTAGATTACAAATCCATAATATAATTTTGCAATTATAACACGCTAAAATCGATTTTAAGACATTTTTATATTTAATCAAACAAGTTATATGTTTATGATTAGATATGTTAATTTATAAATCTAGTGTTTATTATATAATTTTTAGTAAAATGCTGATTTTTAGGCATTTATTAAAAATGCTCGAAAAAGGCTAAAAAAGCGACGCACGAGAATCGATTTTAAGGCGTTTTTATTTTTTAGACATATAACTTGTTGTTTGAATAATTGAGCAAAATATTGAAATATGGGGATTTGTGAAATTTTGATAAAAATAATCTAAAGTTATATAAATTTTTTTAAATATGTGGTTACAATAATGAAAAAAAATCCAACCAGGAACAATTAAAAATAATGAGGCTTCAGAATCAAATTTAAGAGAGTTTTATAAGAAAGTAATATAGTTTGTTGTTAGAATAAATAGATTAAATACTAGTAATAGCAAGGAATTGCAAGATTTTGCTGGTAGGACCATATATGTATGGTTTTATAATTTACTCCTATCTCTCATTGTACAAAACTTTGATTTTGTGCAATGTTATATATCACGAATTATGTCAGTCAATATGGTATCTTCTTACCTCCCTCACTTTAATTTCCAAATTTTTTTAGTTTTTATGTTTTTGTGATTTTATACATTTTAAAATTATTTTATCAACTTTTTATTTTATATTCCTTTTCTATTTTGTAATTTCCAATTTTTATTTTTACTTACATTTTATTATTTTCAAAATTTTAAAAAATCTCGAAATTTTTCATTTTTACAAAAATTTCTGAAATTTCAAAAACTACATATTTTTATAAAAATAGCAAAAAAATTGCAATTTTGAAGGTTTTAATCCCCTACCTCCAAAACTACTAATTCATTAATTACTTTGTTCGTAAAAATAAAATTTCTGTACATCTCAATAACTTGTAATTTTTCATTCTAATAATTGTTAACAATACCAAAATATTGTTGACAAGTTAGAATATTTTACTTGTTCTGAATATCCAAACCTTCTGAATATCTACTAATTATTTCTATTGTATCTTTTTAAAAAGAAGATGATTACTACATCATCTTCTCATAATAATTATTGATTTTCTTGCACTTTATACTCGCTAATATTTGGCTCTTCAAATATACTCTCATCAACATTACCAAATTCATAATTATACTCAACTATTATATCTGTTTCATTTCCATTGGCATCTTCTATTTGTCCATCAATTGCTTTAAGTATTAACCCTGTATCCTTTTCCATATAGCAATTTCTTGCAATAGGTGAATTCAAGAAATAACATTCTTTATTATTATATTTTACACTTCTTATAGGTGTTTTTACTGCTAAATAAAACAAGTTCCATAAACTATCATTATAATCTAATCCCCATATTGTTAATTTACTTGGAATTCCGTTGGAGTCCAATATTGCAATCTTATCTTTATCCGTTTCAATATAAGTATTGCATTTGTCGCCTTTAAAATATTGAGTAAGTTTTCTTTTCTCCCCAGTATTTTTTGTAGTTGTTGTCAAAAACATTACTGCGTTATTTCCTCTACAATAATACTCTGTAATAGTTTCTGTTTCAATAGAATTGTTTATAATTTTTTCATAATGATTATCATCAGTTACATATTTTGATACTTTTTCACTTAAGGCTTTAATTATTATCATTCTTCTAATTGTTATTACCATAAAAACAATTAATATAACTAAAATAATCAATAATACTATTTTTAATACTTTCTTTTTATTCATAACAACCACTCCTCTTCTGTGCAACCTGCTATCGTGGGTTATTATATAACCTTTAGACCATTGGCTTTGCGTCATAAACTTTCGTTTATTTTGCTTTTTACATATCTACTAATATTATAGCATAATACTACTTTTTTTTCAAATTTAATTCAGCAATAACTTGTAATTTATATAACTGATTTTCTATTATAATCAGTCACATCACTGCCTATTTTTCTATACAAAGTTTTTACATCTAATTCTTTATTTTTAAGTGCTAATAATTCATTATTTGTAGCACCAATAAATTCAACAAAATCAACCCTACCATTTTTCGTATTTAATGTTTGGAATTTTGTATCTGGTATTGTTATGAATCCTGTTATATTTGAAATTTGTCTTGAATCAATACCTACTGTTTGTCCTGTATATAGATATTCAAATGGATTAAATATTTCACCATTTTTAAAAGTAATTCGTGCAATTTGCTGTAATACTCCACAAATACACTTTATTTCTTGTTCTTCATCTACATAGTTGTCTTTTTTTAATTTAAAAGTAAATTCCATCCCGTAACCACTCCACTCTTTATTTTCGCTTTCTTTTTCATATAGTTCTGATAATCCGTAAGTTACGAAATGCCAATAATCTCCACCATCATATACACTTATACCATCAAGTGGATCTGGTCCACCCAATCTCCATTTAATCAAAGCTGCATAATGTTTTGGATTATCTTGACCTGGATATATTCTTTTGGCTTCTTCGTCGATTGCATCCCAACCAGTAGCATAAAACTCAGACTTTTCTCCCTCTTTTCTATCTTCTTTTTTATTAAATAGTCCCATAATTTAATCTCCTTTCAAATTACTATTTTTCTTTATCAAACTTATTTGCAATATTACTATATTACGATTTTTCTCATTATATAACAAAAGACTGATAATTACAACAAACTATCAGCTTTAATTGTATAAATATGAATGCACGGACACTTTTATTTTGTGCAATGTTATATATTCCTTTTTATACTACTTTTGATCTATTTCCCTCTGTCTCTTCTATGTTGTTTTTGCTGGATTTAAAGTAGTTTCCAATTAAATCATATTTAATTATTAAATTAGATTTTTAATCTCGTTAATTATATATTTGTTAAACTTTTTTATAAACCTTATATTTCATTAATTTTTATTTATAAATTTTTTTATTTTAGATTTTATAAATTTATTTTTATAAAAAAACCAAAAAGTTTGTATTTTTTGAAATTTTTATCTACTATTCCCCTATTTCCTTATATATCAATTTATAATAGTTCAAAAGCTAAATATACAAAAATTAATATATTTAGCTCTTTATTATATTAATAATAATTTACCTTTCATGAATTTCTATCTGTGTATAATTTTTTAAACAGTATTCTTCTCAAAATCATATCCCAACATGTGAAAGTCTTTATGATTAAATACAAAATCGAATTCTATACCTGTTATAATTTTTGTTCTATATTTGTTTAAATCCATATTATCTAATATTTGATATGCTCCTAGAACATTGTGATCACAAAATGAAATTACAGATAGTCTTGCATTATTTGCTTTTTCTAGTAACTGTTCTACAGTTAATTGCCCATCTGAACAAGTAGTATGTATATGTAAATCTATCATTTTATTATCCTCCTTTAATTTTTACTGTAATATACATCATTGTAAATGTTTATTATCTCATTTTTAATACCCTTAATTGTATTTTCTGGCAAATTATTAATGTCTATCCATCTTATTTCTTTACATTTTTCAGGCTCTAAATTTTTTATTTCACCACTGTAATTTGCTACTTTAAACACAAATTTTAATACATCTTTACTAAAATGGTGATAAATATGTACTATTTGCATATTTTCTCTTTTAATCGTAATTCCTATTTCTTCTTTTGCTTCTCTTATCATTGCATCATATAAATCTTCTCCTGGTTCTAAATGTCCTCCTGGTAAATCATATTGATTGTCTAAATACTCTGCTAACATCATTAGAATTTCTGTTTTTCCTGTTGTCGAATTCCTCCTTTCTAGTAGTAAATCAACTACTATTTTTGAAACATGTCTTTCACTCATATTCATTGTTCCTCCTTTTAATATATTTGAAACCAGAAAGAATCTTTGATTACTCAGTATAAAACTTCACAATAAAAAATGGAAATCAAAGAGAATACTCCCTTGGTTTCCATATCTGCATTTTTATATTTAATTATCTCATAACATCTTTACTTATTATACATAATATTTTTGAATTTGTCAATAGTTTTGCGTTTTTTTTCGATGTCAATATTTTAATTATATAACGTATAATTATTGATATATCAACATTCTAATGTTCGAAAACTTTTATTTTGTGCAATGTTATATATAAGAAATTAGGTCAATCAATATGGTATCTTCTTACCTCCCTCACTTAGATTTCTATAAATTTTTAAATGTTTATCTTTTTGTAAATTATTAAATTTATTTTTGTTTTTAAGTTTTTCTTTTTATCAAAATTTTTTTCATTTTATTTTTTCTTAGATTTTTATTTTCTAATAATTTTTCTAAATTTATAAAATTTACTAATATTTTTAATTTTCCTCAAAATAACAAAAATTTGCAATTTTGAAGATTTTTAGTTCTTATCTCATAAATTGCAAATTTTACTATATTCCCTATTCACTTGTTCGCAAAATCAAAATAGTGCGAACAAGTTGTTAAATTGTAGTTTCTCCGTGAGTCTATATTTCAAATTTTTTAATCAACTCTAATAATTTTTCCATTTTTTCTTCACAAGGTAAATTAAGTCTTACACTATTTCTCCCCAGCCCTTCAAAAGAATTCCCTGAATATACCTTTATTCCATATTCAGCAAATTTTTGACATAAATCGATATCATTATCAGAATATAATAAACAAATAGATGCACTTTTATGAGTAACTGCCATTCTTAATTTACCTTGAATTGCTTTTGATAATTCTATTTTATTCTTTTCTATTTTCTTCATACAATCTTCTAAAAATTTAATATCTTTGATTGCACTAATAGCTAATTTTTTTGATATCAAAGATATATTATACGGACTAGATATTTTTTCAAGATAACTACATACTTTTTCGTTAGATATCACATATCCTGCCCTTAAACCGGCTAAACCAAATCCTTTTGAAAATGTTCTTATAACTAATAAATTGTTATATTTATTTACAAGATCAATACATGATTCTTCCTTTGCGACATAATCTCCATATGCTTCATCTATTATTACTCCTATCCCTCTTTTCTCCGCATATTCAATTAACTTAATTGCCTCTACTTTGTTTAATATCTGCCCTGTTGGGTTATTGGGTGTATCAATATAAATTACATTTACGAAATCATCAATATTTCTTATCATTTCATCAATATCATATTTATAGTTATTCTCACGATTTAATAAAATTTTTTTGTGTTCATATCCCATAATTTTAGAATAATTACTAAAATCCGGGAAATGTGGTATAAAGGTTAATAATTTTGGATTTGCTGTTCTAAATAATAAGTTTACTGCACACAATCCTTCAATAGAACCATCATATAAAACTATATTATTAGTTTTTATATTCCAATATTTAGCAATTTCTTCTTTAAATTTATTATCATGGGAATAGTCAGTTATATCTTCCATATTTATTTTATTTAAAATTTGTAATATGTTTTTTGAGCATCCATATGGGTTTTTTCCATCAGAGCAGTCAATTAATGTTTTGTAATTTAATTTTTTTCCATTTGCATAATTATTTAATTCTTCATTTTTTATTAAATTCGATATTTTTAACTCCATTTTTTTATTTCCTCCTAATTCTATTTTTTATGAATCAATAATAATTGTAACAGGTCCATCATTTATTAAATCAACTTTCATATGAGCTCCAAAAGTTCCTGTTTGAACTATAGGAATTACCTTTTTGCATTCATTTATAAAATATTCATATAGTGGTATTGCAATATTAGGCTTTGCTACTTCTGAAAACGACGGTCTGTTTCCACTTTTTTTACATTCGCCATATAACGTAAATTGGGAAATAATTAATAATTCACCTTCTACATCTAATAAAGATAAATTCATTTTATCTTTATCATCCATAAATACTCTTAAATTTGTTAATTTCCTTACTAAATAATCAGCATCTTTATATGTATCTGTATTCTTAATTCCTAATAAAACTACAAATCCTTTGCCTATTTTTCCTACTACATTACTATCTACATTAACACTAGCTTGGTCAACTCTTTGTATTACTATCCTCATAATTACCCACCTTTCTTAATTACTATCATTATAACACAAAGATAGTCCCAAGAAAAGATATTTTTGATATACTTGATGGAATTAAAGTAATTACAAGTATATTGGTGGAAATAACAATTCTACAGGTTTAGAACAATATGTGATTGATTTATCACATTATAAAACTAATTCAGTTACTCTTCAAATTAATGATAGGACTTTAATTGTTTCCACTGATTTCATAATCTATAAGGACAAAAAATGAGATAAACATTTGTTTATTTAAACTCATTTTCTGTATTATTTTATATGTATAATTTATATCAAGAGATATATTTCCTATGCGAATTTTTAACATTATTTTGATTAACCATTGCATAAAGAAGTGTTGTTTCTATTTTTGTATGCCCGAGCAAATGTTGTACTTGCTCGATTGGCATTCCTTTATCTATTGCACGAGTAGCTAATGTTCTCCTGAATTTGTGAGGATGAACTTTACTAATCCCATTTTTTTCACCTAGTCTTTGAAGCATTAATTCTATACCTCGACTTTTTAACTTTTCATATGGCTTATATAAACTTACAAACAATGCATTGTTTGAGTCTCTTCTACTATTTAAATATTCTTGTAAATGTAACTTAGTTTTACCATCAAAATAAACCTCTCTCATCTTTTTGCCTTTTCCAAATACTACACATGATTTTTCTTCAAAATTAATATCTTCAATATTAAGATTAACAAGTTCACTTATTCTTACACCTGATGAAGCTAACAAATCTATAATTGCAAGATTTCTGATATTACTACAATTATTCCTTAATTTTTCTAATACTTCATCTGAATATGTTTCTTTAACTAAAATATCTGTTTTTATTTTATGTATTCGTCTTACAGGACTTTTTACAATATAATCTTCAACTTCTAAAAAAGTAAAGAAACTTGATAATGATCTTCTAACTCCATCAATGGTTAAACTATTACAATTGTTTTTACTTTGATAGTATGATAGATAATTCCTTAAATCTTCTGTATCCATTGTTCTAATATCTTTATTTAAATAATTAAATAACTTACTAACATGAATAGTATAATTCTTTAATGTTAAATTTGAACATCCTTCTAATCTTTTAGAGTTAATAAATTTATTTAAGTATTCTTCATTAGATATTTCTTCTTCATCTAAATCTAATCTTTTGTAAAGAACTTCATTTAGTTTGGACATTTGATAATTATTCAAATATCTGTTCATTTCTGAACTTATAGTTTTTATAACACTTTCGTTCATAATTCATTCCTCCAATCAATAAGAATGAATCTATTATAAACCGAAAACCGTAGATTTCACAAATCTACGGTTTTCTAACTTGTTCGTAATATTGTAATATTACGAATGTTTCCTTATTATATAACAAAAGACTGATAATTACAACTAACTACTAGGCTTATTTTTATAAATTTGAACGCACGGATACTTTGATTTTGTGCAATGTTATATATTTCTTTTTTGATTGTTTTGATCCATATACCCCTGCTCTCCTATATCATTATTATGGATTAAAGTAACATTCAATTAAATCATATTTCTTATTAAATTAGCTTTTTTTATATAAGTTAATCATTTATATTTAATTTTTTATTATATATTTTTTATAAGATATTTAAATTATAGTTTTTTACAAAATAATAAAAAATTTGCAATTTTAAAATTCTTATGGCTAATATTTGAACACCATAAATATGTTCCCACCATCTTTAATATATTTATCAGATTATAAAATATTATATAATATTTTTAATATTTCCAATTATATATAAAGGAATATTAGTTAGCCATTTTTCTTTTCGATAATCAGATAAAGAAGTTCTAATATTTATTTTTGTGTTATATTTTTCTACAAATGTTTTTAGACTTTTAGCTTGTAAATTTTCGCTCGATTTTACTTCTATTGGAATATTATTTTTTCCTAATTGAATAATATAATCTAATTCAGCTATTCCTTTATCAGCTGACCAATAAAATATAGGTACATCTGTATTGGATTTTAATTCAGTTAATACAAATTGTTCTGTTAATGACCCTTTAAATTCTACTAATAAATCATTTCCTTCTAATATTGAACTACTATCTATTTTTGCCATAGCACATAATAATCCTGGGTCTAATAAATATAATTTAAATGAGTTAAAATCTTGATATGCAGCAAGTGGAATTTTACAGTCATTTACTCTATTTATTTGATATATCAAGCCACAATCAATAAGCCATGCTAAAGCTGTTTCATATTCTCTAGCTCTTGCCCCCTCTTTTACCAAACCATAAATGAATTTTTTATTTTCTTTTGAAAGCTGTGTAGGAATATTATTCCATAAAGCACGAATTCTTGGAACAATGTTATTAGGAGCATGTTTTGAAAAATCTTGTTCATAGTCAATTAATAATTTATTTTGAATTTCTCTTACTTCATTATAATCTTTGTTTTGAATAAAAGCATTAACTACTTCTGGCATTCCACCTATATACAAATATTGTTTTAAGTAATCTATAAATTTACCAGAAAATACTTTTATAAGTTCAAAGTCATTTGATTTTATGAGTTTAACCAACTCTTCTTCACCAAGTGCATTAAGAAATTCAAAGAAATTTAATGGAAATAAATCTAAAAAATCTACTTTTCCAACTGGAAATGATGTTCCACTATGCATTGCAATTCCGAAGTAATGATCCTGCAGAAATAATATTATATTCAGGTGCATTTTCATAAAAATATTTTAAAGATGTTAATGCATTTGGAACTTCTTGAACTTCGTCAAAAATAATTAGTGTATCACTTGAATTTATATTAACTCCAGATTCAAGTTTTAAACCTTGTATTATTCTTTCTATATTCATATCACCAGAAAAAAGTTGTTCCATTCTTGTATTTCTATCAAAATTTATATAAGCAAAATTTTTATAGTATTTTTCTCCAAATTCTTTCATAAGCCATGTTTTTCCAACTTGCCTAGCACCTCTTATAATTAATGGTTTTTTATTTTTATTATTTTTCCATTCTATAAGTTTTTCAATTTGATTTCTATACATTATACATCACTCCTCTGTTTCTAGATTACACTTATATTGTAACATTAAAAATCACAAAAGTCAAACGACTTTTGTGACAAATTACACATTATTCAAACAACTTGCAATAAAAACGCACGAAAACTTTTATTTTGTGCAATGTTATACATTTCTTTTTATTCTTCTTTTTATCCATATTCCTTTGCTCTCCTATTTCGTTTTGAAGTTAAAAAATACCAGTGTTCAAATCTATGTATACATTTACAATATATTGATTTTATAAAATCGAACAACCAAGTCACTTTAAATATGTGACTTGGTTGTATGGTAAATATTTTATTTAAATCTTCTTAAATATAAATCCATTTTTTCTATGAACTCTTCATTGTTTTTTGTTTGTGTCATTTGGCTAATAACTTGTTCTGTTACATCAGCAACTGGCATACTATTCATTGCTTTTCTTAGGGCAAATACTGTTTCTCTTTCTTGTTTTGTTAATAATAAATCCTCTCTTCTTGTTCCAGATTTATTAATATCAATAGCTGGGAAAATACGTTTTTCAGATAGTTTTCTATCTAAGTGTACTTCCATATTACCTGTACCTTTAAATTCCTCAAAAATAACATCATCCATTCTACTTCCTGTATCAATTAATGCTGTTGCTAAAATTGTTAAACTTCCACCATGTTCAATATTTCTTGCTGCACCAAAGAATTTTTTTGGTTTATGTAATGCAGCAGGATCAATACCTCCAGATAAAGTTCTTCCAGATGATGGAATAACTAAGTTATATGCTCTAGTAAGTCTTGTAATGCTATCTAACAAAATAACAACGTCTTTTCCATGTTCTATTAATCTTTTAGCCCTTTCTAAAACCATTTCTGCTACTTTTACATGATGCTCTGGCAATTCATCAAAAGTAGAATGAATTACTTGTCCTTTAATAGAACGTTTCATGTCTGTAACTTCTTCAGGTCTTTCGTCTATTAATAATACTATTAATTCTACCTCTGGATTATTTGCACTTATACTATTTGCAACTTTCTTTAATAATGTAGTTTTTCCTACTTTTGGTTGAGCAACTATCATTCCCCTCTGCCCTTTTCCAATTGGACACATCAAATCTATTATTCTTGTTGCATATTCATTTGAAGTTGTTTCTAATTTTAATCTTTCAGTTGGATAAATTGGAGTTAATTCATCAAACCTTTTTCTTTTCATAGCTTTTTCAGGATGTTCTCCATTTACTTCACCTACAAATATTAAAGATGGGAATTTTTCACCTTCTCTAAATCTAGATATACCTTTTACTATATCACCAGTATCTAATCTAAATCTTCTGATTTGAACCATAGATATGTATACATCTTTATCACTTGATAAAAAATTATCTCCTCTTAAAAAACCATATCCATCTGGTAATATTTCTAATATTCCTTCAACAATAGAATCTCCATCATTTGTTAGTTTATAATCAACAATTGAATTTCCATTTTCATCATATTGTCTTTCTACTTTAATATTTTCAGATACATTATTATCTTTAATATCATTATTTTCATTTTTTACAACTTGTTTTAAAACTATAATTAATTCTTCTTTCTTTAATTTTGATATGTTTTTTATATTATTTTGTTTTGCTAATTCTTTTAGTTCTGTTAGTGTCATTTCATTTAAATCTAACATACACAAACCTCCTATAATATTTTTATCATTTTTTTTACAAATTAATTTGGGGATTTAAGAATAAATCTAAAATAAAAAGTATTAAAATATCTAATTAATGAATTTAATATATATATATATTATAACATATATTTAAATAAAATCAAATTTTTTATGAAAAATTACACAAAATGGTATGTAAATAATGAAAGATTTTTAATCTAAACGAAAAAATCACTTTCCATGTATCAGACATAAATAAAAAGAATGTAAAAAAACAGTTACATTCCTTTATCTACATATACTCTTTCATTAGGATAATACATAT
The DNA here is from genome assembly GCA_036307105.1 of Clostridia bacterium. Classification (GTDB taxonomy): domain Bacteria; phylum Bacillota; class Clostridia; order TANB77; family CAG-508; genus CAG-269. Next base: position 28,946 of record JAXJYD010000026.1, on the reverse strand, counting down.
CCAACTTTTCTCTTGCAGTTTGTTCTATAAACTCTAACGAATTTACATCATCTTTCTTTTTAGCTAATTCTTCTTTCTTTTCTTTTTCACATTCTATTTTTTGAGATAATTCCTTTGCATCTTCTGTATATTGACTTAATGTGGTCTGTTGGCTAAATATAGTGAATATAAAATACACACTAATACCCAATATTATTAAATTTCTATATAATTTTTTATTTTTCTTCATCAGTTTTTCTCCAATTCAAATGAATATATCCCTACGGACCTCATAATTATATAATTCTACATTTAGTTTCAAAATCCTTCTTAATTTTTAATTTTATTAACTTTTTTTGTATTAAATTTAAATATATTTGTATATAATGATTTTATATTGATAAATATAAAAGAAACTGGTTTGAATATAATCTTTTTGACTATTTTTAATATAAATTTAATGGGAATAAATATAAAATATATTATTTTTTTTAAAAGTTTTTTTAATAATAGTATAATAGATACGTTTATTTTTATAATATATGAACTAAATATTAGCATATAAAGAAAAATGCCAATTGCAATTGCAAGAAACATATATAATCTTATTTCACCATTATTATATTTAAACAATGTAAATAAAATACTAAATCCAGTTAATATCCAAAATAATAAATCCTCTATATATGTAGAAAAATCACTGGTTTTAAAGGATTTTCTTAGTATTCTAAAAAAGTCAAAAAAAATACCAATTATAATTCCATTTATAATGAAAACAAGAAATAATTGTGCTTGATTATTTATCATTTATATTTTCTCCCTAGGTATTAAAATATATTTTATTTAAGTAATTATCTAAATAATTTTCCTAAAAAAGTGCCTTTATTATTATCAGCAGATTTGTTATCACTATATGTTAAAGAAGTGATATCTCCTTCTATAATTACTTCTGATGTATCTATACTTAATTTGTTTATTCGTAAATTGTCACCTTTTACGGTTAATAAACCTAATTCAGTTTCAATTATCACAACTTGGTCATCAAAACTTAATACATCAATGACTCCTGAAATACTCAGCTTTTGTCTATTTTCTAAAATTGAATTTTGAATTACTCCCGTATTTATTGTTTTTCTTTCTTCTATAGTCATAATTCATACCTCCCCTTATTTCTTGCCTATTTATATATATTCAGGGTTTGTCTGTTTTAGAACTTCTATAACAGGTAATTTTCTGATATTTTAAAGAGCACAGAAAATTTCAAAGAAATTTTCGTGCACTAACAATTAAACGTGGGCTGAACTCTATATTAAGAAAATAGAAAATTAATACTAGCCCACTATTGTTCTTCAATATTTATTATGATTTAAATATTTCATTATGAAATATATTTAAAATTCTATCTTCAATAATATTTTTAAATGTGATACTTATTTTTGATTCTGAAACTTCAAAGTTTAAAATTTCTAATTTTTCTGTATCAATTATATTTAGGATATTTTTTATTAAATAAATATTTCTACTAACTCCATTTCCGACAATAGATATTCTTGAAATTTCTTTTTTTACAATACTTTTTACGGAATTTTCTTCTATTTTATCGGATATAATTGAACCTTCTTTATTATTAAAAGTTGATTCTGTAATTATTGGAATATTATATTTTTCTCCAATTTCTATACATCTATTATGAAGGACTTTAGCTCCTTCACTAGATATTTCTAACATCTCATCATATGCTATATTAGATAATTTTTTTGCATCCTTCACTTTATTAGGATCTGTTGTATATACACCATCAACATCTGAAAATATATAACATTTTTTAGCTTTTAGAGCTGCAGCGATAGCAACTGCAGTTGTATCTGAGCCTCCCCTACCTAATGTTGTTATATCTAACTTTTCATTTAAGCCTTGAAATCCAGCTACTATAACTATTTTGTTATTATTTAATTCTTCTAATATTCTTTTTGTATTAATTCTTTCAATTATTGCATTCTGATTTGTATTATTTGTGTATATTCCAGCTTGCCATCCTGTTAATGAAATTGACTTATATCCCATAGAGTTTAATAAAATAGCAAGTTTAGAAATTGATATTTGTTCACCACAACTAAGTAAAACATCTAATTCTCTTTTAGATATATTATCAGATAATTCGTTTGCCTGTTCTATTAATTTATCAGTTGTTTTTCCTTGTGCTGATAAAACTACAACAACTTTATTATTTTTTTTATATTCACAGATTATTTTGTCTGCAACTATTTTTAACTTATCATTATCAGAAACAGAGCTGCCTCCAAATTTTAAAACTACAATTGTGTCCATTGTGGCCACCTCTTAAAAAAAATATATAGAGCTGATTATTTTAAAACCTGCTCTATATATTGTATTCTAAAATATAAATTTATGTTAAAAATTATATAATTTTATTATAATTTCATTTTAAGATAGCTTTCAATAAAGCCATCTATTTCTCCATTCATTACAGCCTCTACATTTCCTACTTCATAATTTGTTCTATGGTCTTTAACCATTGTATATGGGCAAAATACATAAGAACGTATTTGACTACCCCAAGCTATATCTTTTTGTTCTCCTTTTAAATCTTCTATTTTTTCTTTTTGTTCTTTTTCTTTTAAATCCAATAACTTTGATTTTAACATACGCATAGCGGTTTCTCTATTTTGTATTTGAGAACGTTCAGATTGGCAAGCAACTACTGTATTTGTTGGAATATGTGTAATTCGTACTGCTGAAGAGGTTTTGTTTATATGTTGTCCTCCTGCTCCAGATGCTCTATAAGTATCTACTCTTAGGTCATCAGGATTAATTTCTATTTCAATATCATCTGTAATCTCAGGTAGTACTTCAACAGAAGCAAAAGACGTATGTCTTCTTCCTCCTGAATCAAAAGGAGATATTCTAACTAATCTATGTACACCTTTTTCACACTTCATATATCCATATGCATTTTCTCCAATTATTTCAAAAGTAACACTTTTTAAACCTGCTTCTTCACCTTCTAGATAATCTAATTCTTTTATTTCATAATTATTCTTATTTGCCCATCTAGTGTACATTCTATATAACATTTCAGCCCAATCTTGTGACTCTGTTCCTCCTGCCCCTGGATGAATTGTTACAATTGCGTTATTTGAATCATATTTACCTGATAAAAGAGTTTGTAGTTGTAATTTTTCAAAACTATTTTCTAATTTTTTTGTATTTTTTAATATTTCTTTATCAACTTCCGTATCAGATTCCATAATTGCCAATTCTGATAATTCCATCAAATCATTGATTTCTGTCTTTATTTTATTATATTCTGTGCATTTATATTTCAACTGTTTTATTCTTGATAAAACTTTTTTAGAATTTTTACTATCATTCCAAAAGTTTTCATTTGTTGTTTGTTCTTCTAATAATTTAAGTTCATTTTCTAATTTTGAGATGTCAAAGAGACTCACCTAAATCTTTTATTTTATTACTAAGTAGTTCTAGCAGTCTTGAATTTTCTTCTAATTCTATCACTTTCATCACTCCTTTAAAATAATTGTATTATATATTTTTATTATTAATCTTTATTTTTTACTTCAAGTTTTAAAAATTTTTTAGTATTTTTTTCTAGTCATTATTGATTTCTTAATTTTTTCTGAATTTTAAATGCTTTTATTGCAAGTTTTGGATTTATAGAATGACTTAACTTGTCTAGCACAATTTCTTTAATTTTTCTTTCATCTAATTTACCACTAGCTATTAAAGGAAATTCTTCAATACAAATTATGTGTTCAGGAATTTTCAAAGAAGGTAATATTGAATGTAAATCATTTAAATATTGCTGTTCTTTTGAATGTGTCATATGTATTTTTGATTCAACACAAGCAATAATGGTTTCTCCATCTGTTAATGAAGGTACTCCTATAACTCTAACTTTGGTAAATTCCTTATATTTTTCAAATGCTTTTTCTATTTCTGCAGGTGAAATATTTTCTCCTCTTCTAACAATTATATCTTTTAAGCGACCTGTTAAAATTAAGTATTTATCTTTGTCTATATATCCTAAATCTCCTGTATGTAAATATCCATCATTATCAAATGGTTGTTTTTCATTTGGTATTTTATAATATCCATTACATGTATTGTAGCCTTTTATTAATATTTCTCCTGTTTCATTTGAGGATAAGAGTTTTTTACTTATAGGATCTTGAATAGCAAATTCTATATCATCTAATATCTTTCCTACTGTTTTTTTCATTTTTTCTTTTGGTGAATCTGGATATACAAATGAAATTAATGGTGAACATTCTGTTTGTCCATAACCATTTAAGAATTTATCTTTACCATATTTTTTTTCTAAAAATTTATATTCTTTTTCTGAAGTAAATCCTCCACCAACTATTGCATGTTTTACAAATGAACTTCCGATGAATCCAAAATCCTGGCACTCTTGCTATTTTGTCATAAATATATCCTATCGAAGCACTATCACCACATTTAGCATGGATAAATTCCTTATATACCCCAATTGCATTACTCATCTCATTTAAATATACAATCCTATAAAATGATAAATAAGTATTTACAACAAGTAATCCAAAACAATGAAACATTGGAAGTAAACACATAAACTTATCAGATGCAATTTCATTTAATCTATATAAATTATGATATATATGATTTAAAATACTAAATTGTGATAATTCAACAGCTTTAGGTTCACTTGTGGTTCCTGTAGTAAATATAATAAATGATGTTCTTTTGCTATCTTCATCTCTTGTATATGCGCTACTTACTTTTTCTATATTATTATTTAAATAATATTTTGGTTCTATATCAGTATGTTTAATAGATAATGTATTTTGTACGTCAATATTTGTATCTGCTAAAAGTTTATCAAATTCATTTTCATTTTTTTCAAATGCTATGTATTTTCCATATAATAGATATTTACAATCAGTAAAATTAATAGCTTTTACAATATCGTCATGCCTTGAAATATAGTTTAATAGAACTGCTACTGCACCAATTTTTATAACGGCATAAAAAGATGCAATCCAATTAAATGAATTCATTGATAGGATAGCAACATGATCATCTTTTTTTACACCCATTTTTAGTAATAAATTTGCAAAATAATCGACAGATTTAGCCAATTCATTGTAACTATATGTTTTCTTTTCAAAACATATTGCAATATTTTTTGAATATTCTTCTGGTACTTCATATATATCAGAAAATATATAATTATTAATTTCTTTGTTCATTTTTTTTCTTTCCTCTTTTAAATATTCTAAATAAAATCGTGTAGATAACTATAGCTATTAATAAATATATAGTACTTTGAACAGTACTACTAAACAGATTATGATTTCTATGAAATATAAGTGTATCTATGTAAGAAATAGTAATTCCATGAGTTATATAAACAAAAGCTGAATTTTCGCCAAATTTTTCAAACAAACTGCTAATTACCGGTATTTTGCTAACTAATTTTGAAATACTATGTATTATATATGTTCCAAGTATTGCAAAAATATATGCTATATAAGCATCTAAACCAGTAATAATATCATTAAATTTTCCACCCATTAATGATCCCACTACATTTGTTCCAAAAGTTAAATAACAAATGAAAGAAATTAAAAAAATAATCAGTTCAAATACTATAACTTTTTTACAAATCTTTGAAGTACTTTCCTCTTTATCAAGGTAGTTGCTCTTTTTTAAATATGCTGCTGTAAGCATTATTGCTAATACTACCGGATAACAGTTAACAACAAATGGTAAATATGTTCCAATAAATTTTCCCATTAAAAATGATAAAAATAATAATAGTGCAACTGTTATTATGTGTCTTGATAATTTTTCATTTACAAAATCTACAATCAAATAAAAAATACAAGATACAACCCATAACGTATATAAAAACCAGCCTGATTGAATGCAAAGAACTAAGTCAAAATTACATGTTGATATATTCATTCCATTCAGCATTGCCCATGGTTCTGACAATGCAACATACATATACGATTGTTTTATACTATCTAATGTGGCACTATTCGTTAAGCGAAGCATTGGCACCACTAATATTGTCGTTAATACCCAAATAATGAGAAGTGGTAACAATAATTGTTTTGTTCTCTTTTTAATGCTTTCTTTCGGTGTTCTTTTTTGTGACTTATAATTATAGCCAGAATAAAAGAAAAATACACCTATAACACAAGGAAATAGCAAAAATAAAACGTTAAAAGTATTTAATGATGAATAGTCTAAAAATATCATACTATGAAAAAATATTACAGAACATATTAATATTCCTTTTGCAATATTTTGGCTATTATTTATTTTTTCCATATCAATTACTCTCTTTCTTTAATACATTTTGACAAGTGTCATTTTTTTAAATTCTATCATTTTTTTCACATCATGGATAAATTTTATCTATATTTTAATTCAATTTACTTCATTTTTAATTTTATCAATAATCTAATTTTTTTTCAATATTTTTGTACTCTTATGCAATAATTTAATTCTTATATAATTTCCTTAATTTTTTCTTCCATGTCTTCTGGTTTAAATGTTGGTGAATATCTAGCAATGATATTTCCTTCTCTATCTATTAAAAATTTAGTAAAGTTCCATTTAATATCTCCATCTTTTTTACAGGTTGAACTAATTTTTTCAATCGCTTTCATGGCAATCTGATTTTTCATACCTACAATAATATCCTCTTTTACCTCATTTTTTATATAAGTATATAATGGACTTTCATTTTCTCCATTTACATCTATTTTTGTAAATTGATCAAAAGAGGTATTATATTTGAATTGACAGAATTGATGTATTTCTTCATCAGTTCCAGGTGCTTGACTTCCAAATTGATTGCATGGAAAATCTAAAATTTCTAATCCTTTTTCATGATATTCTTTGTATAATTTTTCTAAACCATCATATTGTGGTGTAAAACCACAACCTGTTGCAGTATTAACAATTATTAAAACCTTTCCTTTATAATCTGCGATAGAAATATCTTTTCCATTTCTATTTTTAACTTTATAATCATAAATTGACATTTTAAATTCCTCCTATTTAATCCAATTTATATATTCTCCATCAGATTCTCTTCCTGTAAATCTTTTTCCATCAATAAAATTTAAATTAGGAAAATTATTCTTTAAACTTTTATAAGTTGAATCTATTGAAGAAGAACCACTTGTTACAAATACATAGATTTTTTTATTTGACATATCATTTTCTTCTAAAAATTTATCAATAATTGTAGGTTCCTTATACCACCAAATTGGAAATGCTAAACAAATTGTATCATATTCATCTAAATTAGATACTCTATTTAATATTTCTGGTTTAATATTTTCATTCATCTCAATAGATGATCTACTTTGTTTATTTGTCCAATCTAAATCTTCATCCGTATATTTATCTTTAGGCTCAATTTCAAATAAATCTCCATTTATTGCACTTGCAACTCTTTTGCTAATCGCTTTTGTTACTCCACTTGCTGAAAAATAACTTATTAATATTTTGCTCATATTTCTTACCTCCATCTTTTCTTTGTTACGATCATGATATCTGTAGTTCATAACACCAAGATTTAATATTTTAAACTTTTATAGTCTTCTAATCTTTTATGTACTTTTTATCGCTTTGATAATTATCTTCTAATATGTATCTTTCTACCTTCATATATAAGTCATATTTATTTCTTAAATTTCTTCCAATGCCACATGGTTTTTATTCCGGCTATATTCTACTACACTAATGAGCATTTTTACCCATTATTTTGCATATTTTTGCACTTGAGAACACTCAAATTCACTCGGCACTACTAGTAGAACGTATGTAAAAACGTATCTAAAATTCTATTTGTAATTTTAAATTGCTTCTAATAAATGCTCAAATAAAATGGGAGTATTTGTTAATCTTTCATCTTTTGTTTTAACCATTTCTTTAAATTCATCAATAGAATAAAACTTTACTTGTTCAACTTCTTCTTTCTGTAATTTTATATCTTTTAAATTAACTTTCTGCGTACTAATATATAAATCAACAAAATGATTATTATATATTTTTACATCTTTATTATATGTTATAGATGGAGATTTAAATGTATCAACCAATAATAACTTTTCTTTATCTACATTTATTCCTAATTCTTCACTAAATTCTTTTATAGCTGCTTCATAGCTTGTTTCACCAGCACTAATATGTCCTGAAGCTGAAGCACACCATTTTCCTGGATCAGATTTCTTTGTTAATGCTCTTTGTTGCAATAATATCTTATCTCCATTAACTATAAAAATTTGTATAACTTTATGCCAATCGCCGTCTTTATGAATAGCGTTTCTTTCTTTTATTTCACCTGTAGAAATTCCCTCTTCATCTAAAATGTCAATATATTCTTCCATGTATTACACTTCCTTATTATTTAATAAATTATGAATTACCCTATAAATATCTCCCCAATTATTTACCTCTGTAATATATTCATTTTCTTCTAATTCCTTTAGATTCGTATCTCTAAAATATAGTGTCTTGATATTATTGTTTGACAAATCAGTAATTATATTATAATCATCATCAATCATAATATCTATATTTTCTCTTTTGCATACTTCTAATTTATTGGCTTGTTTCCAATAGTATTTATCAAAAATAATGTTGTTCTCTTCTAAAATTCTTTTGGCATCGTCTTCCATACATTGCAAATCAGTTCCATCTCCACCTAAACCTCTTGCAGAAATAATAACTAATTCAACTCCTGATTTTTTAAGCAATTCATATACCTTTTTAAATCCTGGCATTAGTGGACTATTTTGTGACACTTCTAAATAATACTTTTGAAATTCTTTCAATTCTATTTCATTCCATGAATATCTTTTCTGAAATTTAGGCTCACTTTTATCAACTAATTTGTTTTGATTTCTTTCTATATCAAACAATTCTTCGTATGTTCTAAAAGTTGTTTCACTATCAAAAACGACACCATCTAAATCTAATCCAATTTTCATTTTACAACAGCTCCTCTAACATAATCAATATTTATGTCATTAGTATTTTACCATTCATCATTATTTTTTTCAATACTTACCCATACCACATTGGCAGTGGTACATGTATTCTGTAATCATTGAAAATACTGGTTCTTAGATTTCAAAAAGTAATTTACATACGTTTTATATACGCCCTCACAACGTATATAATAACATATGTAAAAAATAATCTTGTAAATGTTATAATAAAAAGCCCTTTATTTAAGGACTTTAAACGTCTTATTAATTTCTTTCGCAGCAATTTTTGTACTTTTTACCACTGCCACATGGCTTTTCAATTTCGTTCATTTAGCTACACTTGACTGCATTTTATTCCACTTTTTTCTGCATTTTTGCACTTAGCTACACTTCTCTACACTCGGCTTTGCTAGTCATTTGTATCTAAATTTGTATCTAAAATATTATTGTTTAATTTATTATTTCATTTATCTTATTCATAAATTCTTCTTTATTTTCTGTTGAATAATATCCATCAATTTTACCTAAATATTTTTTATTTTTAAATATTAATAAAGTTGGTAATTCTGTTATATCATATTTTCCCTTTGTTTCTGCTCCTGTTTTTATTTTATAAAACATTGTATCTTTTGGCATATCAGAAGTAATTTCTTTAATTGGAATTGATTTTAATAAACATTGTATTGAATCATCTTCATAGCATTCAACTAATGTTATTCCATTTCCTGTTTTTTTATCCAACTCATCTTCTTCTATCATAAAAAAATCAGATAATGGAGCTGCACCATATCTATCAACAAATAAATCTTTTGTTGTCCTTGGATCTTCTTCAATTTCTTGTTTCTTTTTTGAATATTCTTCTTCTGTATGTGTAACGGAAATTGCACCTATTGGGCAGTTTCTTTCACATGTACCACAAGAAATGCACTTTTCATTATCTATTTTTATTGTTTCATTTTCTTCATCCCATGACAAAGCCTCTGTTGGACATACTTCAATTCCTCCACATTCTTTTGCATTATCACATATTTTAAAATTTATTAATACTGACATACTAACCTCTCCTCCTAATCATATTAACTATATTTATTAATCTCTTTATAAATTTATCTATTTCTTCTTTAGTATTATATTTACCTAAGCTTATTCTAATTGGGCTATAATTATCTAGGTCTGCATTACAAGCTGTCAATACATGTGATGGTAATACTATTTCTGAATTACAAGCAGATCCTGTTGATACAAATATGCGAAAAGATTCTAATATCAACATCAATTCATCAGCTTTTACACCTTTAAAAGCAATACTTGAAGTATTAGGAGTTCTATTATTTATATCTCCATAAATTAATACATCATCAATGTTATTTTTTATTTTATCTTCCATATAGTTTCGTAGTTTTTCAATCTCTTTTTCTTTATTAAAATTGTCACTAATAATTAGTTCTGCTGCTTTTCCTAATCCAATTATATATGGAACATTTTCCGTTCCGCCTCTTCTATTTTTCTCTTGATGTCCAAAAATCAAAGGAGTAAATTTTTCAGTATCTTTTATGTATAAAACACCAATTCCTTTAGGAGCATTTATTTTATGACCAGAAATCGATAAGAACTCAACATCTAAATCTTGAACATCTATATTTATTTTCCCAACAGCTTGTACAGCATCACAATGTACAATTATGTTATTTTCATGGGCAATTTTTGTTATTTCTTTAATTGGATAAATATTACCAATTTCATTATTTGCCATCATTACTGATATTAAACAAGTATCAGAAGTTATTGATTCTTTTAATTCATTTAAATCTAATCTTCCATTATTATCCACATTTAAATATGTTATATTATATCCTTGCTCTTTTAAATAATTCATCGCTTCTATAATTGAAGCATGTTCCACTTTAGTAGTTATAATATGCTTTTTATTTTGATTTAATTTTATTGAACTCATGATAGCTGTCACATTACTCTCGCTTCCACAACTTGTAAAAATTATATTTTCAGGATTTGCATTCAATAAATCTGCTACATTTTTTCTTGCTTTATTTATTTCTTCTTTAACCTCTTTACCAAAAGAATATATACTGCTTGGATTACCATATTCTTCTTTTAAATGTGGTAACATTACATTATAAACTTCTTCATCTACTTTTGTAGTAGCATTATTATCTAGATATATTTTAGAAATCATAACAAATCCTCCTAAAAGAATAATATAAATCATTAATTATTATATAACAAAAGGAGCAAATTTTCTATATCTGCTCTCTTAAAAATATTTAAAATATTAGTTTTACTTTATATATCAATACTTTTCAAGTTTTGCAACTTGTATCTAATTTGTATTTAAATGCAGAATTTTTGCATATTTCGAGTTTTCGTAAAGTCTCTCAATCCGTTGACATTTTACAATTTTTCACTATATTCAAAATTGCAGATGCCCTATTTATGCATTTTTGCCGCAACAATTTTTGTATTTCTTCCTAGATCCACATGGCTTTTATTCTGGGTATATTCTACTGCACAAATCTGCATTTTACCTCATTAATTTTCACATTTTTGCACTTCATTACACTACTTTTCACTCGAATTTACTACCAAAACGTATGTAAAAACGTATGTAAAATTATACTAATTTCTTCATATATAGTCTTCTTAAAAATCCATTTGATAATTTTGTTTCCTTTACAAAATCTAAACCAACTTTTTCTAATGTCTTACAACTAGCAACATTATCAGGATGGGCCATTGAAATAATATAATCAAATCCAAGTTTTTTAGCTAATTCCATCTCCATACTTTGTAGTTTTGTAGTTATTCCTAATCCTCTGTATTCTGGTAATACTAAATTACCACCTAATTCACATACTCTATACTCTGTTAATCCAAATTCTTTTTTAAAATCATCTAGCATATCTTGTGAAACATATAGCTGTGCCATTCCAGCTAATTTATCTCCATCATATGCTCCATATAAAGGTGCATAATTAACCTCATCAAACATACTGTCCAACTCCCATTGTTCATAAGGAATAAAATGACTTGGATCAGGCAACCCACCTAATACAGTTTCTATTAATTTAAATAATTGTTCTTTATCTTTTTCTTCAATCTTCTTATAAACTAATTCCATTCTTTTTCTCCTTTATTTCTATTACTCAATTATTTTATCATTTTTTATTATTTTTTTCAATACTTACCCATACCACAGTGACAGTGGTACATATATTCTGTAATCGTTGAAAATACTGACTTTTAAATTTCAAAAAGTAATTTACATACGTTTTATATACGCTCTTTGCAACGTATGTAATAACGTATGTAAAAAATAGTCTTGTGAATGTTATAATAAAAAGCCCTTAATTTAAGGGCTTTACAGGTCTTATTGATTTTTACCGCAACAGTTCTTATATTTCTTTCCACTTCCACATGGCGATTTAATAAGCATATTATCAATACTATTCATATCTATTTATACTAATAATATCAAGTATTTTTGCCATTTGTATTTATTGTATTATTAGTATTATTTATATTATGCTTTCCAATTTTTTGCAAACAAAATGCAAACAATGTTTACATTCGTTATAATGTTTTTAGTATATACTAACTAAAAGAAATATGCAAGTCTTATGAAAAAATTTGCAAATATAAAGAGCTAGTAAATATACTAGCCCTCTACATTTTAGTATGCAATTTCATATTTTATAATATTATTTATTAATTCAGAAGTCATAACCTTATCAAATGCTGTTGTAACCTCTTTCTTATTTTGTTCTGTACTTGATATATAAAAGTTTTCAGTTGTCTCAATATATTTGTGTCCCAGAATATCTGCAACATCTCTAATCTCAACTCCATTCCTCAAATTAGTTGTTGCATAACTTCCTCTTAAATCATAAAACCTGCAATCCTCAATACCTAATTCCTTATGAATTATCTTAAATGGATAGTTTAATATATTTCTTCCCACATATTTTCCATTAGGTCTTGTAAATACTAAATTTGCGTTATTCATATGAAGAATATTTCCTGTATTTTCAACAATTCTTTTTTCTATTAACCTTCCATTTTTTCCAATTATATCTTCAAAATAATAAGTTATATAATTAGAGCCATACATTTTCTTTAGATATTGTTGTTTCTTCTTAAAATTCTTTAAGGCTTGATATAAAGTTGGACTCATATATATTTGTCTTGTTCCATTTTTAGTTTTAGTTGTTCCCATATACCATCTACCTTTTCCATCATTGGGCTTATCATATACAGTATGCTCAACATTTATAATTCTGTTTTCAAAATCGATGTCATCCCAAGTTAAGCTACAAACTTCTCCTGTTCTCATTCCTGTATAACAAGCTGTAATAAAAGCACAAGTAAATACATCATCATCTTTAAATCGTTCTAAAATCGTGTTTATTTCATTTTGATTATAAAGATGTTTCTCAAATTCTACTTCATCTTCTATTTTAGGCAGTCTTAATGTTACTGCTGGATTATATCTTATAAATCCAAATACATCTGTTGCTAACCTAAAACTTGTTTTTAATACCTTCAAAATATTATTAAAATATGATTTCTTATAATTGTATTTATTGCAAAGTTCTACTATAAAAGAATTTAACTTAACACTTGATAAAGTACTTAATCTATACTTCCCAAGTTCTGTTTTCAAATATTTATCCATTATAGTTTTATAAGTTCGTCTTGTATTGTATTTTAGAGTAGTTTCACAATAATTTTCATACCAATAATCTAGATAATCACTAAAAGAAATTGTCGATTCCTTAAAGTTTAATCCTGTATTTAAATATTCTGCATAAGCTAGATTTCCAGCTTTTATTGCTTCTTCTTTTGTTTCAAACCCAGATTTATTTACAAATTTTCTTTTTCCATCTACTTTAGCCACTTCAAATTTATATTGATAATATTTACCTCGTCTTTGAATAGTGACATTTCCCATAGACTTTATCTTTCTCCATCTTCATATTCAGATAATCTTTTTACATTATCTATATCAGATAGATCGTTCCCCTCATTTTGTTTCAGGAAGTCTTCTAAAGCAGATTTTGGCACTCGTATGCTTTTTAACTTAAAAGCCTTTAATTTTCCTTTTCGTATTAATTCATAAACATAATTTGGGCTTGAGTGTAATATTTTAGCTATTTCTTGAGCTGTATATACTAATTTTTCTTCTTTTACTATTTGTGTCATATAATTAACCTCCTATCTTTCTCTATTTTTTCTATTTCGTTCTTCCTTTTGGATTTTCTCAATAATATCCTCTGGAACTTTCTTTATAAGTCGTTCATATTTTTGAACTTGATTTTGCATTAATCTAACTCTTTCGCTAACTTCTACATCTTTGTTTCTTATTTGCTCTTTTAGGTCATAATTTTCTTCAGCAAGTTCTTTATTATCCTCTTTTTGAATATAAACTCTTTCTTCAAGTTCATTTATATAATCGTTATATGAATTTACCTTTACCGAAAACTTTTGTGCCTTTGGAACAAATTCTGAAAGTAAAGTTATAGCTTCTTCCTTATTCTTTTTCATTCCTATCATATTGATATTCTCTATTGTCTTTAATAGCTGATTATATAAGTTATCTAAATTATCAGCTAACTTAAACAACCAAGTTGGAATATGCTTTCTTTTTGTTTCTTGAGCTGATTTTCCTCTTTCAAGTTCATTCCATCTTTCGTGCATATAATTATAGTATCTTGTTTGCCATTCTGAAAGGCTTTTTTGATTACCAAGAATACTTTTAGCTGATAGCTTTCCGTCTTTATTTATAGGGCAAAATACTAAATGCATATGAGGTGTTGCCTCATCCATGTGTACTACAGCTGATATTATTCTATCTTCGCCAATTTCTTCTTTCATAAATTTAACTGCTCTTTCAAAATATTCTCTTTGTTCTCCTTTGCTTAATTTATTCATAAATTCAGGAGAAGCTGTTATAAGTGTTTCAACTAACTTGACACTATCTTTTCTTGTTTTACAACCATATTCTTTTATTAAATCTTTTATTTTTCTTGAATATGTGTATTGTGGTGCCTGTATGATATGATAATTTTCTTTGGATTTATTCATATCTATATCTGGATTACTTTTATATGCTTCTTTTTTTCTTTCATTGTGTCTTTCACATCCAGCTATGGCACCACCTTTGTCTTTCTTAAATCGCAATATTGTGTATGCCATTCTATTTTCTCCTTCCTTGTTTTATCTTCGTAGCCCACATTTTGATGACGATAATGACGCTAAAATCCTATAGGACTGCTTCATCAAAATGTGAGAACACTCATATGCTTCTTCGCCTGTTAAATATTATCTTGCCAAAGGCAAATAATATTTAACATTCTCTTTTTGAAAAATTTAAGTAACGATATAATCAGCCACATAATTTTTCAAAATCGCATTTATGAGTGTAACACACTACACTTTTTACAAAAGTTGTGTGCCAGATGTTCCCTCTGGACTTCCTTTCAATGACGATTCATGTGGTATAGTTTTACCGTCATCATCGTCATTGCCGTCAATATCTTTTTTCAAATTTACTAAACGAGATGTGCTTGTCCTTGATGTCTTAAAACAAATTTTATTATCAAATAAAATTGTTTTACTATACTCGTTTAATAACTTTGTAAGATATTGCGGTGTTATATCTTTTTCATCTAAAGAAGTAAGAAGTTCTGTTGCTGTGCCTTGCCAATCTCCTTTTTCGTTAACAAAAGATATAACATTATAGATAATCTCTGGAGCATTTTTCATTTCAATATCCTTTTGAAATGATCTTTCTAGTAAGTTCCATCTGCATTCTTCAAATCTTAATGTGAAAGTTTGATATTCAACATCTCTACCTGTAACAAATAATGTTGCTACTGAATCATCTCTAGATTTCTTTTCTAGTATAAATGTTGTATCACTACTTCCCATTATTCCTGTTGTTCCAGAAATTCTATTAAATACATCACTATCATCTTGTTTCCTTAGATGGTGTACTAATATTACAGCTATCTTATTTTTGTCTGCGAATTGTTTTAATAAAGATATATCTGTATAATCATTAGAATAATTTATATCGTTATTTTGCTTTCTTACCTTCTGAAGAGTATCAATAACTATTAATTTTGTATTAGGATATTTTTGTAATGTCTGTTCCAATTGAGATATTAAACCATTAGCAATTTTGTTTGACTCTATTGATATATGAAAATTAGAGCCTATATCATCAGTTAACTTAAACAATCTCTTTTGAAGTCTTTGATAAGTGTCTTCTAAAGCAAGATATAAAACATCACATTTATTTGTTTTTAAGTTCCATATTTCTTCGCCCTTTGAAACTCTTATACAAATATCTAACATTAACCAGCTTTTTCCTACTTTAGGAGCTCCACAAAATATATGAAGTCCTATTGGTAAAATATCTTCTATTATAAATTCTACTTCATCTAAAGATGTATATAATAGATTATCTGCATTTACTATTTTTAAGTCTTCCAAGTGTTCCTCCTTTCTAGCAAGTATGCATTTGTAAGCACAAAAAAGGCTTCGTTATCATAAACGAAACCTTTTATTTATATCACTATTATTTGGCTATATTTATTATTTTCCCTTTTAGAGCCATAATTGATATGATGTTTCGCTTACTCTTACTGAAAAACTTCTTTGCTAACTTGCATTAAAATTTTTCTAAAAGAGATATCAGATTTCTTACTTATCCACAAGGTACAATTTACTTGCTAAAAGCAAATCTTTAATAAGCCTAATAGTTTTTACACTTTTAGACATATAAAATATTGTACCTGCAAATTAAATAAGATATCTGTTAGCGCTTACGACATCAATATTACTTCTTTACATTGGTTGGAGATAAATTACATATCCTATGATAAAACCAACACTGAGCCTACGAGACTATGGGCTCCTTGAAACGAACTGGCTTCCGATCAGTAGGGAAAGTATTATCTTGCGATGTACTTTTTTGCGTTCAACCACCTCAAATATAATGTAATTCTGCGGCTCAACCTACAACAGGGAAATATCTACTATTTAATTTTTCAGTTGTATCCTTTATCGAATACACCTATTTTATATCATCATTTTTTTATTCTGTCAACTAATTATGATGATTTTGTCAAAAAAATAAAAGTAGAGATTTTTGTTTTCTCTACTTTATTATGTTTTTAACTTGTATACAATACCAAAATATTGCGAACATCTCAACAACTTGTAATTTTTGTTCTAAATATCAAAATCTTCTGAACAAATTTATTTTTACAATAACCTAAATATTTCATCTGATTTTTTTCTTATATTTAATATTGATTTACTATCAAAATACGTCTTTTTAGGATTTATTTGAACTATTTTAGCATTTTTATTTATATGATTCCCATAAGACCAATAATATGAACCATTTGCTCCAATTATGATAATCAGTTCTGCAAGTTCTACCCATCTTCTTGCTTTTTCTGCCTCTGTTCTTAATTGTCCGACATGAGCATATATTGGAAAAGCCCCAATTACTCCTCCACACTCGCATCTTGGTGTTTTTCCTTTATTCCATATATTTATATCATTATACTGTTTACCACATTTTAAACATTTATTAACTGCAAAACTTCCCTGTATTTCAGCAACATTTTTTGACCCTGCAATAGAATGTAAATGATCTATATTAGTTGTTATTATTCCTTGTATTTTGCCTTCATTTTCTAATTCTGCAAGTTTCCTATGTGTTACAGTTGCACCATTATTAAATATAGGCTCTAAAAATGACTTCCAAGCTGCTTTATAATACCTTTTAGGCATAGTTTTTAATATTATTTCTGAACTCATTTGTAGAACTGTTGGTAAATGCCAATGTTCAACATCTCCTATTCCAGAAGATACTGATACACCTGCTCCTGTTATAACAATTGTATAATTACTATTATTAATAAAACTTTTTAATTCTTCAATTTGACTATTCAATAGTATCAGCCTTTCAAGTTATTTGAAATTTCCTCTATCTTTTTATTGATAGAAATATATTGCATTATTTCTTCATCAGTTAATTCTTTTATAATACTTTCTATAAATATAATTGCATTTTTTCTTTTTTGGAGGATGTCTTTTTTTCCTTTTTCTGTAATTGTAATAATAGTCTTTCTTTTATCATTAGGATCTGTTTTCTTAATTACTAACATTTTATCTTGTAATGTATTTATTATTGCAGCTACTCTAGGCATTGTTATATTTAATTTCTCACTTAACTCACTTTGACTTACACTATCGTTATTAAGCAAATATAATAAAACTCCCGATTCTCCTTGTGAGATATTAGATGGCATTTTATCTACAAATTTTTTTCTATTAGTTAAACTATTAAATATTTCTTCTGCCTTTTCATTATAGTTCATTTTTAATTCTCCCATTCGAAATTTCCTTTTCCTGCACCTAGTTCAAAATGATATTTTATTAAACCAACATTACTGCCTGTAAATATACCATTACTACATTCTATCTTTACTCTATTCCCATTTCCTATGAGCATAAAGTCTTGTTTGTTTAATGCTGTTGGAGCAAGTAAAGCTCCATCCACACCACTAATAAACCAAGATGGAATAATAGTACCTTCATATTTAGAAACATCTTCTACATTTTTTGACTTATGTGGAACGCCTTGTGTTTGACCATATCCAATAGCAATTATTCCAATTACCTTTTTATTATCTACATAACTACTTACAGACCTATTAAATGTTCCACCAACCCACCAAGTATTTAATCCTAATGTTTGAGCATATAACATTATATCTGCTCCAGAATATCCTAATCTTTCATCTAAATTTCCACTTACATCTCCTGCAAGAATTATAAAGTTATTTACACCTTTAGCCATTATTAACTTCATAATACTACTTACACCTTTGCTATTATTAATCATAAGTTTCATATTAAGATTATAAGTTTTATTATTCAGTTCAATTCTTTCATTTATTTTTGCAATAATCGCATCGGATAAAGGTTTATCTGTATATTTACGAACCATGTGTCTTTTTTGCATAGCTTCTTTAAAATCCATAGCAATCACTCCTTAATTATTACTTAATACTATTAACTAATTTATCATATTATATTAATTTTGTAAAGATAAATACAAAAAAATTAGAAAGAATTTTAATCTTCCTAATTTCAATCTATTGTATATTTTTGTTCTAAATATAAAAATTTTGTGAACTTCTTGATAAATTATAATTTTTTTGTTCTAATACTTGTTAACAATACCAAAATCTTGTTAACAAGCAAGAAGATTTTATTTGTTCTGAATATCAAAATCTTCTGTATATCATCATGTAATTTATTCTTTTAATATTGTTACTTTCCCACCACAATATTTTGTTGTTATATCTGATATTTCATTTGCAACATTTTCTAATTCTTGATAACTATTTTCTTGATTACCAATAATTAAATATAATATATTCTTAGATTCTTCTGTTACTTTTGTTTTATCAACTTGTCTAATATCTAACCAACAGATTACATCATTACTGTCATCAACAAAAGAATATTCTCCATTATTTATAGTTTTTGCTTCTTCGCTTCCTAACGGAATAAAATTTTCTGTTCCATTACATATTTTTAGTGTAACATTCCCAGATACTTTATCTATATCATGAGCACCTAAACATAACTTTGAGTCAATAGATATAATATTGTATATATCTACAGCCTTATTTATATGTACTAAATCTTCTCTTTTGATTAACAATTTAATTAAATTTTCTGATGCTGGAAGATTTTTTCTTCTAGGAACTCCTACTTTTTGATGTAATTCATAAAATCCTTCTATAACTTTATCACTTTTTAAATCATATTCTTTGTATTTATTTATAAGCTCATTTATTTTATTTTCTCTCCATATATCAAATTCGCTATCAGATAAATTATTGTCTATTCCTTCAATTTTTAACCCCAATATTTTTACTCCTAAATCTTTTACTTTATCTTCTACTATAAAATTCATTTAACTATCTCTCCTATTATTTTTATATTCAATTAATGCTTTTGCAATTTGATCTGGACATGATGTACCTTTATAACCGCATGGTATATCAATTAACAATTCAATTATTTCATCTATTTTTTTATTTTGCACTAATTTAGATATTCCCACTGTATTTCCAGGACATCCACCAACTATTTTTAAATCTTTAACTATATCATCTTCAATTTGGAATATTAATTCACTAGAACATACTCCTTCTGGTACATACTTATACTCCATCTTTTATTTTCCCTCTTTCTTCGTAATCATCCATAAAATGGTGTTTTTCACCATCTTTTACATAAGATATAATTGTATTTAAATTTACATTTTTGGTGCTATTGTATATATTCATATCTACCTTGTCATAAACATTTCTTAATTGTTTAATAAGTTTTTTCATTTCTTCTCTTTTAGAACCACCACCACCATTATCACACATAGTACAATGTTCGGTAAATCTACATGCACATTGTATAAAATGTAAGTCATTTCTTTCTTTCCATTTTATAATATCAGCTTCTTTAACATAGTATAAAGGTCTTATTAATTCCATACCTTCATGAAATGTACTATGCAATTTTGGCATCATTGTTTGCATTTGAGCTCCATATAGCATTCCCATTAAAATTGTTTCTATTACATCATCAAAATGATGTCCGAAGAGCAATCTTATTACAACCTAATTCCTGTGCTTTTCTATATAAATAGCCTCTTCTCATTCTTGCACATACATAACAAGGATGGTCATCTATTTTTTCAACTGCTTCAAATATATTACTTTCAAATAGTGTTATAGGAATATTTAGCAATTTAGCATTATTGATAACTTTTTGTCTATTAATTTGATTATAACCTGGATCCATTACTAGAAATTCTAGTTCGAAATTAACTTGTCTGTGTTTCTTTAATTCTTGCATACATTTAGCAAGAAGCATTGAATCTTTTCCTCCAGAGATGCATACTGCAATTTTATCTCCTTCTTGAACCATATCAAATTCTTTCACACCCTTTATAAAATTGCTCCATATTTTTTTTCTATAAGTTGTAATTATACTTTTTTCTATTTCTTCATATCTTTCCATTATTTTTCACCTTTAAAATATATATAACATTTATTAAATATTTCTAAAAATCTTGTAATATCTTCTTCTTTAGTTAAATGACTTAAACTGATTCTCCAAGATGATAAAGCTCTTTTTCTATCGTGTGTCATAGTCATTACAATTCTCGAAGGCGTTATTGTAACAGTACATGCTGATTTAATTGAGACACATATTCCATATTCTTCTAATTTATTCTTGAATTCTGTTGCTTTTATATTGTTTACACTTATATTTAAAATATATGGATTTTCATCTAAAATTGTATTAATCTTAACATCATCATACTTTAATATTGCGTTTCTTATTTTACTATTTAAATTTCTAACATAATTTTGTCTTTCTTTAAATTTTTCAAAAGTTATTTCTAATGCTTTTTCTAACGCACATATTTGACCAATAACTGGTGTTCCACTTCTGTATATACTTGTACTAGCTCCGCCATCTATTAATGGTTCTAAGACTATATCTTTATTTTTAACCAATGCACCAAATCCGTTTAATCCATAGAATTTATGTGGTGCAAATGATATTAAATCTACGTTTTCTAAATTTACTTTTATTTTTCCTATTGCTTGAGTGCAATCAACATGTAAAAAACAATTTGGATATTCTTTTAATATTTTAGAAATTTCATCTATTGGTTGAACAATGCCAACTTCACTATCAACATAGCAAATAGAAACAAGTATAGTATCTTTTCTTAACAAACTTTTAAAATGTTCTATATCTACTTTTCCTTCATTTGTAATATTTACAATATCTATTTCATAACCTTGTTCCCTTAAATAAGTAAGTGGAGCACTTACAGACGAGTGTTCTAAAAAGGTTGAAATTATATGTTTTCCATTTTCTCTATATGCTTTTGCTACTCCTTTAATTGCTAAATTATTTGATTCACTTGATCCTGATGTATATATAATCTCACTATTTTTACTTATATCAGTTTCTTTATGGAATATATTTAAAATATTACTTGTCGTTTCTTCTATCTTTTGACTTGTAATTATTCCAAGTCCATGTGTAGAATTAGGATTCGCAAAATATTTTAATGTAACTTCACTAAATGTATCTAATACTTCTTTATCAACTGGTGTATTAGCAGCATAATCCAAATATATATATTCTTTATCCATTTTTCATCTCCAATTATATCTTTATCCTTTACTTTATTTAGTTCGCCTTATAAGTTCCATCATTTCATCTACTATTTCTAAATTTCCAGATTGTATTTCATAAACTACACAATTTTCTACATGACTTGATAAAATAATATTTTCTAAACTTTCGACTGCTTTATTTATTGCAGACAGTTGCATTAAAACATCTGAGCAATATCTATCATCTTCAATCATCTGTTTTACTCCACGTATTTGACCTTCAATTATATTCATTCTTTTTGTTAAATCCTTTTTTTCTTCATCAGTTCTATGTGTTGATTTTTGACACATTTGACATTTACTACATTTTTCGTATCCCATAATTAAATCTCCTTTTTATTTTTAGCTTTTATATTATATACCCCTACGGGGTGTTTGTCAATTTTTAAAAAAATTTTCTTGATTACCAATAATTAAATATAATATATTCTTGAATTCTTCTGTTACTTTTGTTTTATCAACTTGTCTAATATCTAACCAACAGATTACATCATTACTGTCATCAACAAAAGAATATTCTCCTGCATTTAATACTTTTAAATTTTGATTTTTTTGAAATAGTCTTATTAGATTCTCTGATGCTGGAATATTCTTTCTTCTTTTAACCCTAGTTCTCTTACTTTATCTTCTACTTTAAATTTCATAAATTAAATACCTCCTTATCCTCTATTATCTTCCTTCTGCTTTTACTTGCTTTAATGCCTTTCCTAGTCCAGGTACCTGACTATCATGTATTACTAATCCATTTTTCACAGCTCGTGCAAAAGCAACTATATCAATTTGAGAATAACTTCCTTCTTCTTTGTTGTATATATATACATCTGTTCCTCTTACTGTTCTTACAGCAATACAATTTATGTATTTTCTTTCTCCATTTACATCTTTATAACAATTCACCATATGTATTTGCCCTTTATCATGATCATAATCAAATTCTCTCAAAGAGAAAAATTGTTGTAATATTCGTACGTGATACCACATTCTATCTGTATATTGCATTTGTGGGTTTTCAAATGTATCTATATTTTCTAATAGAAACTTTGCTTTTTCTCCAAAGTCCTCAAAAAATCCTATATCAGATTTTATTAAATATAAGTATTCATCTGTATAATAGTGTTCATTGTCTATATATCCTAATTGCCTATCCATTTGTTCCTGTTCAAATCTTGGGATAATCAATGTTCTTCCATCCCTGGTTGATAGCCCATAATTTGTAGTAAATCCATGCATTTGCATACGATACATATCTTCCTGTAAGTCAACACTATATGGTTCGCTACCATCTTTAGGTCTTATTATGTTATAAACATGAGGACATCTTCTATAATCAGTGCTATCTTCTACTGTTTCAATATTTGTTCCAAAATGCTTTAAAACCTTCTCTAATGCTTTTGATTCTGTTTTACAAATAACAAAGTTTGATCTAAAACCTTTCTCTATTTCTCCATCTGTATCACTTATTTTATATATTTGTTGTCTTCTTTTGCTACTTCCAAAAGGTATAAATTCAGGATTGAATGAAAATCTTAACCCCAAATCCCAATACACATATCTAGTTAACAATCTCTCTGATGTATCTGGATGTTCTTCTAAATATTTTTCTACTTGTTTAATGTACTCACTTAAGTTGCTCATATATCTCCTTTCTGTAAATCCTATAGTGTAATAATTTTCTCCCAAGGAAGATTTTCTTTTCCAAAATGTCCGTAATTTGTTGTTTGTCTATAAATTGGTTTTTGTAAATCTAAATAGTTTATTATTCCTCTTGGAGTTAAATCGAATTTACTGTTTATTTTTTCAACTATCTCTTCTTCTGGAATTGTATTTGTTCCGAAAGTATCTACATATACGCCTACTGGTTTTGCCACTCCTATACTATATGCTAATTGTATTTCGCATTTTGAAGCATATCCATTTGCTACAACATTTTTAGCAATATGTCTTGCAATATATGCTGCTGATCTATCTACTTTTGTTGGATCTTTTCCTGAAAAAGCTCCTCCACCGTGGCGACTGTATCCCCCATATGTATCTACTATGATTTTTCTACCAGTTAAACCACTATCGCCTAATGGTCCACCTATTACAAATCTACCTGTTGGGTTTATAAAATATTTTGTTTTATCATCTAATAATTCAGATGGTACTACAGCATTTATAACTTTTTCTTTTATATCTTTTTTTACTGTGTCCTGAACAATTTCTGGTTTATGTTGTGTTGATACTACAATTGTTTCTACTCTTCTAGGATTACCATCTTCGTATTCTACTGTTACTTGAACTTTACCATCCGCTCCTAAATAGTCTACTATTTTTTGTTTTCTTACCTCTGATAATCTTCTAGATAGTTTATGAGCTAAAGAAATTGGTAATGGTAATAATTCTTCTGTTTCATCTATAGCAAATCCAAACATTATTCCTTGGTCTCCTGCTCCTTCAGATTGCACATTTTCACCTTCTCTATCTTCTAAAGAATTATCAACACCTTGTGCAATATCTGGAGATTGTTTTGAGAGATTTGTATGTATTTTGCAAGTTTTATAGTCTAAGTCAAACTCTTCTCCCCAGTATCCTATTTCTTTAATTGCTTTTCTTACAACTTCTTCTATATTTATATCAGCTATAGAAGATATTTCTCCTGTTATAAATATTTCTCCTTTTCCTGCTACTGTTTCGCATGCTACTCTTGCATTTTTATCATTTTCCAAATAACTGTCTAGTACACTATCTGATATGTAATCACATAATTTGTCTGGATGTCCTTCTGTAACACTTTCTGATGTAAATAATTTACCCATAATTATCAAATCCTTTCTTATTTTGAATTTTATATATGTTTCAAAGATAATTTTTTATATTTGTGATTTTAAATAATAAAAAACCTCTGTACTATGTACAAAGGTTAATAATCTCTTTCAGAATCATCATCCAAAGTACACTTATAGTAACTTTGTCGGTATTAGCACCTAACTTAATAGGTTGCTGTGGAGTCATAAAGCCGATTCTCTCGTCCACTCTTGATAACATATATATTGTTAAATATTATAATCACTTATCGACATAATGTCAAGTATTTCGATTTATTTTTTATCATAATCATCTAAAAAATGATATACTTTTCCATCTTTTATATAAGATATAATTGTATTTAAATTTACATTTTTGGTGCTATTGTATATATTCATATCTACCTTATCATAAACATTTCTTAATTTTCTTTTTTCTTATTATTCAATATATTAAATGAAAGCCATAATAAACTAAATACTAAAAATATTATTGCTGATTTTTTATCACTATCAAATACAATCAATAAGATACTTACTATAACACTTAATATTGATACTACATTTGCAACCATTTGTCCTGTAATAACTACTTTCTTATCTTTTTTCATTTACATTATCCTCCTCAAATTACTATTTTTCTTTATCCTACATGTTAACAATATTACAATATTTTTAACAAGCTAGAAATTTTACTTGTTCTTAATATCAAAATATTGCGAACATCCAACATTAAATTAATTGCATATTATTCATTTTCATATTTTTTATTATGTTTTTAATTTGATGAAACTTTTTTATATTTGTATTTTATAAACTCTATTACTGTATTCATAAAAAAGGCAATAATTAAGATAAATAATATAATTACAGTATTTTTACCAATTAAACTTGCATCTGTTGATATTAAACAGTCTTTAAATATTCTAACTGTATATGTCATTGGTAACCATGATGTAAATGCTTGAAAACTTTTATCTATAGTTTCTACTGGAAAGGTTCCTCCTGATGCAGCTAACTGTAAAACTAAAATTATTAATGCTATAAATTTTCCGATGTCTCCAAAGTTTCTTATCAAGAATTGCATTATTATTGTAAATGTCATTCCTACTAATATGCATTCAAATAAATATATACCCATGCTTGCTACACTAAATCCAAGTAAAGCTTTTAAAATAAAGCCTGTAAGTAATCCTTCTACTGCACCAATTCCAAGGTAAATACAATTTTGTAATATCTTGTTACCATTTTCATGGTCTAAAATTCCAAATCTATGCTTTTGGTCATAATATAAAATTACATATAACATTAATGCTCCTACCCATAATCCTATTGATAAGAATAGTGGAGTAAATGCTACACCATATGATTCTACTTCACCAAATGATTCTTCTTTAAATTCAACTGGGTCTTCTACAAATTCTTTAATTCCATCTAATTTTTTAATTTGATTTTCGGCTGTGTTTTTGCCTTCTTTTATAGAAGTTTGTAATATGTTTATTCCATCTGTTAATTTGTTTCCACCATCTAATGCTGATTTGGCACCATCATCTAATTTTTGCAATGCTGTTTTAATGGTAGATGAATTTTTGCTTAATTCTCCCAATCCTTTAGATAAAGAATTACTTCCAACTTGTATTTTATCTGTTCCTGTTTTTAGTTCTCCAATGCCGTTTTTTAATTTTCCTGTTCCTTCTTGCACTTGTGCCAAGCTTATTTGCAATGTTTTTATACTATTTCCTAAAGTTTGGATTTGTGATGTATTATTATTTAATTGTGTTACACCTTGTGAAACTTGTGTCATTCCTGTTTTAAGTGCATTTTCTCCTGCAGTTAATTTTTGAAAACCTATGCTTTGTTTTGCTTTTGCTAAACCATTTGCTCCAGCTTTTAATTGAGTTTCTGCAGCTGCAAGTTTAGCTCTATCTGGTGCATTTAGAATTTGGTTTGCTCCACCTGCTAATTGAGAAATAGTTGCATCTGGTGTTCCTCCTGCATTAACGATTGCTGTGTAATAATTAACTATACCTTGTAAAATTTTGTCTTGATTTTGGTCTAATTTATTTGTTCCTTCTATGTATTGATTTAGTCCAGTTTCTAAATTATTTGCTCCTTCCTCTATTGTGTCTTCATATGTATGTACCCCATCAATATAAGAATTAAGCCCATTTGCTAGCCCTTGTGTTCCATTTACTCCTGCATTTAATGCACTTATTCCATCAGTTAAATCTGTTATTTTACTTGTATCTGCATTGCTTA
This sequence comes from Clostridia bacterium, assembly GCA_036307105.1. GTDB lineage: Bacteria > Bacillota > Clostridia > TANB77 > CAG-508 > CAG-269. Next base: position 1,583 of record JAXJYD010000026.1, on the reverse strand, counting down.
ATGCCTGGTTTATTTGGCTTACTCCATCATCTAAATCTGTTGCACCTTTTTGTAGTGCTTCTATTCCATCTCCTGCTTGAGTTATTCCATTTGCTAAATCTTTACTTCCTTCTGTTGCTGTTTTTACACCTGCATCAAATTCAGAATATTTGGTATCTAAAGTATTAACTCCATCGCTTAATTCTCCTATTCCCGAGGTTAAAGCAACAGATCCATCCTTAATTTGTCCAACTCCATCCTCAATTTTTTCTAGGCTATCTGGCACTTCTTTTAATTTATCTGCCATTGTGCCTGCTACTTCTGAAGCAACCTTGCTTTGAAGTTGCATTTCTGCTGTTTTTAATCCACTATTGATTATTTGATATGACAAATAATTTTTTCTTTTATTTGGTGTAAATGTAATTGTTGCCTTTTGTTTATCTTCTTCTCCCCCGCTTTCTAGACTTTTTGTAAAGTCTTCTGGTATTGTAATGACTGCATAGTATTCATCATTTGCTAGTCCATTTAATGCATCATCTGATTGTGCTTCTGTAAACCCTAGTGTATTTTCCGCTTCCTTCATAGTTTTTATTAATTCTGCTCCTCTTGTTCCACTATCTAAGTTTACCATCGCGATTTTTACATCTTTTAGGTTTCCATAGGGATCCCAATATGATTTCAAGTAAAAGAAACTATATATTACCGGTATTAATAATACTACAGCAATTATAATTACTTTAAAAAAATTTTTTTCATTCATTATTTTTACTTCCTTTCAATTTTAACATTATATTTTAAACAATTTTAGGGCTTAGGCCATTTTTTAAAATTTGCAAAATATTGTCTGCAATTTCTTTATCATTTAATTTTGTATATTGTTCATCCCATTCAAACATTAATGCAATATACATTTTATATATTAAAAATGTTGTAATATCTATGTTTTGTACTTCTATACATCCTTTTTCTTTAGCTTTTATTAAAATTTGTTTTATGAAATCTTTTATTTCTTTATCAACTTTATTTAAACTATCTTTTAAGATTTTTACATCAAACGACTCTGTATTATTAATCAAAATATTTAAAAAAAAGCTATTCTTTTTATATGTAAGTAATCTAAATAAACCTTGGTGAACATTTTCAAAAAAATCTTCATTTTTATCTGCATATTCTTCTACAATATGCCTCATATTGTTTAATTCATCTTTGATAAAGTAATTTATTAAGTCTGCTTTATTTACAAAATATGAGTAAACTGTCTTTTTTGTAACCCCTGCATTTTTTGCAATTTCATTCATTGATACTTTTTTTATTCCATATTTTATAAATAGCTCTCTAGCACTATTTATTATCCTTTCTTCATTCATTTTTTTGATTTCACCTTCTTTCTATACAAATATACCAGTATACTTTTTTAGTATACTGGTATATTTTATCACTTTTTTTTATTTTGTCAATATTTTAATATATTTAAGTTTCGGTATTTTTTGAAAATTTACGGATATGTTATCCACAGAATTATGAAATTTACGTGAAAATAAAGAAAAAACCTCTTTTGTTTGGTATAATTTACTTGAACTAAAAAAATCTTACTAAACAAAATA
>JAXJYD010000025.1:0-29164 GCA_036307105.1 Clostridia bacterium | reverse complement strand
TTTATTTGTTCCTTCATATGCTGTAAACTTATTGTTAAAAGCCATCATTTCTTGTTCACTCATATTTACTGATCCTACTGTATCTTGTGCTTGACTAAAAATTAAAATTCCTAATGATATTATTAATATTGCTAATAATATTGCTCCTGCTATTATTAATGCTTTTGATGCATTCTCCATAATAAATTCCTCCTTTAAAATTAAACTTTTTAAATATTGTAATATACATTGCTATTTCCTTTTATATACTATTTAGCTGTATATTTTATTTTTAGTTACATTTTATGTAACTAACCTATATCCTGTAATTACTTTATAAAAACCTCCTTCTCAATTTTATATAAATACTAATATCTTAGTAATTTTAAAAACTTTTTTACTGAGATATTTGTTCAAATAACAAATATCTTATTTTATTTGTCTTTTGATGATATTCTAAATTTGTACACTTAAATTTTATTTGATTATAATATTGAACAAATCTACTTGTCCCACCATTAAAAATTTTTTCCATTGTGTATATTTTTCCATTATCATCAGTTAATTTAATATCTATATTTATTGAATTTATTTCATTATTTATATAATTTCCATTATCATCTTTTTTGACTTCATTTATTACATTTTGATCTATTGCTTTATTAATTATTGTAGCTAAATCTATCCCGTTTATTTCTTTATTATAGTAACTTTCAAATTCTAGATTTTCCCTTTTAATTTCATTATTATTTGCTTTATATTTCAAATAAATATATGAAATTAAAGTAATAATCGCAACTATTAATAATAAAAATATTGATATTTTTTTCATTTTTTATCTCCTAGATTATAGCATTAGATTTTTATCATTGCAACATTTATCGACTATTTTTTTATTATATATTATTGAATACAACTTTCCATACTTTACCAGTATATTTATTGATTTCTATTTCACAATTATATCTATTTGCATTTTGATTATTAAGATTATTTTTTATTATTTCATTATAATAATTAATAATTTCTTCATTATCATTATCTATACCAAATTCAATCGATCTACCATCATATATTACCTTTATATAATTATCACTCTGTAAACTATTACCTCTTTTGCTTAATTGGTAATATTTATTGTTATCGGTTGCTAAATTTGCAATTGTTATTACATCATAAATTGTTATATCTTCTTTTTCCATATAACGAGTAAATTGATTGTTAAATTCAGCTAATCTATTTGTTTCTATTTCTTTATGAATCTCAGCTGAAGTTGCACCAAATGTAACAAATAAGTATACTGCTAATGATAATATTAATAATCCAATTAAAACTCCTGCTGCCATAAGTAGAGCTTTTGATGCATTTTCCATATTCTAATTTCTCCTAAATAAAATTTAGTTAAACTTTCCAGTGAATTCAAATTCCATTTTTATTATTCTTCCAGTTTGATTATTATAATTTGTTCCTGTGCATTTAAAATATGCTCGTTTAAACATTGTATATTCATAATATGTGTATATAGCATTTTTTATATCTTCTCTATTATTTATTTCTGAATTATATTTATTTACCTTTTCTTGGTTATTACTTCCTGTAACTTTATATTCTTCTTTAATATATTTATTCCATAATGATATTGCTGACAATTTATCTTTATCTGAAGTCTTATCATATAAATTTGATATTCCGGAAGCTAAACTTAACATATTTTCTTTTGATGCATAAGTTTCTGTCAATTTACTTTTAAATTGATTATCCAATTTGTTTGATGTTTTATCATCTAAAGTAAAGTTTGCATATTCTCCTGTAAAAATTCTATTGGTACCATCAAAAGTTAATTTATCTTGTTTACCCTTAAATGTGTAGGAAATAGTCATTGGTTCATATGCAATATATTGACCTTGGTCACTTGCTCCTGTTCCTGAAGATGATTTTCTTCTATTATAGTCTATTACATTATTTAGTAATGAATATAAATCGCTTCCCCTAACATCATTTCTATTATAAGTTACATATTGATTATTAAATTCTATAACTTGAGCTTCTTTTGTATTTTGAACTCCAACTTCTTGATAAGATGTTAAACTATTAAACATTAAAAGCAATGCACCTATTATCAATAATGCTATTAAAACACCTCCAGCCATAATTAGTGCCTTAGATGCATTTTCCATAAAGCTTTCCTCCTTTTATTTATTAGCTGTCATTGAAGTAAATGAGCTAGACATACTTGTTAATCCTATAAATACTAATGGAATAATTAGATATCCAACAAATAAGCATACCATTGGTGTAAATCCTATTACTTTTCCTATCATTCCTTTTCTTTTAATTAATCTTTCATTTGATTCCTTTCTTTTTTCTTGATAGTAATCTCTTTCAGACTCAAGTTCATCAAATGCGTCTCTAATTGGGATTTTTTCTACTGCTGCCTGCAAGCTTTCGATTATTCTAATCATTTGAGTATATGTAACTTCATCTTTCATTGCTTCTAATGCTTCCCAGGCTCCTGCTTCATAATTATTAACACACTTTGTAATTGGTGCTTTGAATATATTTGAATATCTTTCTAACCAATCTAGAATAATTTCTACATTAACTCTTTCTATTCTCATCAGCATAAGTATAATTGTTTGAAATTGCATAACTTCATCTTCCATTTCAAGTTGTCTAATTTTAACCTGAAAAAATAATATCCACATTGGTACCATGTATCCTATGAGCATAAATACAAATGCTAAAAGAATTTCGAACCATTGCATATATTCTGAATTTATAATTTGCAATTTTTCATAAACCCTATCTACTGCTTTATCTATTTCCTCATCAGATGCAGTTTCATAATATTTTAACTTCTTAACTGCCATTTTTATTTGTTCTTTTGTAGTCTTAGTTTTTCCTTTAAATTGATTTAAAATTAGATTATCTTGTTCTGTAAGTTCCATTGCCTTTTTTTCTTCTTTACTAGACAGACCACCTATAATATTATATTCTGTTGTAGGTTCGGTATATATATAATCTACAGCTATATTATGCAATTGTAAAAAAATGAAAATTGATACAAAAAAGGTTACTATAGCTATGGTTATTCTATTTATATAATACCATTCCATCTTTAACTTTGATGCAGAATCTTTTAACAATTGAACTACTTTTCTATATTCCTTTGTACCTTGTTTAGGAATAAATAAATCAACAAATTTCTTTATTATTGTTTTACTATATAATTTTTTTTGCCACGGATTTTCTATATTTTTTGTATCAATTGAAGTTGAACCATTATCCTTTAGTTTTCTAACTAATGTATATGATACAAATGTTATTAATAAAATCAGCATTTGTACAATCATTCCAGCTTTTCCTTGATACCAACTTGCTGTAAATGAAAAATTTGATATTGCCCAGTTTTTTAATGGTTCTAGCATTAAAACAGGTACAATTGATATTATAGAAAGACTTTGGAAGACATAATTTAATTTATCTCTCTTTAATATTTCTAACTGCATTTCTTGAGTGATATTATTAACATTTTTTAGATATAGAGATGCACCATCAACTTTTCTATCTCCAAATTCTTTGGTTAAATATGAAATACCCGCAAATTCTTTTAAATAACTATTTGGTGCAATATCATAATATTTTTCTAGTTCAATTTCAGGATCATTAGATATAAGTATTTCATAAATTTTTTCCCCTTGTCTTGAAATGTCTTTTTCATCATCCTGAGAAACCTGATATATTGCTTCTTCAACCATATTAAACTCATGGTATGCATGTCTTATTTCTGAAAAAAAATCAACTTGCTCTGTTAATATTTTATTATCTATTTTATCCACTAACCCATCTATAAATGTATCTATCATAAATAATTCAAAAAGCAATAATATTACCATTAACAAAATATTTTTAGATGTTAATATTAACGTCACTACCACTACTGGGATAATTATAGCAAGTGTTTTTGTAAGAATTTTTGCTGAACTTTTTCTAGTATTATACTCATCATCAATATTTATAATTTCTAGCCTTCTTCTTATTTTCATTATATATCTTTTTATAAATGGTATCTTTATATATGTAATATATAATTTCTGAAATAATATTTCACTTGAAAAGCTTTTTGCCTTAGTTCCTTTTCGTAATCTTTGTATATTTTTATACTCAGAGGTTTTCATTTTTCTCGATAAAATAAAATATGCTATTACTATTATACCTAGTATTCCTATGGTGCCACCCATAATATATAGTATTATTTGATTATTCACTTTAGGCTTAACACCTCCTTATTACACTTGTTTTTTAGGCTTTCTTCCTCTTTTCTTAGTATTTTCTTCTACTTCTGCCGAAACAGATACTGTTTCTTTTTTATTTAATGAATTTCCCCAATATTTTTCAATAAATACATCAAAGCTTTCTGCATCTGTTGAATCCATGTTCATTCTCATTTCTTTTAAATTCTCTTCTGTTATTGGATTTGTGATAATATATTCCCCATCAACATATTCTAGTATATTTCTATATGTATATAATTTCTTATCAGTAATTTTTGAAAAATAATGAGTTGCATTATCAAAAAACTTATCAAATTTTCCTTCTAATGTTTTTTCATTTCTATGATCAAATGTGTATTCATTTTTTTCTGCTACTGGTATACATTCTGTAATTCTTTCTACATATCTTTTTCCCCTAAAGTCTTTTGTTAAATGTATATCAAAATTTAATACTTGAACTACTTGTTCTTCTGCTGTTTTTTCATTTGTAAATTGTCCTATTCTTAGCATTGAGTTTCTAAGTGCTGTTACTAAGTTTGGAAATGTTTTAGCGTGGTGAGTAAATAATGTGAATTTAGATGCAACTTGTGCAGCTTGTATCATCCAAGCAGCAACAGGGTCTGTAGCAACCTCACCTATGATATTAACAGAACCATCAGTTTTCTTTTGAACATCTAGTCCTTCTTGTCCAGATATTGTATCAGTTTCTCTAAATGTAAGAATGTTTCTAGTAGGATAAATCTTTCTAAGATGTAACTCAAACGCAGTTTCTTGAACACGTATATTCATTGTTTCATAAATATTTTCTATCATTCCCATAAGCATTGTGGTTTTACCACATCCTTGTTCTCCTGTTATTGATACAATTCTTGCACCTTTTACTAGATATTTCAACAACTCTATAGATTCTTTTGAACCAGGCTCTCCCTTAAACCATTGTTCAAGTGTTGAACGCTTTACGTCGAATTTTCTTACAAAAAATGCCCATGTTTCTGAAAAGCTAGGTCTAACAACAACAACACGAGAACCATCTTTCATTTCATTGATTTTATAGCCATTTGTATCTGATAGTTGTCCTGGATTATTGTACTTATATATATTTTGACATACTCTTTTTAGTTCAGCTTCTGTACCAAATGATAAGAAAGCTAGTCTAATTGATTTTCCTTGGAAAAATATCCATATACTATCACAAGCTCTTGGTACTTTATGTTCAACGACTTGTGATAAATAATCTCCATCTGTTTGTGCAACCTGACTTAAAAAGCTTTCCGGTAATCCTGATACACCTCCAGAAACCCCATCTATATTCATATCTCTAATTTCATCAATACTACTATATCCCTTGTAATGTTGATAAATTCTTTGAACTACAACAGTTAATTTATCAGCAAAACTTAATGTTAAATTTTCTTGTTCAAATATATCCTCTATATCCTTTGTAGTAATAACATAAGATGGTTTTATTTCTCCTTCCACATATTTTAATTCTGCTAAGTTGTATTTTTTTATTAATTCAGTTAGTGCTTCATATCCAAACTCTTTTTTATACATATATATTAAAATATCAAATTTATCTTGCGCAGTTAATAATGAAGGGATATCAAAAGGAATAGATTTTGATATATTACTTTCTGTAACCCCATATTCATTTTGTAGTAAATCAAAAATTAATTCCTTAACATATTTTTTATCATTAACATCACCATATGTACATCCTTTTAAAGCTTTTTTAAGTTCATATTTTTTGTTTTTTCTTCTTATTAACTCTTCTTCAGAAAGACCTATATCATATAAATTAACTTTAGTTATTTCATCTAGCCTCTTTTTTACAAATTCAGTCATCATCTCTATTGTATATGTTTTGTCATCAACATTAACTGTTTCTTCTACTTGTGCTGTTTTTTTCTTTTTTACAGTATAAAATATAGTATACCCACCAACTATTATTACTATTAATGTTAGCACAATATTTGTTATTGTCATTTAGGTTTTCCTCCTTACATTTTCATTGATGCCAAGTCTTGCAACCTATAAATAATATTTTCTGAAGCTCTTTTTACTTCATCTATAAAAACACGACTTCTTTTATCATTTTCCAAGCTTTTAATGTTGAAAAATAATTCTGGTACTTTTGCTTCTTCACATGCTTCAAAAAATAATGTATTATATGGTATAGTCAACACTTTATTTTTTTCTTTCATATATCTTGTGATATTTTTAATTGTGTATTTTGAATATTTATCATATCTTCCTACTAATATTAATGTTTTTTTTGAATTAAGAATTGATATTTTTTCTTTCATTTCTATGAATCTATTAATACTAGACAATCTTTGGCTAATGTTTGCTATAACTATATTTGAATTGGATAATATTTTATCTGAAATTTCTTGTTCAATTTCATTATCTAAATCAACAAAAACTAAATCATAGTAATTGTTTGCTAAATTTATTATCTCAGGGTATAACCCTTTTAGTTCTTCATAATCTATTAACTCCCCTTTAAAACTTTGTAATATTTCCAATCTATCTTTAAATATTATCTTTGTATAGTTTGTAATACTTTCTGAAGATATTTTGTTTGTTTTTATCATTTTAGCTAATCCTGATATTCCCTCTTCTATGTTCTCATTGGTATTTGGGCCAAACAAACCAAGACTTCTTTTGATTTTTTTTTCTACCCAAAAACAATTTTTTAAAGTTTCATCTTTATATCCTGTAGCAATAACCAGTATTTTATAATTATGTTGTATTGCCATATATGTACTTATAGCAGCTATAGAAAGAGTCTTCCCTGTTTGTTCTCTACCACTGTTCCAAAATGTTACAATCGCCATTACAATATCTTCCTTTCTTAAAAGATTAAACTTGTCTTTCTATATTTTTAATCATTCTTCTAATTGCACTTCTGCTTGTATTTTCTAAAATCTGTTGTGTAATATATTCTATTTGATCTTTATATTCAACGCTTAAATTTTTAAATCTTATTTTTGCAACTCTTTGATTTTCATATATCACACTTAAGTCACCATTTTCTATTGGAAAATATATTTTATTTTCATTCCAAATTATGTTGTATCCTGATGATAAGAAATTGAGAAACTCATTTTCTTCCATTGTCATATCTTTAGAAAATAGAATTTTATTTAAATTTATAGGTTTTTTTAAGTCTGTTAATATCTCTAATCCTTTTTTTAATGAATATATATCAAATGAGGTTACAAAATAATTTTTTGCCGCATCTTCTAATTTAAAACTGTTAAAACTATTTTCATTATCTGTATCTATGAAAATATAATCATATTCCATCTCTTGTTCTTCGGATATGCTAAGATATTTCCTTATATTATCAAAATCCTTAAATCCAACTGCAATATCTATTTCTTCGTATTCTGTAATATATGTTCTGGCAGGGTTTATTGCAGGTATTATATATCTTGCTTTTTGATTTATAGTAGCATCAACAACCAAAACTTTTTTATCTAAACTTGTTATTATTTTTGCAATATATATAATCAGATCTATTTTGTCATAAGCTCCAATAAACCCTATTTTTTTCATTTGCTCTTATTCCCCTCTCCTATTGTTCACTTTTTCCTGATAATGAATTTAAATATTCTTTTCTAGAATTTTTAGAATTTGTTATACTTTCTTCAACTTTTGTTTCTAAATTAGATTTAGCCTGTTCTCCCTGACTGCTTATTGCGCTATTTATATATCCATTTCTCATTTCAGCACTATTACCATTACTATATCTTGTTCTTATTTCGTTCATAGCTTTTTCTATAACATTTGGATCATTTTGTAGCAATCTTGATGTACTTTCATTTATTGGATATGTTGGTATTGCAGCATTTTGCATACCAGCTTCTGTATATTTTGTAGCATAAATTTTTGTTCCTTTTACTTGTGCACTATCTACAATTGCACAACTCATATGTAATATCTCATCTTCTGATAAATTCATCCATATTGTATCAGTTGATTCTACTCCTCCTATATCTGGTAATTCCACTTCTTTTTTTGAAACAACTATATAATCTTGTCCATTTGGAAACATTACCCTTACATCTATATAATCTCCTGTAGTTAAATCCATTGGAAGTACTAAAATATTATATTCTTGTTTTCTTACATCATCTTGAACAATATTATCAGCTTTGCTTAATAATTCTGTTGTAATTATAGAATTTTTTTTCATACTAACTTTTGCTACTAGAGGAACACTATCTAATTCTAAGTATTCTTTATCATTATTTTTTAATATATAATAATTATCAGTTTCTTCCTCTTGTTTTACTTCGTATTCTTTATTATTTTTATTAATACAAAGTTTAGGTTGATTGTTATCTACTTTTGTATATATGTTATTTCCTTCTTTATCTTGTAATGCATAATTTTGTATTACAGTAATATCGCCTGTTGCATTACTAGGTACAAAATTCCTATTAACAGTTTGTTTTGTAAGCATATCTGTAGTTATAACTTGACCCGAACTTACATCTTGATTTAATACGTATACTTGGACACTTGCTTGTAGTTCAGCTTTTTCCTTATCTATTTTATTTTTTAATTGTATAAATAGAAATGCTATTATTACTCCTGCTATTAACATGGTAATAAACATTCCTAATAAAAATGAATTTCTTGCTTTTCTTTGCATTGGATTTGATGCCATTACAAATTCCTCCTTTAAAATATATTTTATTTGTATTTATCTTTTTTTTATACAAAATTCTCATCTATTTTATTTTACATCAAATATAAATCAAAATCAATGAATTATCTCTTTTGTAATCAAAAGTTAATATTGTCGTAATATTTCTGTAATATTTTTACCACGCCATCTTCATTGTTACTTGGTGCAATTTCATCAGCCACTTCAGTTACAGCTGGTGTACTTCCTTCCATAACTATTCCTAATCCTGCATTTTCGATCATTTTTTTATCATTCATATTATCTCCAATTGCAATTACTTCTTCTTTTTTTATATTTAATTTTTCTACTAAACTTTCAATAGCAGTCCACTTGTCAACATTAGATAGTGTAATTTCAGTATAGTAATATTCTATTGCGACTTCCTCTGTCCCTTGGTTTATAACTTTTCTTGACATATGAGAAATATCTAATATGTCAATTCCTCTTATATTTTTTATTTTCTTCAATATAGAATTGAAAACACTTTTATTTTCATCACATATTGTTATTTTTAAAAATTTAACTTCTTTTAAATTTTCAACATATTCATACATATCATCAACAATATGTATATTTGTTTTTTTATCCTCCGATTTTTTTAAATTCTCTTTATAATAATATAATACATTATATTTTAAACTCGTTGTCAAAATAGTTTTGTCTGTATATACATTATAGCCTATACTGTTTTTTTCACACATTTTTATAATCTCTAAAACTTTTGATTTTGATAAATATTTTTCGTATATAATTTTATCTTTTTTCATATCATAAATAATAGCACCATTTCCTGCAATAAAATATTCATCGCTACCAATTTCGTTTGCTATTGTTTTTATCGAATCTATTGGCCTACCTGATGCAATTATAAATTTAATTCCATTTTCTATTAACTTTTTTATTGTTTTTTTACTATAATCTGTAACTTCTCCATAACTATTTAAAAGCGTTCCATCTAAATCAACAGCAATTAATTTATACATAACAAAATTTCATTTCCTTTCTTAAAGAGCTTTTTATAACAGTAATATTATTATTTTCTATTACAAATGCTAAAAAATAAAAAAGTATTATAACTCTTTTTATCATATCTTATTTCGTGTCATATTATATCGATAATATTAAAAAAATGCAATAAAACATTTCTAAAAATTTCCTGTTTATTTTATTGCGTTTTTGCAAATTATAGTATTAGAAAAAGCAAATGTTTTTTTCTAGAAATTTATATTTGCAGGAGGTGAATAAAATGGCAAACAATACAAATAGAAAATTAGTACCAGAAGCTATGTCAGCTTTAGATAAATTCAAATATGAAGTAGCTAGTGAAGTTGGTGTTAACTTAAAAGATGGTTACAATGGTGACATTTCTGCTAAGGATGCTGGTAAAATAGGTGGTCAAATGGTTAAGAAAATGATAGCAGAAGCTGAAAGAAATATGAAATAGTTAATATATTTTAACTTATATTAGTATGGCAGGTTATTAAGTTTTACTTTTTAAGTATTTTGTAATACATAAAAGGCAGGATTTAATATCCTGCCTTAATTTATAGTCTATCACCTACTTTTATTATTCCGTCCAACAACAGAATATATACATTTATTGGTAAATTAAAATACTTCACCCATAAGAGTCCAAAATTTTTATAAAATGTTGCATTTTTTGAGAAATTTTAAAAGAGGATTTCCTGCAATAAGAAATCCTCAAAACTAAATTTAAAAAATTTTATATAATATTCAATTCATTTTTTACAATCGTTGTTACATTTTTGATTTGTTTATAAACATCTTCATTTCTAAAATTATTTTTTGCATACTCTCTAATTCTACCTATGTCATTAATAATTCCATCACATAAACTATACATCCAATCATGTCTAGGCATTATCCAAAGATGTAAATGCTTTCCTTCTTTTTCTTCTAAAATTAAATTAAATCTATTACATACTTTATTATTTCTTAAAACTTTTATAGTTTTATCAGCTATGTTAAACATTTCATTTCTTTCTTCCGCTGATAATTCTTCTAATTTTTCTACATGTTTCTTTGGAGATATAATTAAAAATCCTGTAATTGGAAGTTCCCAGTCCTGAGCTAGAATAAATCTTTCATTTTCATAAGCTATTCCACATTGTAAATCAAATTCGTGCTTAGCATAAGCACAACCTGGACACCCTTTATAAATAATTTCCTTATTATCATAACTAATCATATAACAATTTATTCCTTTACTATTTTTGTTTGTCAATTCTACGAGCCAATTCTAAAGCAAGCACAGGTACTTGAGTTTTTTTATCAAAATTTGTTAATTGATCTATACTTCTTTCTTCCCATTGGGCTGAATCTAAATTATCTCCTGCATAATAAAAAGTAAAATAATTCAAATTCTTGTACTTACATACAGCAGCTAATGATGCGCCTTCCATTTCAACACAAACTGCACCTTTATTCTTGAACATTTGTATTTTTTCACCAGTTTCTCTATAAAAAGCATCAATTGTCCAAGTAGCACCTTCGTTATAGTCAAAACTATATTCTTTTAGTATTTCTTTGAATAATCCTACATATTGTGTATCTAATTCAATATATTCTGAATCGGGTAAGTAATGATAACTTGTTCCTTCATCTCTAAAAGCTCTATTTGGTATTATAATAGAACAATCTTCAATTGTATTATCTAATACTCCACAATTTCCAAAAATAATAAAAGTATCAACACCATTAATACTCATATCTTCAATATCACCACTTAACCATGAACCACTTATTCCTGCCATAAACATTGTTATTATACTATTTTTATAATTCAAACAATATACAGGTCTTTTTTCAGTTAATTCTCCTACTTTTTCGCACTTATATTTTTTAACAATATCATTTAGCAAATGTTCAGAAAAAACTCCAACTGCTATATGTGGTAATTTAATACTTGAATCATGAATTCCGTTTTTATTTTTTATTCCTCTTGGTTTTATAAAACCTTCTTCTTTACTATAAATTATCATCTTTTCTCTCCTAAAATAAAAGTAATCATGTTTTATTTATATTTAAACAATAACATAAAAACCAGAAAATATCAATAACAAAAAATCTATCTTGTATTTTTTAGGCAAGTGGAATAATTTATAATGTTTTTAATCTCACGACTATCTTTATCATCATTAAATTCAAATATTACTTTACCCATTTTTCCTCCTTTACTATGGTTTTAACGCTGTAATTGGTACAACATAAACTCCATCTGGTCTTTTATATGCAGCATTTGAAAGTCCACATATTACACAAAGAATTGATGGTGCTTTTCCATTTTCATTTTCTATTTCTTCTTTCAATTTTAGTAAATTTTTAGCTCCTTCATCAATTTTATTAGCACCAAGTTTTATTTCAAAAGCACACCATTCTCCGTTTTCCATTTCTATAACACAATCTACTTCTTTATTTTGATAGTCTTGATAATGATAGCATTTTGCATTAAAAGTGTCTGCATATATTTTTAAATCTCTTTCAACCATTGCTTCAAACAAAAATCCAAATGTATTTAAATCATTAATTAATTTTTCTTCTTCTTTTATATTTAATAAAGAACATGCAATAGATGGATCTGCAAAATGTCTTTTTTCTGACTGTTTTACCCTTACAGATGAACGTATATTAGTTGAAAACGGTTCATCATTATCTAGTAAATATAATTTATCTAATGCATTTAAATATGAAGCTATTGTGTCTATATCAATATCTTCATTGTCAATATCACTTATATCTTTTTTTAATGTCATATTTGATACGGTTGTACTTTCATTTCTTGCTAATGATTTTAATAACAGTTTGACTTTATGTTTATCTCTGTTCACTCCATCTAATCTAATTAAATCATCATCTATGATTAATTTAATATATTCTTCTATTGCTTCGCTCGAATCTTTAGGTGAATACTCTAAATTTCCAGGCCATCCACCTCTAATAATTAATCCTGCAAGTTTTCTAAGATCAACATCTCCGGTTAATTTTTGTTTTAAATTATTGTTGCATAATTCCTTTAATGATATATCTCCGACTAGAATCACCTGATTCAAACAAGCTCATAGTTCTTAAGTGTATTTTCCCATATCTTCCAGCTCCACTATGTGATATTCCCATTCTATTCGGTGTAGAAGAACCTGTTAATATATATTGTCCTTTTAATCCTGTTTTATCTACATCTGCTCTAATTTCATCCCATAAATTTGTTGCCTCTTGCCATTCATCAATTAATTTAGGCTTTTCTCCTTCTAATATTAATGATGGAGATATTTTAGCAAGCTCAACATTATTTGATAATTCTCCAGTTGTATTATGCAAAAGTATTTCACTATTAGAATGATACCTTCCTGCCCATGTTTTACCACAATATTTTGGACCTTCTATACAAATAGCTCCAAATAGTTTTAAATAATATTCTATTTTGTCATCAACAATTCTTCTTTTATAGTTTTCTATTTTCATAACTTTCCCCTTTATAATAGTTTTATCACTTATAATTTTACACTATTCCGTTGTTTTTGTCAATTCTATTCCGTGATTTTTTTGTTTTTTATTCCGTGATATTTTTTGTTTTTATTCCTTGTTTTTTATGAATCCATTACGAATTTTTTCCGTTTACGGAACTTTTTCGTAATATGTATTTTTAGGCGATTGCTTTTTAATTTTATAATCTATAACTATTAATATAATAAAATAAATAATTGAGATTTTTGAAAAATATTAATTATTTATTTTATTAACAAATTCTATACAAAAAAATATGTATTTTCTCAAATAAAAATTTGACTCCCAGTGAAGTTGGTGTTAACTTAAAAGATGGTTACAATGGTGACATTTCTGCTAAGGATGCTGGTAAAATAGGTGGACAACTGCAATACATAAAAGGCAGGATTTAATATCCTGCCTTTATTATAAACTACAATTAAAATTTTATGCTTCTGGTTCTACTAAACCAAAATTTTTACCATCTTTTAATCTATGTACAACATTTACTTTACCTGTTTCAACATTAATGAATGCTAGGAAGTTATGACTTGGTTTTTCTTGTAATTTTAGAATCGCATCTTCTGGAAGCATTGGTTTTATTTCGTAATAAGATGTTTTTATAATTTCATCTTTTATTTCTTTTACAACATCTTTCTCAACTTCCATAGTTTTTATAGATGCATCTTTCATCATTTTTTCTTTCTTTGTTTTTGCTTTTCTAATTTGTCCTTCTAATATATCAATATCTTTATCAATAGCAGCATACATATCTTTGTCCTCTGTTACTGCTCTATATTTAGTTCCTCCTACTGTTACATATATTTCTGCAATTTGCTCATTTTTTTCTGTTTTTAGAGTAACTTCTGCTTCTGCATCTTCAAAATATTTATCTATTCTGTCTAATTTTCTTTCTACGTAATCGTTTATTGCTTCTGTTATCTTTAGTTCCTTTCCTGTTATTTTTATTTTCATAAAAATCGCTCCTCTCTTTTTTGTTATATTTTTTAGTATAGTTTTATTATAACATTAATTATATTTTTTTCAAGTACTTTTTAAAAAAGCTCTTCTAACTTATATTCTTTTTCTAATTTTTCATTAAAATATATCTTAGAGATTATTTTGAATTCCTCTAAAGATTCTTCTTTTATATTAAAAGAATATAATTTTTTAGCAGGTGCCATAATAGTATATTTTATAGCATTCTTAGTACTTTCACTTATTGAAATTGATGATGTATCTTGTTTACTACATATTTTACATTTAAATCCATTATCTTTAATACTAAAAGAAGTTAAATTTTCATTTTCTCCACAGCTTGTACATTTTTGAACTTCAGGCAAAAAACCTATTAAACTTAATAATCTCATTTTAAAAATACTTATAACTAAATCTAAGTTTTTATCTGTTTCAGAAATAGTATATAATGTATTTAATACTAATTGTAATATTTTATAACTATTTTGGTTTTCATGAGTCACATCATTAATAATCTTATTTATATGTACTGCATATTTCAATTTATCTAAATCAGTTCTTATATTATAAAAAATTTCTATTGGTTCTACAGAATTTATATGATATGTATTTGTTCCTTTATACATTAAATACTCTCCAAAGCAAAAAGTTTGAGTGCCTGCCAAAAGAGCACTTTTAGGTCTTCTTGCTCCTTTGGCAACACATGAAATTTTGCCGAAGTCCTGGTGTAAGCATAGTAAGCATTTTATCAAAATCACCCAAATTATTTTCAGAAAGTATTATTCCATTCATTTTTATGTTTGCCATTTTTATTTAAATCCTTTTCTATATCTTTTGATTTATTTATATTAAGACTATTTTCTATATTTTCAATTTGTTTAAATTCTAAAAAAGCATTAATATCTCCTGTGTTTTTAAAAGTATCCCATGCAATTTTCTTTATCATAAGCTCACTTCCTTTTTTTTATTTATTAAAGTTTAACCTTTAATTTTATCATTTGCATTTAATTAGATTTTTATTCAATATTTTATGTCTCTTAAATGTTAATATATGAATTTTTAGAGAACAAATCGAATGCAATTGGAACATTATTAGAAATTCTTATTTAATAAAATGAGGGATGTTCATGGTACTTCGAGTTTTACGAGAAGGGTCTGAATGAAAGAGGCTCATTTTATTAAACTAGAATTTCTTTAATGTGTAATGCAGCCGAGATTTTTCGATAAAAATTTGTATATTAACATTTTTAAAAAATCTTTATTTCAATTTAAACTTATCAACAATTGAATTATTATCTTGCCAATCTTCTTTAACTTTCACCCATGTTTTAAGATTTATCTTTACTCCAAAATTTTCTTCCATATCGATTCTAGCAAGTCGACCTATTTTTTTTAACATCTCACCATTTTTTCCTATAATAATACCTTTATGAGAGTTCCTTAAGCAATATATAATTGCTTCTATATCGTAAATAGGTTCATTATTTTTATTTTTTCTTTCTTTCATTTTTTCTACTTCAATATATATACCATGTGGCACTTCATCTTGTAATAGTTTTAAAGCTTTTTCTCTAATTGTTTCTTCTGCTAATTGCCTTAAAGTTTGATCTGTATATTCTTCTATATCATAATATGCAGGACCTCGATTTAAGTTCTTTTCTATTTCATCTAAAATTATTTCCTTATATTTTACATTCGTTGCTGAAATTGGTATAACAGCTGAAAAATCATATTCTTTACTATAAATATTTATCAAATTTAGTAATGTTTCTCTTTTTACTAAATCTATTTTATTTATAATCAATATTGTTTTTCTATTTGATTCCTTTATTCTATCTAATATTATTCTGTCCCCTTTACCAATTTCTGTACTTGTAGCTTCAATTAAAAATAGTACAACATCACTATCTGTTAAACTTGTAAAAGATGTTTCAACCATTGTTTCATTTAATTTTGTTTTTGGTTTATGAATTCCTGGAGTATCAACAAATATAATTTGTGAGTTTTCTCTATTTACTATTCCTTTTATAGCAGTTCTTGTTGTTTGAACTTTATTTGCAATAGCAGCTACTTTTTCTCCAACTAATAAATTTAATAAAGTTGATTTTCCAACATTTGTTCTTCCAATTAAACTTACAAAACCTGATTTAAATTCCACATCACTTTTTTCCATTATTGTTTTTCCTTTCAATTATTATGTGTAATGCAGCCGAGATTTTTCGACAAATATTTATATGTTAATTTTTTATTATCTCAGCTAGAATTTGTCACTACCCTTATTATACACTACTTTTTTGCTAAATTTGTAGAAATAGCAAATTTATTTAAAAAATGCAGAAATAAAATATATCTCTGCATTCTTATATTTTTCTTATGCATATGCTTGACGCTTCCTAAAGTTAAGTAAATTAGTAATTTCATTTTCTGTATTTTTAACCTTCTTGGTTTTCTTAGCTCTTTCTTGTTCAAGCTCTCTTTTTTGTTTTTCAGCAACTGATTGACATATTGCTTTTTGATATGTAAAGTGTGTATCTTGTGCAATTTTACTCCAATTATATTCATTTCTAACTTTATTCTTTGCTTTTTTCGTTATATCTGCACATAATTTATAATCATATAATAATTCTAAAATTGAATCTGCTATTGAGTTAGCATTTCCACAATATGCTTTCATACCATTTACTCTATGTTCTACTATCTCATTTAATCCACCTATATCAGATACAACAATAGGTTTTTCTGATAGCATAGCTTCTAGTGCTACTATTCCAAATGGTTCATATGTACTAGGAAATACTGCAATGTCTGCTGCTTTGTACATTCTTTGGACATCTTTTCCACTCATATATCCTGCAAAATATACTTTGTTTGATATTCCCATTCTTTCTACTTGTCTTTTTAATTCTTCTTCCATTCCACCTTTACCACAAATTACAAGTTTACTGTCTCTATATCCTTCTAATATTTTAGGCATAGCAGATATCAAATGTTGTATTCCTTTTTCATATACTAACCTTCCCATGAATAATATTATTTTTTCATTATCCATAGCAAATCTTCTTCTAAAATTATAATCTCTTTCGATTCCATTAAATAGACTTAAATTAACACCATTTGGTATTACATTTATTTTTTCATAAGGCAAGCCAAATAATCTTTGTAATTCATTTTTCATATAATTACTATTTACTATTACTTCTGCAGATTCATATGTTAACATCCATTCTGTATCATTTATATATCTTTGTTGTTCATCATGTATTCCACTATTCCTTCCTGCTTCTGTTGCATGTATTGTTGATACAATTGGAATATTATAAGAATTTTTTATTGTTTTGGCTGTATATGCAACTAACCAATCATGAGCATGTATTACATCAAAATAACCCTGTTCTGCTATAATTTCATTTACTTTTGAAATCATATTAAAATTAAGTTGCATAATCCAATCTATAAAGTTATTTGGATTAATCATATAATTATCAACTCTATAGACTTTTACGCCTTTATCATCTTCAAAATATGGAGCATCTCCATCTTTATACGTTACCACAGTTACATCATGACCATCTTTTAATAATGTTCTTGAAATATCATATACAACTCTAGAAATTCCTCCTACTACTCTTGGTGGGTATTCCCATGTTAACATTAGTATCTTCATTAATACCTTACTCCCCTTCTTTTTTCATTTTCTTTTGTTTTTCTACTTTTTTCCTGTTATATTTTATACAACTTTTTAAAAAAAGTAAATGCTTTTTCAAAAAAACATTTACTTTTTTATTATTTTTATTCATCATTTTGCTGTTCATCTAGTTGAGATTCTTCATTTTTATTACCTTCAACATTATTTCGTTGATTTATTTTTTGATTAGTATTATTACTCTCTCTTGTATTTATTCCTAGACTTTTTAAAAATTCTATAGCATCATATGTATTATTGTTTGCTGATATTGTATATTTCTTTTCATTTCCTTCTATTGTCATATATATATCATCAGCTATAGGGCCTGCAAATAATTGCTTACCATATGAATTTAATAAAGTATATTTTTTGTTTTTGCAAGCTACTAGAACATTATATTCTGGTATTACTAATAAATTTAAAGCATTTCTATTATTTGTAGCAACATATCCAAATGAATCGAATTCAAAATTCACAACAAGTTGCCCATTTTTATCATATAACCCCCAACTTTTATCTTGTCTTGCAGGAATTAAATTGTCTGCTAATATATATTTATTTTTTATGTCATTCCTTTCAAATTTTGATATATCCGTTCCTATTTCATCATTGTTTATATCAATCTTTATATTTCCTCTTACATCTAAAACACCATATTTATTATCTTTTTTTACTAAATATAATCCAGCATCCTTATCCATAAGTTCTATTGAATCATACATAAGTCTAATTTTTGTAGAACCTTCGTCAGACATAACACCTATTTTTTTATCATTATCTACTAAGAAGTCTCCTATACTTGGAAGATATGTAATATCTGTGTATTTAGCTTCTAGTATAGCTTTACCATCTGTACCAATAACTCCCATTTTTTTATCATCTTTTTTTACAACAAGCATATTTTTCAAAATAGTTTTTTTATTTGCAAAAACATCACTTATTTCTTTATATCCATAATCTAATACTTTACTTGAATATGCTTGAATCAAATATGGCATCGTTAATATTGTAATGGTATTTTTATCTTTATCATAGTTAAAACTAACATTAAATGCATTTTCTATAATCTCAGAATCACCATATAAAACACCATTGTTTGAAAATACAGCATTTTTTGTGTAATAATATTCATAATTTTGATTTGAATTCGATAAATCTAACTTGTATAATTTTTTTGAGCCAAGCTCTAAATTACATATTTCTTCATTAGTTTTACTTTGCACATAACATTTGCTTATTTCTTCAGATTTATCTGCATATTCTCCATTAAAACTTTCATACCCTAAATACTCAGCAATTTCCTTAATAGGTGCATTTACTGTTCCGTCTTCTTTTATTAATAGCAAATCTAATACTTTTTGATTTTGCTTTCCATCTAAATAAAGTTTAATTTGACTTTTTTTAGCATACGCTAAATATACTATAATCAAAATTATAGCAATAAGAACAATAAAAATCGCAACTAGAATAATAGTAGATGTTCTTTTTTTCTTTTTTGCTTCGTTATTTTGAAAACTTTCTTCCATCAAATTCATTTGTATTCCCCCTATTTCTCATATCCATATTTTTTATAAAATTCTTCTTTAAACGTTAATAGGTTATCATTTTCTATTTCTATTCTAACCTTTTCCATTAAATTAGTCAAGAATTTTAAGTTATGAATTGATAATAATCTTACTCCAAGTATTTCATTTGTCTTTATAAGATGCCTAATATAAGCTCTTGTATAGTTTTTACATGTATAACAATCACATTCAGGATCAAGTGGTGTCCAGTCTCTTTCATATGTAGCATTTCTAACTACTACTTTTCCATGAGAAGTCATTGCTGTTCCATTTCTTGCTATTCTAGTTGGCAATACACAATCGCACATATCTATTCCAGCAATTGCTGCTTCTATTAAATAATCTGGTGTTCCTACTCCCATTAAATATCTCGGTTTATCTTTTGGCATAAGTGGAGTTGTATATCTTAATATATCAAGAAATTTTTCTTTTGGTTCTCCTACACTAATTCCACCTATAGCATATCCAGGCAAATCTAAATCAATTAAATCTTTTACACTTTGCTCTCTTAAATCTTTATAAAATCCACCCTGTATAATTCCAAATAGTGCTTGTTTATCAACCGTTGTATGTGCTTCTTTACATCTTTTAGCCCATCTTGTTGTTCTTTCCATTGATTGTTTTGTATATTCATATGTAGAAGGATATGGACAACATTCATCAAATGCCATAATTATATCTGCTCCTAAGTCTTCTTCTATTTCCATAACAGACTCTGGAGAAAAGAAATGCTTACTTCCATCTAAATGTGATTTAAAATCAACACCTTCTTCATGAATAGTTCTTAAATCTCCTAAACTAAACACTTGAAATCCACCGCTATCTGTTAGTATCGGTCTATCCCAATTCATGAATTTATGAAGACCTCCTGCTTCTCTTACTATTTTGCTTCCAGGTCTCAAATAAAGATGATATGTATTAGATAATATTATTTGTGCATTTACCTCTGTTTTTAGTTCTTCTGGAGTCATTGATTTTACCGTTGCCTGTGTTCCAACTGGCATAAATATTGGTGTTTGTATATCTCCATGAGGAGTATGTATTACTCCTCTTCTTGCTCCTGTTTGTTTACATTCATGTAATAGTTCATATGTTACTGCTGGTTTCATAACTTTCTCCTTTTCTATCTAATCTGCCCCACTCCTAATAATAAACAAATCAAAAACGAGTAATATTAGGCAAATTTATAAAGAAATACCGGAGGTGTACTAGTGTACTCTAAAGGATTTTCTTTATAAATTTAACGACATAGGACGAAGTTTTTCATTTGTTTAAAATATAACCATTGCATCTCCGAAACTAAAAAATCTATACTTCTCTTTTACAGCTTCTTTATAAGCCTTCATTATATAATCTTTTCCAGCTAATGCTGATACAAGCATTAATAAAGTTGATTGTGGTAAATGAAAATTTGTAATTAATCCATCTAAGCATTTGAACTTATATCCTGGATATATAAAAATTTTAGTATCTCCTTCAACTTCTTTTACCATTCCATTTTCATCTGCTATAGTTTCTAAAACTCTGCAAGAAGTAGTTCCTACTGCAATTACTCTATTTCCATTTTTCTTAGCATTATTTATTTTTTCCGCATCTTCTTGTTTTATATAAAAATGTTCTGAATGCATTTGATGCTTTTCAACAGTTTCTTCTTTTACTGGTCTAAAAGTACCTATTCCCACATGAAGTGTTACATTTGCAATAATAATTCCTTTTTCTTCTAATTTCTTTAATAAATCTTCAGTAAAGTGCAAACCCGCAGTTGGTGCTGCAGCTGATCCATTGTATTTCGCGTAAACAGTTTGATATCTATCTTTTTGTTTTAATTCTTCATGAATATATGGAGGAAGTGGCATTAAGCCAATTTTATCTAGTATTTCATTAAATATTCCATCATAATAGAATTTAACCTTTCTAGTCCCTCCTGGCATTATATCTAATACTTCAGCTTCTAATAATCCATCTCCAAATATAACTTTTGTTCCTATATGTAATTTATTTCCTGGTCTTACTATGCTTTCCCAAATGTCACCTTCAATATTATTTAATAATAAAAATTCCACATTTGCTCCAGTTTCCTTTTTGCCATATAATCTAGCTGGAATAACTTTAGTATTATTTCTAACTAACACATCTCCTGGTTTTAAAAACTCAATAATATCTTTGAATCTTTTATGTTCAATAGTTTGTATTTCTCTATTTAATACCATCAGCCTAGATTCATCTCTTTTTTTAATAGGGGTTTGTGCAATTAACTCTTCTGGTAAATCATAATTAAACTCCGAAACCTTCACTTTTTCCTCTTTTCTAAAATGAAACAAATAGGGACAGTCTCATTATGTTTCATTTTTGTCATATTTTGTCAAATTTTAATTTGTTAATTTTATTTGTTTAACCATATTAAACAAATTACTAAAAATTCCTCTTATTTCTTCAATTATATTTTCTGGTTGCTTAAAAGCATTCATATCATATGAATATTTAAAATTTGAACTTTTTGCAGGTTTTAATGTATAAATTTGTTCTGGTAATCCAATATTTCCCTCAGATGTTTTTATGTTTTTATTCATATAATCTGTATACCACTTCTTTTGTCCTATTAATGGTTCATTTTTATATCCATATTGTTCATATGAATGTAATTCTGGTCTTTCATATCCATATTCTTTTGCATTTCTTTCTAGAGAATGTAAAAACTCATGTAAAAAAACTTCTTCAGGAAATTGGTTTATTCTAGAATTATACTTATATATATAACTATTAGAATCATTGGGTAATCTTATATTAGAATAACCTATACCATAATAATCCATTGATCCGAAGTCCTATCCAATCATTAACTTGTATTTCTTTATCATGTCTTTCATCTCCGCAATTTTATTACAACAAATATATGATCATAATCACTACCAGTTATTTTATCTTTTATTTGATTTTCTATATCTTCTGGTGCAACATAATATGCAAATTCTTTATCATAAGACAATTTATTTAGAGCCTCATCAATCTCGAAAACATCATATTTTACTTTCATTTTACCATTTGATAATGTATTTGCAGAAGTTGCAAATCTTAATATTGTATCACTTATATCTCTTATATCATTATTTGTAACACTCAACTTTGTTTGATTTCCATCTATAGTTACATCAGTATTTTTGAAGATAAAACAAGCAAATTTCCATTCATTATTATCATCTTTATCTATTCCTTCTTCTAGTTTAAAATCTGAAAACCATGCTGTTCCTTTTGCGTTTCCTAAGTAGCCACCTAATCTAAATCCTATATTTACTTCTTCTCTGTTTTTAGAATTAAATATAAGTTCTATTTCATGCCAATCTGATGTTCCTAATATGGCTATGGATCTCTCTGTTGATCCTTCAATAGAAATTTGTGCACCTATTCCTGAATTGTTTTCTTCTAGAATAACTCCTTCTGTTTTTACCATACATGTCACTTTATAAGGCTTATTTTTTTCTACCTTTATTTTCTTATAAAACATTGCATCATTGTATTTTGGTGACACAATTCTATAGCTTCTTTGTTTTGAGTATTTTACTTCTGAATCTCTTTTAAATTCTGATATAAATAAATTAGATTCACTTCTAATAAAATCATTAAAATTATTTTCCTGATAAAATTGATAAGCAAAATATAATACTATACATAGGAAAAGTAGGGTAAGAATATAACCTACTTTTCCTTTTTTTGTTCTTCCTTTAAATTTCATAGATTAAATCTCTCCACAATTATTCTTCAGTTTCTTTATTTTCTTCTTCATCTTCAACAAAACTAAAGTTTAAACCTTTCATTGTAAGATTAATTCTATCTTGGTCATCTATATCAATTACCTTTACAGTTACTTTGTCTCCAACATGTAAAACATCCTCAACTTTATTTACTCTATCATTTGATATTTGAGAAATGTGTAATAATCCTTCTTTTCCTCCTACACCTAAATCAACAAATGCTCCAAAATTCATTATTCTAACAACTTCTCCATAGTAAATCCCGCCAACTTCAACTTCTCTTACTATATCTTCAATCATTTCTAATGCCTGATTTGCTTTATCATTATCTGTTGAATAGATGAATACTTGTCCATCTTCTTCAATATCTATTTTAACACCAGTTTCATCAATAATTTTATTAATCATTTTTCCACCTGGTCCTATCACATCTTTTATTTTATCAACTTTAATTGTTGTGCTTACTATTCTTGGTGCATATTCTGATACCTCTGCTCTTGGTTTATCAATTACAGGCATCATTATGTCGTTTAGTATATAATTTCTTGCTTTAGCTGTTCTTTCAAACGCTTCCTCTATTATTTCATATGTTAATCCATCACATTTAATATCAACTTGTATAGCTGTAATTCCTTTTTCTGTTCCACCTACTTTAAAGTCCATATCTCCAAAGAAATCTTCTAAACCTTGGATATCAACTAACATTACATAGTCTTCATCATTATCTGGATTTGTTACTAATCCTGTAGAAATACCAGCAACAGGTCTTTTAATTGGTACTCCTGCATCCATTAAACTTAAAGTACTTCCGCATATACTTGCTTGTGATGTTGAACCATTTGAAGATAATACTTCAGATACAACTCTTATTGCATATGGAAATTCTTCTTTTGATGGTAATACTGGTACTAATGCTTTTTCAGCTAATGCACCATGTCCTACTTCTCTTCTTCCAGGACCTCTTGATGGTCTTGCTTCACCTACTGAGTAACTTGGGAAGTTGTAGTGATGCATATATCTTTTTGATTCTTCCGTATCTATCCCATCTAATACTTGTTCTTCACTAACCATTCCTAATGTTGCAATTGATAATACTTGTGTTTGTCCTCTTGTAAATAATGCACTTCCATGAGTTCTTGGAAGAAGTCCAACTTCTGCTGATAATGGTCTTATTTCATCTAATGCTCTTCCATCTACTCTTTTATGTTCTACAAATATCATTTCTCTTACACATTTTTTCTCTAATTTGTATATTGCTTCTCCAATGTCTGATTTGTGTTCTTCAAAAGCTTCTTCTCCAAATTTTTCTGTATAAGCTTCTTCTATTTTTGTTGTTAGTTCATCTATATTTCTATCTCTTTGTTCTTTATCTTCCTCTTGAACTTTTTCTTTCATTTCTTCTTTGTAATTTGATTCAACAAATTCATAAACATCGTGATCCACTTCAAATGACTTATATTCAAATTTTGGTTTTCCAATTTCTTTTTGAATATTAGAAATAAATTCACATATTTTCTTAATTTCAGTATGTGCTGTTTTTATTGCATCTAACATAACTTCATTTGGAACTTCATTTGCTCCAGCTTCAATCATTGTGATTTTCTTTTCTGTTGCTGCAACTGTTAATGTTAAGTCACTTACTTCTCTTTCACTTTCAGTTGGGTTTATTATTATTTTACCATCTATTAATCCTACATTTACTGCTGCTGTTGGTCCATTAAATGGAATATCTGATATTGTTAATGCTGCTGCAGCACCTATCATAGCTGCTACCTCTGGTGAATTATCTTGTTCTACACAAAGAACAGTTGCAACAACTACAACATCATTTCTAAAATCTTTTGGGAATAGCGGTCTTAATGGTCTATCAATTGCTCTTGATGTTAAAATTGCTTTATCGCTTGGCTTTCCTTCTCTTTTTAAAAATCCTCCGGGTATTTTTCCTACTGAATATAATTTTTCTTCAAAATCCACTGATAATGGGAAGAAGTCAATTCCTTCTCTTGGTTCTTTAGAAGCTGTTACATTTACTAATACACATGTATCTCCATAACGTACTAATACACTTCCATTGGCTAGTCCTGCCATTTTTCCTGTTTCTATTACAAGCTTTCTACCTGCTAATTCTGTTTCATAAGTTTTAAACATAAATTTTCATTCCTTTCTATTTTTTTGCACCTTTTCCCTTAAGTATATTTAGATTGTAACCTCTATAATACATTAAATAAATTAACACATTATACAAGCTACTTACCTAAATATTATACCTAAGGTTTTACCTTATAAAAGCCCGTGCTTAAACAAGCATAGGCTTTTTCAAGTAAATTTATTTTCTTAATCCTAATTTTTCAACGATTTCTCTATATCTATTAACATCTTTTCTAGATAAGTAATTTAATAGATTTCTTCTTTTACCAACCATCTTTAAAAGACCACGTCTAGAGTGATTGTCTTTCTTGTGGATTTTTAAGTGTTCTGTTAATTCGTTGATTCTTTCTGTTAAAAGAGCTATTTGAACTTCTGGAGAACCAGTATCATTTTCTTCTCTTTTATAAGAATTAATAACTTCTTGTTTTCTTTCCTTTGTCATAATTACACCTCCTAAAATTACTATTTTCCTTTAACTGAGCTTAAAGTTTAAGGTGCTAATCTTAAAGCTAAGAAAAAGGTATGTTTTGACATACCTATTGTACTATATTTTAGAATAAATTTCAAGAGTTTTCTTAGGATTTTACGAGTATTTTAATAAAATTGTTACAATTCACGGTCGAAAATATAAAAAAATATAGAAACACGAGGAAGCATGTATATTTTTTTATGAGCAGTTATGGGTGGGGACCGACAAGCTTACAGTCTACATTAAAATTAAGCAGGATGCGAAAATTTTAATTGTAGACTGTGCGATGTTGGGGCGGCGCAGTAAAAAAATATACATGCTTCCGAGAGCCAATTCTTTTAAGACGTAAATTTTATTTTACACAATATACTCAATCTTATTATTAGGAAAATACTTACTCATTTGTTCTCTTAAGAATTTTTCCCCATCTTCTCTAATATCTTTTTTATACATATATTTTCCCCTGCCTCTTCCTGTCATAATTTCTTTGTTATATAACTTCATTGCATTTGGAAATGCCTCTTCATTTATTTTTGTATGAACATAACTATAAGTCATGAATATTATTTCAAAAAAAACATCTTTTTTTACTTTTTCGGTTAATTCTTCGTTTAATCTTTGAATTAATTCTAAATATAATTTTTTCCAATTATCTACTAAAATAACTGGAGCAATTAAAATTCCTATTTTATATCCCGCTTCTTTTAGTTTATTTATGGCATCAATTCTGCCTTTTAATCTAGAAGTTCCAAATTCTACTTTATTTATAATTTCTTCTGGATTTACACTCATTCTAATTGTTAATTTGCCTTTATGATCTAAACATAAAATATCATCTACCATATCAAATTTAGTTGGAAATGTTAATTTTCCTTTACTTGTATTTTTAAAGTTTTCTATAGTCCAAGGAAGATTTCCTGTAATTGTATTTTCCAATATCAAATCACTGTTACTTCCTATTTCAAACGTTAATTCTTTTTCTGATTTCTCTGCTGTTTTAATTATCTTTTCCATCATTTGCTCTCTGTTTACAAATAATCTTAAATAAGCACATTTGTTATAATTGCAAACTAAATAACAATACATGCAAGAAGCTGTGCATCCTGATGACGTATATGGAACTAAAAAATCTGAGGTTTTATGATTTTCTACAAACTTATGAGTTTTTCTAACCCCAATAATCAGGTTTTCTTTCATATATGGAAATTCTTTATTCTCCTTTTTTCTCATTTCTTCTATATTATTATGATTTTCAATTTCTACTTTAGGAATTTCTTTATATTTATCCATTAATTCTTTTCCCAATGGATAATTTAATATTTCTTTTTCAAAATAAATAGCTCTTGGTTTAAACATTTTTATCTCCTTTATTTTAGATAATTTTAGTTTAACCAAAAGCTTTATGTTTAATTCTTTTTAAATTACAAGTAATAAATCCTATTTTTTAAACTGTATAAAAACATCCTTTTCTACTCATTATTTTTTTCTAATAATTTATCAATTAATCCACATGATTCTTTACCTTCATTACAATATAAATCAGTAATACATGTTGGTCCTAAACCTTTACCAAATAGTGGTGCTACTTCTTTTACTTGCTCTGCCATTTCATTTGTAATTTTTCTAATTTGCCATTGTGCTTTATTACAACAACGCAAATGTAATATCCATTGTAATGATCTTCCATTCATTGTAGTAATAATATTTAACATTTGACAACCAAGATAGAAATATATTAAATCTTCTTGTGCAACTCCTTCTTTTCCAAATTCTTCATAAACTTTTACATTTTTACTTTGAGCTTCTTTAAATTTCTTTTCTAATTCACTATTTGCTTTTATACTTGCTGGAATTATATAATTATTAAGATTCCACATTGGCAAAAACTCTGGAACTAATAAAGAGTGCATTCTATGACGCGTTATATGGGTTAGTATTGATAATGATATTGGTATTTGGAATGTAAAGCTAACTTGTTCTAATTCTCTATTTTCTGGTTTATGTAATATGATATCCATACTTTTTTGTTTATATTGATTTTCTATTTTTTCACTCTCAATCAAAATTTCTTCCGCTTGTTTTTCTGAACACTGATAATGGTACATTATTGAACTTTTTAAAATAATATCATCTGGATTTGGAGTGTAACTTATTAATCTTGCTCTTTCTTCAATTTTTATTTCTGGTCTTGGTTTTACCTTTTCCATATAATCAAATGGATTTTCTGAATTTTCTTTTTGTTTTTCTATTCCTTCTACTAAATATGGAATATATTGTTTTGCCACATCATATAATTTATTTCCAAATTCATTTATTTCTTGTATTTTACTAAGTGGTCCATATTTATATGAAATAATCATCTTTTCTAATTGTCTTGCATCTAATCCCATAAAAATATTACTATGGAAACAATATGGCAGTATAAATCTAGCATCTTCTACATTTATTCCTGCATCTACAAAATCTCCATATGTGTTAAATAATTCTTTCATATGTCTTACATATTTTTCTTTTAACTCTTCATTTTTTTCATGCTTTTTTAAATCTTTATCTCTAAACTCAGGAATATAAAAACCAACATTTCTAAAATCTACTTCTCTTCTAGATTTAATTGTAAATGATGTTAGTCTATTTCCTATTATTGTTTGTTCTATTATTGGTGTAACATCACAGATTGCAAACACTAAATAATCGTGTTCAATTATTGATTTATGTCCCATATTTATAATTCTGCTTATTAATCTTAGATTTTTTTCATAATCACTACAATTATCTAATATTTCAAAAACATTTCCTGGAAACCTAGATAATTTCCCTGCTGCAGCAACTTTTTGAATTCTTGTTTCTAATTCTTCTTTTGTACAACCACCAACTAATTCTACTTTCATTTTCTTCATTCCTTTACTATATTTTATAAGCAGTATATCATACCATTTTTTTGTTGTAAATTATTTTTATTAATATTTTTTATTTATGTGACTGGCAAGTGAAAATGTCTCAAAAATGTCTATACATTAGCAAATAAAAATGTCTTAATCAAAATAGAAGTTAGATTGAAAATTATGGTGTAATTGCAAATAAAAATGTCTTATAATTTACCTCGAAGGAGGTAAAT
>JAXJYD010000024.1:0-37366 GCA_036307105.1 Clostridia bacterium | reverse complement strand
CGGAACGCCCTTAAATTTATAATATATTATTTCAAAGCATATTTTTTAATTTTCTACAAATTATACTATGTAATGCGTTCCGTAAATTTGTTCTTGCGCGAAATTTTCGCCAAGAAAATTTCTGTGCAACGTTAGGCGCGAAGCGCTTTTATATAATAGGTAAGGATGACTTTCCTATTATATAAAATAGTATAAGAGCAATTAGCGACCCTAGTCACTCATTGCTCTTATTAATTTTATTTTCCAATTCAAAGGTAATAAAGATTGTTATATTTTTATTATTACCAGAATATAAGTAATGTTACTATAGTTAGTAAAATAATTTCTGGTCGTTTCATTTCCTCTGGTATAAATTTAATCTCTCCTACTTCCTTTTTATCAACAATAGAAGTTTTATATGATGTTACATCCTGTAACTCAAAAAATGCATCAAAATCTTGTACTGGATTTTCTTTATTGGCTGTTATAGGAATATATTTTGTTCCAACTACATTATCCCTTTTGGACAAAAAGTCCATTCTTAAATATTTACCTTCTATATCTTGTTCTTCATCATACTTTATTTTTCCTTTTACTTTTCCATTTACAAGTGTTGACTCCGCTTCTGTTATTTCTACTTCTTTTGTTGTATTAATATCATAAGTTGCACTCATCTTTTTATAAGATGAATTTAATCCTACACTTATTAAAAATTCTGAAAATATAAAAAATAATATTCCCCATATAGCATATTTTAAAAAAGTTTTCATTCTATCCATAACTGATACTCCCTTGATTAATTATACATATATTATACTACATAATGAGGAACTTTTCTATCTTATTTTAAAAATTCTATAATTTTTTCTTTATCTGTAACTCCAATAAATGTTTTTTGTACTTCTCCATTTTTTAATATAATAACTGTTGGTATGCTCATAACACCATATTCCATTGCTAAATTTTGATTTTCATCAACATTTACTTTTCCTACTTTTACTGTATCACTCATTTCTTCTGCAATTTCATCAATTATTGGTGACATCATTTTACATGGTCCGCACCAATCTGCATAAAAGTCAATTAAGACCTTTTTATCTGATTTTAAAACTTCATTTTCATAATTTTCGCTTGTAACGTTTAATACACTCATTTTTCTAATCCTTTCTTTTTAATTAAACTATATTTGTAAAAGAATTGTGATTTGTAATTATTTTTCAAATCCTTCTTTTATATATTTAATAGCTTCTAACCCTGCAATTGTACCTTCATAAACTGATTTTGAAACTTGTAATAATCCCCCTGTACAATCCCCGCAAGCATATAAACCTTTAATATTTGTTTCTTGTTTTTCATTTACTACAATTGTATCTTTATTTGTTAATGCTCCTAATTTTCTTGCAAATTCTGTACTTCCAGCAACTCCTTGTGCTATAAATATTCCTTCTGTTTCTAGAGTAGTACCATCTTTAAATTGTACTTCTTCAGCTTTTGTATCTCCCTTAATTTCTTGTATTTCTCTAGTATCTACTTTAACATTGTCGGCTCTAAATTCTGGTGCTTTTTTTCCATTTGTTAAAATAGTAACGTCTTTTACTATATTGATTAAATCATTCGTTTCAGAAATTGCATATTCTCCACTTCCTATTATAGAAACACTTTTATTTCTATAGAAAAAGCCATCACATATAGCACAATAACTTACACCTTTACCTTCATATTTTTCTATTCCTATATTTTTAGGTGTGTTTTTCTTATTTCCAGTAGCTAATATTACTACTGTTGAAGTATATTCATTTTCTACAGTTTTTATACTAAATGTATTCTTATTTTGCATCTCTATTTTTATAACTTCTTCATTTTTTACTTCTATTCCTAAATTTTGTGCTTGTTTTATTCCTGTTTTGTATAAATCTTTACCACTTATTCCGTTTTCAAATCCATAGTAGTTTTCTATCAATCCAGTTTTTTCTAGACTTGATTCGTCTTTATATAAAACTAAAGTATTTAAATTGCCTCTTTTAGCATATAAACTAGCAGATATTCCGGGCTGGTCCAGCTCCTATTATTATAACATCATATTGCATATTTTATCATTCCTTTCATAAGGCACAAACTGTTTGAAAAATGCTGTTGTAGAATTGTGCTTTATTTTCTCCTGACAGGTATATTAAACCATAAAAAAATAAATTTTGCAACTTATAGTTTTACTATTTTCTCCCAAGCTAAGTCTTTCTTCCCAAAATGTCCATAATTAGTAGTTTTTCTGTAAATTGGTTTTTGTAGTTCTAAATAATTTATAATTCCTCTTGGTGTTAAATCGAATTTATCTTCAATTTTCTTAACTATTTCTTCTTCAGGAATTGTATTTGTTCCAAATGTATCAACATAAATAGATACTGGTTTTGCAACTCCAATACTATACGCAAATTGAATTTCACATTTTTTAGCATATCCATTTGCTACAATATTTTTAGCTAAAAATCTTGCCATATAGGCTGCTGATCTATCTACCTTTGTTGCATCTTTTCCTGAGAAAGCTCCTCCACCATGTCTTGCATATCCTCCATATGTATCAACTATTATTTTTCTTCCAGTTAATCCACTATCTCCTAAAGGTCCTCCTATCACAAATCTTCCTGTAGGATTTATATAATATTTAGTATTTTCATCTAACAAATTTTCTGGTAATACTTCTTTAATAACCTTTTCTTTAATGTCTTTTTTTAATACATCTAAATCTATGTCTGCATTGTGTTGTGTTGATACAACTACTGTATCTACTCTAATTGGATTTCCATCTTCATATTCTACAGTTACTTGAACTTTTCCATCTGGTCTTAAATAATCTATTATTTTGTTTTTTCTAACTTCAGTTAATCTTCTTGCTAGTTTATGTGATAGAGATATTGGAAGTGGCATTAATTCTTCTGTTTCATCACATGCAAACCCAAACATTAAACCTTGGTCTCCTGCTCCTTCTGATTCAATTCCTTCACCTTGTTTTGTTTCTAATGATTTATCAACACCTAAGGCAATATCAGGAGATTGTTTTGATAAACTTATTCTAATTTTACAAGTTTTATAATCCATGTCTAGCTCACTATTATCATAACCAATTTCTTTAATTGCATTTCTTACAACACTTTCAATATCTACTTCTGCAGTTGATGTAATTTCTCCAGTAATAAATATTTCTCCTTTTCCTGCCACTGTTTCACACGCTACTCTTGCATTTTTGTCTTTTTCTAAAAAGCTATCCAACACACTATCTGATATATAATCACATAATTTATCTGGATGTCCTTCTGTTACACTTTCTGATGTAAATAATCTTCTCATATTTTAATCATTCCTTTCTATTTTTCTTTATATATGTATCAAATAAATTTCAATATTATGTTATTTTATAAGTATAATCAAATTAGTATGTCTTAATTAACATTTCAAAAAAACCTCTGCACAAAAGTACAAAGGTTTATAATCTTGATTTTCAAATCATCATCCAAAGTACTTTATTACTTTGTCGGTATTAGCACCTAACTAAATAGGTTGCTGTGGAGTCATAAAGCCGATTCTCTCGTCCACTCTTGATAACATATATATTTGATTAATATTATAATAATTTATATTAATTATGTCAATAGTTTTGTTACACTTTAAGTAGATTTTCAACACTAATATCATCTTCTGTTATTGTTTTTATAGCTTTCTTTGATTTCTTATCTTTAATGTTTGAAGCATGTTTAATAATAGTTTTTTCATATACGTTTCTTACAAATCTAGCATTTCCAAAATTCTTTGTATCCTTATATTCATCTATTATCGTTTTTAATTTCGTAATAGCTTCTTTTTCTACAACAAATCCAGCCTTAGATGTCATTTGTTCAAATATTTTTATTAATTCTTCAGTTGTATAATCTTCGAATTCTAATGTATATCCAATTCTAGAAACTATTCCTGAATTAGTATTTAAAAAGCTTTGCATTTCTTTAGTGTATCCTGCAAATATAACTACTAGATTGTCTCTATGATTTTCCATTGCTTGAATTAATGTAGCAATTGCTTCTTCATTATATCCGTTTCCTTGCCCTTGTCCACTTGCTAATGAATATGCTTCATCGATAAATAATACTCCACCTAAAGCTTTTTGTACTACAGACATTGTTTTAGGTGCAGTTTGTCCAACATATTCTGCAACTAAATCTTTACTAGAAACTTCTATTAATTTATTTTGTTTTATATATTTTAAATTATATAATATTTCTGCTACCATTCTTGCAACTGTAGTTTTACCAGTACCAGGATTTCCTAAGAATACCATATGCAAGTTTACATCTTTAATTTTGATATCATCACTGGCTTTGTTTTTTAGTTCTTTTAAACTTACTAAATCTCTTAAAGCTTGTTTTACTTTTTTAAGCCCTACAAGCTCATCTAATTCTTCGAATACTTCATCAATACTTTTATCTTTTTCAAATTTAGGAATTTCTTTATTAAATATTATAGATTTTAATAATTTATCTCTATATTCAACATAGCTTAAATCACTTTTTTCGTAAGTATTAGAAACATAATCTAACAAATCTATTTGCGTTTGTTCATCTAAACTAATATTATCTTTTATCTTATCTAAAATCTCATTATACACTTCTTGAACATCTGGTTTTTGTTCTACTATTTCAAATTCTGAGAATTCATTTTTCAAATCATCTGATATAGAAAATATGCCATACAATTCTTCTTTATTTTTAGCTGATAATATAGTTAATATATTTTGCTCATTATCTTTAATTTTTTCATTTAATTTATTTAATATTTTTTCCTTATCCTCTTGAGATTTTAAATCAATAGCTTTAGACTTTTCAAATGAAATAACATTATGATTAGAAGAATATATTTCATCTAATTTTTCTGCTTTGTCTATATCATAAAAAGATACTATACCGGCATTTCCTTTTTTCATATATAAAAAGAAATTAATATTTTGATTCAATATATCTAAAATATCTTTTTTTACTTCTTCATTTTCAGAATAGATACACATATTAAATGATATAAATTGCTTTTCAATTTTTTCATTATATTTTCTAATATATTCAATAATTTTCTTTAGAAGCTCCTTAGATTCGTCTTTTATATGTAAATCCTCTATCTTTTTAAAAGAAGCTTCCATCAATTTATCTTTGTCTTCTTTAGATAATTCATTTTTCTTATCTTGTTGTTTATTCACTTCGATAGAAGGTATGTTATCTTCCATACCTTCTATGTCAATACCTTTTAAATTCTTAATATCTTCATAAATCTTTTCATTTTCTCTTTCAATTTTACCTATTCCAAAAAAATCATCATAAACACTTTTTAAAATTTCTTTTTTATCCATTTTTTCTATCATTCCTTCTTACGTCTGCACAAGCTTAGAAAAGAATTGTGCTTTTGGCTAGGCAAACGAGAGATTAATTTATGAGACGTACTGATGTACGTTGATTACATTAATCTCGAAGTTTAACAACGCCAAAACGCAATTATTTTTTAAGTTCTACTGTGGCATTTTAATCTCAATCATCTTATCCTTTAACTCTTTTTCAATATTTTGTAATTCAACTTCTGCTTCTTGACGTTTAGCTCTTCCAGTTTCATGTATTTCAATTACTTTATCAAGAGTTTCTATTATATCTCTATTAGTTTTTTGTAATGTTTCAACATCAACAATAGCTCTTTCTGATTCTTCTGCTATTTCAATTGAACCTTGTTTTAATATCTCACTATTTTTCTTTAACATATCATTTGTTAAATTAGTAACAGCTTTTTGTGCTCCTAATGCTTGTTTTGCATTATTAATTCCTAATGCTAAAACTATTTGATTTTTCCATAATGGAATTGTATTTGTAATTGATCCTTGAATTTTTTCAACAAGTTCTGCTTCATTATTTTGTAATAAACGAATTTGTGGAGCCATTTGTATTGAGATTATTCTTGTTGTTTTTAAGTCATATATTTTCTTTTCAAATCTATTTATTGTATTTTCCAAGTCTTGTACTTTTTGAGCATCTAATTGTTCTCCAGATTCTTGAGCTTGTGCTCTTAATTTTGGAAGTTCTACATTTCTTAATTCTTCTAATTTCTTTTCTCCAGCAATTATATATAAAGAAATTTCTTTGAAATATTCAAGATTTTTTTCATACATAGTATCAAAAATTGCAATATCTTTTAACATTTGAAGTCTATGATTTTCTAATTGTTTTTCTATTCCATCAATATTTGTTTCTATTTTACTATATTTAGCTATCCATGTATCTACTTGTTTTTTTGCATTATTAAATAATTTTCCTAAAAATGTTTTATTATCACCTGCAATATCTGAATCAAATGATTTGATTTCTCCAACTAAATTTGCTAATAAATCTCCAACTTCTCCTGTACTTCTAGTTTTTACACCTTCTAATACACTATCAGAAAATTGTGATATTTTACTTTGAGCTTTTGCGCCGTATTGTAAAACCTGTGTTGAATCTGTAACGTCTATCTTTTTATTAAAATCTTCAATAGCTGCCTTTTCTTCTTCTGTTAATGATTCATAATTTAATGAATTTTCTATTTTTTCATTTGTTACTTCACCTTTCTGTTCTAATATTTCTTTAACCTCTTCCTCTTTAACCTCTTTTTCAACTTTTAATTCTAAATTTTCCATTATAACTCTTCCTTTCTTTTTTATGTAATTGTTAATATATCAATATTTTGAGAACAAATCGAATGCAATTGGAGCATTATTAGAAATTCTTATTTTAAATATTCAATCAATTTATTATACATATCCATTTTTAAACTTGTAACTGTACTTGTTATTGTTTGTGGTACACCTATTCCAAATTGTGAAACATCATAACTTCCACCTGTTATTCCTGTTCTAAATCCATATCTGTCCCATGCAATTTTTTGAATATCTGGATCTTCAAAAGCTTTATAGAATTCGTTTCCGCTTTCTGTAAATGATGCTATACAATGTGAATTCCATATTGTTGGTGTTGGATATAATACTCTAATTTTATCTTTAACCTGTTCAAAACCTTTAGGATTTGAAGTTGCAAAATTTATCATTGATTTTTCATAATCAACAATTAGAGGCTCTCCTCCTGCTCCTGTTTTTAAATATCTTTCAAATAAATCTGCTGGTGTATTATTCATATATCCAGATTTAATATAAAAATCTTTTAATTTAGGTAAATTAGCATCTGCTGTTTCGTTTGTAACTTGGCTTTTACACATTATTGATAATAAAAGTCCATAATATGTTGCACCTGGTGATGATGTAACAGGATCTGTTGATGCAATATTAATATTTCCGTATAATTCGTTTAATCCTATATCAGACCATTTTTTTCCGTTCAAAATATATTCTAACATCTTGTCCATATTAGAAATATAATAAACTCCATCTTTTTTAGTTACAATCCCTTCGCTTTCAAGTTTATCAACTACTGTATCCCAACTATATATTACTATTGGAGTATTTAAGGTTAATCCTCCTTGTAAAACTGGATATCTGTCAGCTTCTCCATTTGCTTTATTTGCAGCTACTTTATAATAATCATAAAATCTTTGATCTGAACAAAACATTGCATCATATTTTGTTATTCCGTCGTCTCTTACTAATGGATTTATAATTAGCTTTCCATTACTCCATGAGTCATAAACAACATTTAATTTATATTTTTCTTGCATTATTCTTACAACATCTTCATCTGCAATAAAATCTTCTTTTCCTCCACCTGTTGCTACATATACTGTTTTTAGATTTGCTAAATTAGTACTATTTCCATTTTTATCACTAAAGGCCTTAAATCCTATAATTACTAATATTAGTACTACAAATATAGCAATTCCAATTATTTGTTTTTTGTTTTTCACTTTTTAATCCTCCTTTTTATTAAAATCATTACTTGTATCGTATCCATCTGCCTTAAGCATTGTTTCAAACACTTTCATCTCTGCATCTGTATCTACAATATCTGCTTGATATAAATTAGATAATTGACTTTTAAATGCATTATTTATTTTTTCAATCATGCTTTCTGTTTGTTTCATAAACTTTTTTCCTTCGTCAGAATTCAATCTTTGATTTTCTATTTCATCATACTTTTTTAATATGCCTAATGTAACTGGTAAATAATAATCAAAAAAGTTATTCATCTTTTTATATTTACTTTGGTCTTTTTCTATGGTATTTATTATCTTTGTTACAGATTCATTTATTCCTTTTATATTTATTTGTAATGATTCGCTTTCAACTTTTGATATCATTTCTTTTATTTGAATATTCTTATTTTTGGCATCTTTTAAAACTTCATTCATTGTTTTTCCATTTATCTTATTAGTTATGCTTTCCTTACCCTTAAATACTAATTCTCCTGCGCCA
Source organism: Clostridia bacterium (assembly GCA_036307105.1). Lineage (GTDB taxonomy): Bacteria > Bacillota > Clostridia > TANB77 > CAG-508 > CAG-269. The sequence continues at coordinate 28,971 of JAXJYD010000024.1, read as the reverse complement.
AATGCACATGCTCCAATTGCAAGAGAAGGAAGTATACCTACTGATAATCCTAGATATGGTACTGCGAAAAAAGTACCTCCGTATAATTGCTGATATTATTGAAGAATTCTTCATGTTTATATTTTCCTTTCATTAAAAATGGGAAGTAATTTAGGAAAAAATTGTGCTTCTGGCAAGGCAAACAAATGAGAATAATCCGAGGCGTGCTTTTTGCACGTCGCAGGATTTTCGAATGCAGTTTAACACAGCCAGAGTGCAATTATTTTCTAAATTTAGTTATATCCTCTCACTTCCTTAAAAGCACTAACCAAATCTAATCTACCATCAAAAACCTTACCATTTGTTAATTCTGCGATATCTTCTAGCTCATATTCGTCTGCAGAACCAAATGTTATTGAATATATTGGAATTTGTTTTCCTATTTCTTTATATTTGTTTCTTAAATCTGTATATGTTCCAACATTTGCCACACCATCGGTCATTAGCACTACTGATAAATTATATACATCATTATCTTCATCTTTCAGTAATTCTAAAGCATTTATTGATGCTGGATAAAGTGCTGTCATACCAGAAACAGAATAACTATTTATATTATTTAAGATTGTTTGTGTTTGTGTTCCATCTATAGTTGACCAAACTTTGTCTGCTTTATTGCTAAATGGTATTACATCAATTTTATCTTTTTCTGAAAATTGGATTAAATCATTTGCTGCTTTACTAGTTAGTACATAATCCATAGCAGATTTTAGACCTGTAATTCCGCTTCCTAACATGCTTCCTGAATAATCTAAGCAAAATACTATATGTACAGGTTTTCTAAGTTCATTTTGATATACATTTAATGCAAGCTTTATAACTTCAGCACTTGGATATTTAAGAGGAGTTATATATTTTGATGTATCAATTCCCCAATTAGGATTAAATACAGTTTTATCAACATTTGTATTTATTCCACCATACCAAGTTCTTTTTCCTTTTCTTTGCAACAGTGCTTGTCCTTCATCACTTAGTATATAATTTTGAATATCTTTGAATATTTCTTTTTTATTTTCGTTCTTTTTATCAATATATGCTAAAGGGCTGTCTGATATAGCTACCCCATCAATAGGGTATAATGAATACAGTGTTTCTTTTCCTTCTGCTTCTAGCTTTTTATTTATATTTATAATAGATGACTCATATGTAAATACTGATTCATAATCACCTTTTAAGAATAATTCTTCTAAGAAATCTTCACTTCCAGATGACCTTTCTAATCCTGTATAAAATGTCTTTAATTTTTCTTTAACTTCTGAATTCTCTAAATGTTCTTTTGTTAAAACTTCTGGATTACCTGCAAGTGTTGATAACATTCCTAAGTATGCAGATGCTCCACTGTTTGTGATTGAAGGGTTTGACATACTAAACTTTAATTTTCCTTCTGAAATTGCATTAACAATATCTTGAGTATTTATTGTTTTTCCTATAAATCCAAGTTCTTCAGCTTTTGATTTTTTAATTCCAAATATTATTGGACTTATATTTGTAAATTTTGATTCTGAAAGCTTTACTTTACTATCTAACATATATCCCCAAATAGAATTAGAAAGCCATACAGCATCATAACTTTCTCCAGCATTTAATTTTTGAATAATTTCTAATGTTCCAGCATATTGTACATCTATATCATATCCTTTAGAATATGCATACGGCTTTACTATTTCATTAATTAGTTCTTCGTTTTCTTGACTAGCTATTATTGAAAAAGCGCTTTTATCTTCTGAACCGAAAAATATCATCATAATTAATACCTTTAATACTACTTCCTATTAAAGATATTATTATTGATGATATTATAATTACTAAAAATACTGCCATTATAATCCAAAATGCTTGTTGCTCTTTTTTCAATTTTATTCCTCCCTTTTCGTTTGTTGAATATTAAGTTTATGTTTTCAACTTTTTATTTGTTGTACTTATTATATATTTATTTTTTATTATTAGCAATATTTTTATTAAATTATTTATATTATCTTTCCTCCACCTAAAACAATATCCCCTATATAAAACACTGCAGATTGTCCAGGTGTTATCGCTCTTTGTGGTTCGTCAAAAATAACTTTTATCTTATTTCCTTCTTGAACAATTTTAGCTTTAGCCACTTTAGAAGAATATCTTGTTTTAACATCTACTTCAATAGACTCATTTATTTCATCAAATAATAATAAATTTATTTCATCAACTGTAATTTCTTTTTTATATAATTCTTTTTCTTCTCCTACTATTACTTCATTTTTTTCTTTATTAAATCCTAATACAAATAAAGGCACTTTATAAGATATTCCTAAACCTTTTCTTTGCCCGATAGTATATTTGTAAAGTCCTGTATGTTTTCCTAAAACTTCTCCTTTACTATTTACTATATTTCCTTCTTTAGGCTTAATATCAGAATTAGTCTCTAAGAATTTTTTATAATTACCATCTGGAACAAAACATATATCTTCACTATCTGGCTTATTTGCAACCTTTAGTTCATTTTCGCTTGCTATTTTTCTTATTTCTGATTTATCTTCAAAATCAGCTAATGGGAAAACAACATGTTCTATCAATTCTTTAGGCATATTCCATAAAACATAACTTTGATCTTTTTTTCCAGCATTTGATTTTTTAAGAACCCATCTTCCATATTCTTTACTATATTCAGTTTTTGCATAATGCCCTGTTGCAATATAATTACATCCAAGTTCTTTTGCCTTTTCCCACATAATTCCAAACTTCATGTATTTATTACATTCTATACATGGATTTGGAGTTTTACAATGTTTATAACAATCAATAAAATCATCTATTACATGTTCTTTAAACTCATCTTTACAATTAAATGTAAAATGTGGAATTCCTATTTGGTTACATACATTTTTTGCATCTAAATATGTACTTATATTACAACAACTGCTTCCTGCAAATAGTTCTAATGTTGTTCCTATTACTTCATATCCTTGTTTTTTTAATAACAATGCTGAAACACTGCTGTCAACTCCTCCACTCATTCCAAGTAATATTTTCTTATTTTCCATATTATTTTCCTTCTTTATCTAAAATATTTTCTATTGTGTGCCATGCAAGTAGTGCACATTTTACTCTTGCTGGCATATTTGCTACATTTCTAAAAGCTATTGCATCTTCTAATTTTTCTAATTCTTCTTCACTTTTAGTTTCTCTTTTTATCATTTCTATAAATGTTTTTATAATTTCTTTTGCTTCTTCTATTGTTTTTCCTTTTAAAGTATCAATCATTATTGAAGTAGAAGCTTGTGAGATTGCACATCCATGTCCAGAAAATGCCATATCTTGTATTTTATCGCCATCCATTTTTAGTTCCAAAGTTATTTCATCACCACAATTTGGATTATGTCCTATTTCACAATAATCTGCATTTTCTAATTTCTTTTTATTATATGAATTCATACTGTGTTCCATAATTAACTCATTATACACATCACTTAAATCTTCCATTCTTTACTTTTTCCTTCCCATTTAATGTATGTTATATTTAATAATTTTATTGACATTTTATATAAATCATGTTAATATAATAATATAAGAGGATAAGAGATGAACTCTTATCCGTGTGGTTGGTGAGATTTGTCCTGTTGCGGATAAATCTCTATTTTTCTTTTCTTAGAAACATATCTCAATATACATTTGTTCTTTGAACATATATGTACAAGAAATGTCATTCCTGAAAAGAAAGCTATTATTATAAGTAAAACTTTTATTAAGTCATTCATAGCTGTTAACCTCCTTCCTTCGTCAATTACATTTAAGCTTAAAGATAAACATAAATGCATAGATTAGTAAGCATAAAACATAGACTTACCAATCTATGCACTTATGCTTGAAGGAAATTAACTTCCAAACACAAATAAGATTATAATATATGTTTACTGAAAAGTCAATATTTATTTTTTAATTTATTTAATGTATTTTTTAAACATTCCATAAGCTTTATTTAAGGCTTTTACTAATTTATCAACATCTTCTTTTGTATTATATAAATAGAAACTTGCTCTACAAGTTGAATCTATTCCTAAGAATCTCATAAGTGGTTGTGCACAATGATTTCCAGAACGTACACATACACCTTCAGAATCTAAAATGCTTGCTACATCATGTGGGTGCACTCCTTTAATATTAAAAGAAATAACTGAAGAATGATTTTCTGTATTTGGTGTTAAATATAATTCTAAATAGTCTAGTTTCGATAGTTCTTCTATTGCATATTCCACTACTTCTGTTTCAATTTCTTGTATTTTATCATAACCAATATTTTCAATATAATCAATAGCAGCACCTAAGCCAATTACACCTTCTACATTTTGCGTACCTGCTTCAAATTTATTTGGTAATGGTGCAAATGTTGTTTCTTGTTCATGAACATATTCTATCATATCACCACCCATTAGGAATGGAGTCATTTTATTTAATATTTCTCTTTTTCCATATAACACACCTATTCCAAATGGTGCTAGCATTTTATGTCCTGAAAATACTAGAAAATCACAATCTAACTCTTGTACATCAATTTTCATATGTGGAATACTTTGAGATGCATCTACAATTACAATTGCTCCTTTCTTATGAGCATATTTTATAATTTTTTTAACATTGTTTATTGTTCCGAGTTACATTTGAAACATGTGTTATTCCAACTATTTTTGTTTTATCTGTAATTTTACTTTCAATTTCTTCATCTGATAATTCAAACTCATCATTTATATACATATAATTTAATTTACTTCCTGTGGCTTTTGCAACCTTTTGCCAAGGTACTAAATTTGAGTGATGTTCCATAATAGATATTACAACTTCATCATCTTTTTTTAGGTTTTCCATACCATATGAATAAGCAATTAAGTTTAAACTTTCAGTTGCATTTTTTGAAAATATAATTTCTTCTCTGTGTTTTGCATTTATGAATTTTGCTATTTTAGTTCTTGTATTTTCATATTCTTCTGTAGCTTGTATGCTTAAAGAATATGCTCCTCTATGTGGATTTGCATTATATTTTTCATAAAACTCTTTTATAGCTTTTATTACCTGCACAGGTTTTTGAGTTGTTGCGCCACTATCTAGGTATGTTATTTTTTTATTTTCCAGTATTGGAAAGTCTTTTTTTATATTTTCTATATTCATTTTTATCCCTTCTTAGATTATATATATTCAGTTATTTTCTGATAAATTTCATTCCAGTCATTTACTCTTTCAATAGTTCCCGCTTCTATATTCTTATTCATTTTTGTTGTCATTAAATATGTCTTTATCCCATTTTCTTCTAATTCTTTGCATGTATCATAACTGTCTTCTATAAATATTTCTATTCCGTTTTCTTTGCAATATTTTAATTTATCAGATGCATTGATAATAAGCTTGTCATATGGAATATTATTTTCTTGCAGTGATTGTTTTGTTATTTTTTCTGTATCACAATTTTTTATTCCTAACAGTCTTGCTGTTACAAATGATATTTCATTCCCCTCTTGTTTTAATTTTGTAATTATCTCTGGTGCATTAGGCATTGGTACACATTCTTCTAATACATTTTTATAAAAAGTATCAAAAAAATCGAATTTAGTTTTATTATCCCAACCATATAATACATTTAAATAATATCTATTTTGAATTAATCCAAAATTTCCATTTATACCACATCTACCTAAAATTTCTGTATCGTATTTATCAGCATATTTAATCATTGAATTAACAGTTATCATTGTTGTATCATCAATATCTATTCCTATATTCATTAATACCTTTCCCTTCTTTTATTCTTCCTTATACATATTACTATCTTTCAGTATTTTTATTTAAATCAATCTCTTTTTTCTTTTGACGAGAAAATTCACCATCATCATAAATAATTCCATATTGCATATTTTTTAATACGTTTTTTATACGTTCTATTGTGTTTTCTGGTAAATCATCGATATCAAACCATTTTAAATCTTCACACTTTTCTTTTTCAATTATTTTAGGAATACCCTCATATTTCTGAGTTGTAAAAAATGCGTTTATGTAGTTTTCTTCATATGGATGTATAATTGAAACTAATTCTAAATCTTTTTCATCAATATGAATATCAATTTCTTCCTTAGCTTCTCTTACAACTGCTTGTGATAATGTTTCACCTTGTTCTAGATGTCCACTGCATGCCATATCATATTGTCCATCCATATATCCAGTATTACACCTTTTCTGAAGCAAAACTTGTTTTCTCTCATTTTCCATTCTTATTAGCACTAAAAACACTGTTACTTTACTTTCATATCTTTCTTTCAATTCATCTTCCTCCAAATTCTAATCTAGTCTTTCATCAATTTCTCTTAAGATCAGTTCTTTTAACTCTCCATCATTTATATTATCAAGTATTTTATTAAATTTTGCTCTAACCATTAATTTCATAGCTTCTTTTAATTCAAATCCTCTACTCATAATATAGAATAATTCTTTTTCTCCTATTTTTCCAGCAGAACTTGAATGGTTACCTTCAACATCTTCTTCCGAACATAAAAGCATAGGTAAAGCTAATGATTTTGCTGTGTCTGATAATAACATACAATCTTCATTTTCATTTCCTGTGGCCTTCTTACAACCTTTCTTGAAATCAATTGTACCTTTAAAATGTTTTTTAGCTACATCTTTTAAAGCTCCTTGAACATCAATATTAATATTTGATTTTTCCCCTCTTAATTCTCCTATATAATTTAAATCAAATAATTGATTTTCTTTTCCTAAATAGATTGTATTTAAATTATTATCAGCTTTTTCTCCTATTAAGTTTGAATAATAATTTGTAATACTATTTTTTCCTCCAAAGTCTATAATGGTATAATTTACTTTTGCATTTGCTTCTATTGTATTTTCAATAGCAATAAAATTATTTGAATTCATATTCATTAAATTTACAATTATGACATTTAATTTAGAATTTTCTTTTGCTAAAACTTTTATTATTCCGTTATGCAAATACTTTTCTTCATTTTCTGTTTCATATTTTATTATAATTGTTGACTTTGAATTTTCCTTAGCTTCAATTTCGATATTTTCAAATAGATTTATATTTTCCTCATCAAACATGAAATCTATATAACTTTTGTTGTCTTTTTTATCATCAATATTTAATTTTAACCTACAATTTGATTTTTCTTTAACTAATTTTGTTAAGTAATCATCTAAACCATATGTTAAAGTAGCATCTTTTACTTTAGAGCTTATTTCAATATCTTCTGATTCTTTTATTATATCAACATTATTAAATTCTTTAATAACTTCTGGTATTTCAACATCTTCAATTTTTATATTGTTAATATTAAAATTTTTTGAAGTTCTAACTGGTGTTTCATTTAATTTTAGCATACCTTTTTCCTTTCATTTTACTTTTTATATATTTTATGTTATACTTTAATAACTTAAATATTTTAAGGAGGGATACATGTGCTTATAGCAATAGTCTGTTTAAGTATTGCTTTATTAGCTGCTATTATAGTTATTATAATTCTTGCTCATAAGCTTAGGGCTGCATCAGACAATATGCGTAAAGCAAGACTCTATAGCTCATGGGATATTATAGCAGACTAGCATCCCTGAGCCAAGCAGATTTTTCTTGCTTGGCTCTTTCTTTATTTTAAATAAAAAATATTCTGATCTATTTTTGAATGTAAATTTTAGCCTATTGCGCCGTTCTAACTCTAAATTAATTAAATTATTCATTTCAACTGCATATTCTACTGGTAATTCCTTTGATATTGGATATGCAAATCCTCTTACTATCATTGCTTTTGCATCTTCTTCTGATAATCCTCTACTCATTAAATAGAATATTGTTTTGTCACTCAATTTTCCTATTGATGCTTCATGTGAGAATTCTACTTCATCTGTTCTAATATCATTTGTTGGTATTGTATCTGATATTGATATATCGTCTAGCATAAGTGATTCACATGATACTGATGATTTAGAGTTTTTAGCTTTTTCATTTATTCTTACTAAACTTCTATACGTACATTTTCCACCATTTTTTGATATTGATTTTGCATTTACTACACTTGATGTATTAGGACTATTGTGTATTACTTTAAATCCATTGTCTAGGTTTTGTCCTCCTCCTGCAAATGATATTCCGGTGTATTCTGTTTTTGCTCCTTCTCCATTTAGTATACTCATTGGATATAACATTGATATTTTAGATCCAAATGAGCCAGAAACCCAATCCATTTTTGCATTTTTACCTACAATTGCCTTTTTAGTATTTAAATTAAGCATGTTCTTTGACCAGTTTTCAATTGTCGAATATCTTAAATATGCGTTATCTTTAACATATAATTCAACACAACCAGCATGAAGGTTAACTTTATTATATTTAGGCGCTGAACATCCTTCTATAAAATGAAGAGATGCTCCTTCATCTACTATTATTAGTGTATGTTCAAATTGCCCTGATTCTGGTGAGTTTAATCTAAAATATGATTGTAAAGGAATATCTACTTTTACTCCTTTAGGTACATATACAAATGATCCTCCTGACCAAACCGCTCCATGTAATGCTACAAATTTATGGTCATGTACTGGAACACATTTCATAAAATGTTCTTTTACTAAGTCCGGATACTCTCTTACTGCTGTTTCCATATCAGTATATATTACACCTTGCTTTATTAGTTCTTCTTTCATGCTATGATAAACAACTTCTGAATCATATTGTGCTCCAACACCTGCTAAAGAAGTTTTCTCCGCCTCTGGAATACCGAAGTTTATCAAAAGTATTTTTTATATCATCTGGTACATCATCCCAAGAACTATTTAATTTTGATTTAGGTCTTACATATGTAGCAATGTCATCCATATTTAGTTCTGATAAATCTGGTCCCCATGTTGGAAGTTCAAGATTGTTATACACTTCTAAAGCTTTTAGTCTGAATTCTCTCATCCACTTAGGATCATTTTTTTGTTTAGATATTTCTTCTATTATTTCAGGAGTTAATCCTTTTTTTATTTTAAAATCATATTCGTCTTTGTTTTTTATGTCATATATATTTCTATTTATTTCTTCAATATTTGTTTTTGACATTTTAAAATTCCTTTCAAACTTGTTTTTTTTAGCATTTTGTGTTATAATTGAAACACTATATTATATTAGGAGGTATGTACATATGGCACAAGAACCGGCACAAGAACCAAGAGAACAACTACGGTGTTTAATAATACTGTATGGTACTATTGGTAACACTGATTCTATCGTCGCAGATGAACTGGCACTAAGAGCAAAAGCTTTGCTAAGTCACACCCTAGGCGATGACATTGATTCTATCACCACAGACGATCTGGCAAAAAGAATAAAAGCTTTGCTAAATCAACCCAGCGGTGAAGATGCATAGCCAGCTTTACCGGCTCCTCAAGTATAATTCCTGCGGAGTTTTTCTATTGTACAATATGCAGTGCAACAACGCAAGATAACTGTTATTGTTAAAATTTAAATTGAGCATATCCTTTTTCTTCAATTTCTGTTGCCAATTCTGGTCCTCCTGTTTTTACTATTTTACCATTTACTAAAACATGTACATAGTCTGGTTTTAAGCTATGTAGAATTTTAGTATTATGAGTAATTATTAATACTGCATTATTTTCATTTTTAAACATTTCTATACCTTTTGATACAGTTCTTATAGCATCTACATCTAGTCCTGAATCTGTTTCATCTAGAATTGCAAGCTTTGGATTTAATACAAGCATTTGTAAAATCTCATTTTTCTTTTTTTCTCCACCTGAGAATCCAACATTTAAACTTCTTTCCATGTTCTTAGGATTCATATTTAGCTCTTCCATGTATTTTTTTAATTCATCTTTAAACTTAAATATTTTAACTGGTTCTCCTGTTACTTTATTTTTTGCATATTTCAAGAAATTTGTAACAGATACACCAGGTATTTCTTCAGGTAATTGGAATGACATAAAAATTCCTTTTCTTGCAATTTCATCTGTTTTTAAATCATTTATATTTTCTCCTTCAAATTCTATATATCCATTTGTTTTTTTATATACAGGATTATTTAATATTGCATTAGCAGTTGTAGTTTTTCCAGAACCATTTGGTCCCATTATTACATGAATTTCCCCTTTATTTACTTTTAAATCTATTCCTTTTAAAATTTCTTTTTCTTCTGCATTTACATGTAAATCTTTTATTTCTAACAGTTTGTTACTCATTTTTTAATTTCATTCCTTTCTAAATTTTCTTATTCCTCATATAAGTTTGGAAAAGAATTGTGATTTTGGCTAGGTAAACGAATGAGAAGAATCCGAGGCATGCTTTTTGCACGTCGCAGGATTTTCGAATGCAGTTTAACAACGCCAAAACGCAATTATTTTTTCAAACAATAATCTTTCTTCTAATGCAACTCCTACACTTTTCCTTATTAACATCATAATTACAATTCAAATCATTTAATTTTAAAACTTTATGAACATATTTAGCTAACTGATTTATTGTATTATCATTTATTGCACTTTTTATATTTTCAGCTTCTTGTTTGGCTTCTATTTCATTTAGGTTTAATACATCCTTTAAAAACAAATAAACTATATCGTAAGCCTCTAATATTTTTTTTGCAAGTTCTTCTCCCTCTTCTGTGAGTTCAATTTTTCCATAAGACTCATAGTTAACTAGTCCATCATTTTTCAGATTATTTATTGCTTTATTTACACTTGGTTTAGTACAATTCATCTTATTCGCAATGTCTGTTACTCTAATATTATCATTCTGTTTTTTTAATATATACATTGTCTTTAAATACTCTTCTAATGCTTTTGATATCATCTAAACATCTCCTTTGTTAGCTTCGGTTAACATTATACTTTTTATTTTTGTTAATGTCAAGCAAAATCAGTATATTTTTAGCGTTTTTAAGCAAAAAATATAGAAGGCTATATAACCTTCTATATTTCATATTATAAAATTATTTTATTCTACATCTATTTTCCATAAACCATGTTTATTACAATAAGAATATATTGTAGAACCTGGTACATATTTACAATGAGCTATGGCTTCTTTTCCTGGTTCTAAATATGTAGTACATTCTTTATTTCCAAACACTATGCTAATCCATTCAATATAATGTTCTTCTTCCATCACATGATTTACTTTAACAAATATTTTTTCGTCTCTAACTTCATAAGTCGGAACATGTTTTTCTGCTGCTGCATCTACTGAATTTGGAACTAACTTTTTCATTTCTTCTCCACAACATTTAATTCCACAATTATCACAATGGCAATCTTCTATTACTCTTACCATCGCCCCACATTTTTCACATTTTTTTACGATTAATTCTTTACTCATATCATTTGCTCCTATTTTTCTTATTTTTATATCTCCTGTGCTTTTTATTTTACTATTTATCTTTTTTTAATAAATCTCTTATTTCTTCTAATAAAATAATTTGCTCATCTTTTTTAACTTCTTCTACTACTTCTTCTTCAGCTTTTCTTTGGAATCTACTAATTAATTTTATAAATATAAATATACAGAAAGCTATGATTAAGAAATCAATTACGTTTTGAATAAAATTACCATAAGTAATATTAGCATTTCCAATTTTTAGACTTAAACCTGTGAAGTCAATACCTCCAATTAAAGCTCCTACTATTGGCATAATTATATCATCCACTATTGATGAAACTATTTTTCCAAATGCAGAACCTATAACAACACCAACAGCTAAGTCTAATACATTTCCTTTAGCAATAAAGTCTTTAAAATCGTTTACAAATTTTCCACCTTTTTTTGCTATTTCTTCCTTGTTTATTTTATCTAAATTTTTCTTACTCATAGATAAGACCTCCTTTTATTTTATGACAATAATATATCATAAATTTAGTGTTTTGTACAGGTTTTGTCGAAATTTAAAAGATGTTTTGTAATATAATTGTAATATTGGTTATCTAATATTGGTTATCTAATATTTTATTGACAAATTTGTATTGAAGTTATATATTTTAACATATAAAAAATAATTATTAGGAGAGTTTAATGGAACATTGGAGTATAGAAGATTATAAGAAGTTTACGGATGGTAAAAAAAGAAAAAGTAAATATAGAGCTAATAAAGTTTCTATTGATGGTCATACTTTTGATAGTCAAAAAGAAGCAGATTTTTATTGTGAATTAAAATTAAGACTTAAATCTGAGGAAATAAATGGATTTTGCTTGCAACCTATTTTTATATTAGCCCCAGGGCTAAAATATAAAGCAGATTTTATTATTTTTAACAAAGATAATTCTACTGAGGTTATAGATGTTAAAGGCTTTAAAACCAAAGAATATATTGCTAAGAAAAAAGTATTTGAAGATAAGTTTAATTTAAAGATTACAGAAATCTAAATTGGTATAAAGGGACTGTCCCCCAATTACCCATTCGACAAAAATGGAACAAAAGGTGCCTGTCCCTATTGTTCCATTAATTTCATTTCTTCGTTTCTTTTGATTTTCTTTGTTGTTGTTTTTATTAACTCTTTATCTGTCAATATCATGTGTTTTATATATTTGTATGTTGGAAGTGTTTTGTTAATTTCTTTTATTTTTTCCCAAATTATTTTTTCTAGTTCTTTTTCATCTGCATTTGGGTATTTTTCTTTTGTGAATTCTTTATTGTAAACTACTTTTACAGATAGTTTTATATTACTTTTATCTTTTTTGTCTGGCATTCCAAATACCATACATTCTTCTACTTCGTCTAGTCTATTAATAATCATTTCAATTTCTTCTGGGAAAGCTTTTTTACCGTTTTTTAATACTATCATATCTTTATTCCTGCCTACTATAGTTAAATATCCTTTTTTATCAATAGTACCTAAATCACCTGTATAGAACCATCCGTTTTTTAAAACTTTTGCTGTTTCTTCTGGCATTTCATAATATCCAAGCATTACATTTGGACCTTTTACTTTTATTTCTCCAATTCCTTTTTCATCTGGATTGTCGATTTCTACAGTATCATTTATCATAGGAAGTCCTACTGTTCCATATTTAATATGATTTTCATCTTCTGCAGCAATAACAGGTGCTGTTTCTGTTAATCCATATCCTTGTACTGTTCTTACGCCTAAAGATGTAAATGCTTTTGAAATCTTAGAATCAGCTGGTGCTCCTCCTGATACAACAAATCTTAATTCTCCTCCTAAAGCATCTAAAATTTGTTTAAATATTTTTCTTCTAATATCTATATGAAATTTTAGTAAGAAGTCACTTATTTTCATTGCTATTTTTATTATTTTTGTTTTTCCTTGTTTTTCTACTTCTTTCATTATTGCTTTATAAATACTTTCAATTAATAATGGAACTCCAACAAATACTGTTACCTTATATTCATTTAGGTTTTGTTTTATATATCTTAGTCCATCTGGAAATACATGTCTTAATCCTCCTGCTATTGTCCAAATTATGCATGTAGAACCAAATACATGATGCAATGGTAAAAATAGAATATTTGTATCTGTAGGTCTTGCTTCCTCTACACATTGAAGTGCATATACATTACATGCTATATTTTTTTGTGATAGCATAACTGCTTTTGATTTAGATGTTGTTCCAGATGTAAATAAAAGTACTCCCATTTTGTATGAATCTATTTCTGCATTTATATATTCTTTATTTCCTTCTTTTAATATTTTTTCTCCTTCTGCTTTTAATGTATCAACATCCAAATAATTATTTATTTTTGACATACAAATAAATTCTTTTAAATTAGTGTTATTTCTTTTCTTAATTTCTTCGATTTTTTCTAATTGTTTTTCATCAAAAATAACCATATCTGCTTTACTTCTTTGTAAGCAGCTTTCTAATTCTTCTAATTGCATATCTTTATCTAGTGGAATTGATACAATTCCACCTAATAAATTTGTAATATGTGCTAAAACCCATTCATATCTATTTTTACCTACAATAGCAATTCTTTTATTTTTATATCCTAAATCAAATAATTTAGTTCCTAAGTTGTTTACTTCTTCTAAAAATCTTTCATATGTTATATCTTCGTACCTAATATTTTTATCTTCTTTATATTTTAATGTAAAAGCTATGTTTGTTTTATTTTTTTTGACAGTTTCATACATAATCTCTTTTATATTTTCACATTCAGTAGCTTCATATATTTTTTCTCTGTTCATTTAAAAAAATTCCTCCTCGGTATCTAGTATCGAATACTAGATTACCATATATCGTATATTCTGTCAAGTAGTTGACTAATCTTTATAAAAATGTTATCATATCTAGAGTAGAGGTGTATTTCATGGAATTAAACAATAATAATAAAGATAATAAAAATGAAAATTTTCGTCTTCCAAGATGGGCTGAAATTCCTAATATAGATTTATATATAGATCAGGTTGTTTCTTACCTAGAAAATTATTTATCAAATTATATAAAAAATGAAAATGAAAAAAAATCAGATAAAATCATTACTAAAACAATGATAAACAATTATGTAAAACACGAAGTTATAAAGCCACCTATTAATAAAAAATATAATAGAGAACATATTGCTTATCTTTTTGTTATATTTATTTTGAAACAAAACTATAGTATGGATGAAATTAAGAAATTAATTACACTTGCACTTGATACTTCTTCTACAAAAGATGCATATAACAGATTTTGTTCAGAGGTAGAAAAAGCTATAAAAACGACTTTTACTCGCAATAATTATATAAATAATAATAATTTATCTGAAGAACAATATATATTAAGAAATGTTGTACAAACTTTTGCAAATAAATTATATGTTCAAAAAACTTTTTTAAAAAAATAGCATTATAAAACCGCCATTTTGAAATCCAAATTTCTTTATGACGGTTTTTGTTTTATATTTTTTTTATACTATTAAAATTGTATTATATTATTTCTTAAACAACTTTCCAAATAAACTTTTTGAATCATTATCTTCTTTATTTTCTTTGTTTTTATTTGTTTTTTTGCTAGTTTTCTTTTTATTCTTTTTTCTACTATTTCTAATAAGTTCGTCTATTTTCTCTTCTGTTAAATCTTCTTCTTCCTGCAATATTATTTCTTCTTTTTTTACAGTTTCATTATTATTTTTTTCCTCCTCATAGTCGTCATATTCATCTTCATCGTCAAAATCGTCTTCATAATCATCGTCATAGTCGCCATATTCATCTTCCTCATCTAAATCGTCTTCATAGTCATCATCGTCTTCATCTTCATCCTCATAATCATCATCACTATCATCTTCGTAATCATAATCGTCATCATCAGAATACTCATCATCCTCGTAGTCGTCCTCTTCGTCTTCAAAATTATCAACATCTTCTGAGTTTTCAAATTCGTCATCAAAAAATTCGTCGTTTTCTTCATCATCTTCATATTCAAAATTAATCTTTGTCTTTTGTTCTATTTCGTCTGGTTCTTCAATTCTAAATTCTGATAAGTCTTTATTAAATTTTTCACTAATTTCCTCTTGAAAAACTTTATATATGTTCTTAATTCCTTCAATTCTCCAATAATTTGAGTTTATTACAGTTCCGATATTTACTTTTACATTTGTAACTTCTTCTTCAAAATCCTTTTCTTTTTCTTCAATTTTTCTTAGATAATCTTTATTATATAATTCCTTATACGCTTTCTTTGTTGATTTATTTGTAGTTTCTCTTAAAACTAATTCATATAAGTTACCAATTTGTTCTATGTCTTTTTCAAAGTTTTTACATGCATCCTCCATAAGTCTTTCATGTGTTTTTTTACCATTTATCACAGTCATTCTTTCATTGTCTAAAAATGTTACAATATATTCCTTTTCAGCTTCTAAAAATGCTAATTTAACTTCTGTATCTCTTGCTAATTTTTCTGTTTTTCCTAATTTTATAGTTTCATTTTCTATCTCAGTTAAAATCTTCTTTGTTTTGTCATAAATATTAAGATATAAATTAGCTTCTATTTTTGCAATTATAGTTCTTTCCTTCGCAGCATTTTCAAGTACTTTACTAAAAAATGGAACTTTTTCACTTTTTCCATTTTTAGATAAAAGTTCAACGATTTCTTTTTCTATTTTCTCATTTTCAGTATGTAAAAATATTTGAATTTTCTTCACATCATCTATATTAATATCTTCAAATAATTTAATTAGCTTATTAATCTGATTTCTGTAATTTACTTCAGCTGTTCTTCTAGTTCTTGCAAATTTATTTCTTTCTTTTTGTCTTTCTATAAATAATACAATTGCCTTTACATATTTATTTCTAAGTTCTTTTAATTCATCATTATTGTTATCCAGTTTATCTTCTATTTTTTTTAGTTTATTATCTAATGTACTTGGATTTTCACCTAAATCATTAAAATATTGGTTTCTTTGGTTTTCTAATTCTATGTTAATGTCATGCAACTTTATTTGTTTTTTTTGAATAGCCTCAATTTCTTCTGCAATCTCATCAAATTTTTCTATTGCACTTTCTTCTTCATCTACTATTTTTTGGTATTCATAAATTGTTTCTATTATTTGAGCATAATATTCAAAATTAGTTTTTAAATTATTATCTTTTGAAAGACCAAATATTTTCTCAAAATATCTTTCTAAAACAATAGCATTTCTTTCATACATTTTATTTTACTCCTTACTCTTTTTTACCTATATTACTTCTTCCTATCTTTAGTAAAACATTTAATACTTTTGTTACTATTTCTTTATTTTCTTCATCCAGGTTTTTGTATGTTCTTATCATTGTCATAATATTTGAAAATTTATTTTCATTTATTTCAGATAAAGTTTTAGCTTTTGTTGCATTTAAGACTTCGAATAATACATCTATACATAAACTTCTTTGTTCTACACTAACATTTAGTAATAAATCTGTTATTGTTTTATCTATAAATTCACTAGAATTTGTAAGTTCTGCCTTTATAAAGCTTCCACCTATTAGTTGCCATGTATATAAATCATGTTGCATAATTCCTGTTTCAGTACTTTCTAAAATAGTTGTTTCTTCTTTATGATTTAGTAATCTTCCAATAATTGAACTTTTAGGTAAATATGTATGGACTTTATTTAAAATTTTATTATATTCTTCACTATTAATTACTTTATCACAAAATCCAGGACCATCATTGTTATATACTTTACTGATTCTATCTTGAATTTGATTTTCACAATAAGCTGCTGCATATACTGCTAAATTGCCACCTTTAGAATGACCACCTACAATTATTTGTTTATCTTTATACTTTTTAGCAATTTTATTTAGATATTTTTTTGCAGTTGTTTGAGCTGGTACTAATTCTTTAAAACTCATATTTAAGTCTTCTTTCCAACCTACAATTGTGTTATCTGTTCCTCTAAATGATACATAAATTGTATCATTAGGCATTAGTATTGTTACTGCTGAAAATTGTTCTTCATTATTTAAATCTATTTTATTAATATAATCTGTTAATTTAAGTTCTCCAAATCTTATACTATTGGCTAACAAAGGAAATAATTGAGAATCTTCCTCTTGTAATATTCTACCTTTTTGTTTTACTGTAAGATATTTCTCATATGCTTCTTTTACTGTTATTTCTTTATCTTCCACGGCATTGTCTAATGGAAAATATGCTAATCTTGCTAATATTAAATTATCTACTTCAGTAAATTCAACTTTTTCTATTTTTAAATCTCTCCATTTTAAATAGTCAAATATATTTGGCATATCTATCATTCCTTTGTTTTAATTTTGCTTCATTATACCATCTATTTATTTAAATGTAAACAAATAAACATATAAAAAAACGTCTAAGATAATTCTTAAACGTAATATTATTAATAATTATTAGAGTAAATCTGTAAGCCGGGTTCTGTCTTTTAAAATAGTCATTTATCTAGGATAATTATTGCTAATTACCTCAAGCCACGCAATTCAAGAAGGTGCCGAGCAGGCTTAATCTTCTTATTTAGGTGTTGCTCCAGATGGGGTTTGCACTGGCCCATTATGTCACCATAATGGCGGTGAGCTCTTACCTCGCCTTTTCATCCTTACCACGTCGAACCAAATTACGCTTATACAATTTGAGCAAGCTCATATTGTATATCGCTTCATTGGTTCTCCTTTTTCCCACAAAGCTATTCGCTTTGCGGGAGCCCTATACTACGTGGCGGTTATTTTCTGTTGCACTTTCCTTAAGGTCACCCTCACTAGACGTTATCTAGCATCATCGCTCTATGGAGCCCGGACTTTCCTCTCGTAGTTCCTTTCGGAATTTACCAGCGACTATTCAATTTACTCTTTTATAATTTTAACATATTTTTTTATAAAAAGCTACTGTTTTTTACTAACTTAAAATATTCATTTCCTCTATTATATTTTTATATTTAATTAAAAATATCTGTTTATCTTTTACTTGGACTGCATTTTGTAATTCATTTATCATAACATACATCTTACTAATATCATATTGTTTACTTTGGTCTATATTAGGATTAGTTAATAATTTTGAATACGAATTTGATGCTTGTTTTATATCATTTGAAATATCATTCCAATTATCAGTATCTAATTTAGAATAAGCTTTCAAAATATTTGATTTTGTTTCTATTAATATTTTTCTTAAATCATCATCATATATACTTTGTGAAAATTTAGACATGTAATCATATAATTTCGATAATAGTATTAAACTATCTTGTTTGTTGTTTTGTTTTAATGTTACTGTTAAATTATCAAATTCTTTGTTAAATTTTAAAATGTCTTCTTGATTTATATTATATTTATATAAATCTAACGTTATAATTGGAATAGATGAATATACTATTTCTATTTTATTTTTTATGTCATTCCAATTTATTTCCTCATTATTTGTTAATATTGCATTTCTTTTTAGATTATATTCTTTTTGTTGTTTTTTTTCTGAATTATCTGAATTGTTAATTGATGAATTGTCATTTTGAAAATTTGAACTACCTGTGCCTGATTGTTGTCCATCTTGTTGATTTTGCCCACCATCACTTTTGCTATCTTCTTCTTTCTTTGTCTGACTTGTAATATTATTTACAGATACATTATAATTTGACATTTGTATATTATTTAATTCGTTAAAAATATCTAATAATTCACTTTCTAAATACTTAAATTCTGATATTATTTTTTCTTTTTCTATTTTGTCAGTATCTTTATTAACAATAGCATAAACTGTAAAAGAAAGCACAACAATTACAATTATAAGAAACATATATGCAAATTTTTTGTATCTTTTCAAAAAATCTCCTCCTTAAAAATACATTTTTTACTATTATTTACAAATATATTTTTCTTTATTCTGAGTATAAAATTTTTTATTTTTTTAATACTAATAATAATAATTAGTTTTTAGGAGTTTTAATATGATTGCAAAATTGACTTTATTTAGTAATAAAAAAGGCGAATTAAATAAGTTTCTAAGTAGTTTTTATAATACTAATTTGGAAATATATAATAATTTAAAATGGGAAAAAGAATCTGCTAATCCTATTGAATTAGCAGATATTATTGGTGTTTTTGTAGATAATTATGGTGATTATTTTTTTAATATGTGGCTTTCTCTTGATAAAGATATTTTTTTAAATATCACAGAAGAAAATGCAGATAGTGTTATAAGATATTTATATGAAAGATTTCCATATTAATTCTATACTTTTCTATAATTATTCTTCATTACTATTATCTTTATTTTCATCATTTGATGTTTCTATAATTTCAACTTCTTTTGCTTTTTCATCCTCTACAATATTTTCTTCACTTACTTCCTCTTTTTCTTGTTTTAATCCACAATTAGAACAATAATTCATATCTTTATCAATCTTAGCAAAACAACTTGGACATTGTTTTTTATCTCTTAATTCTAAACATTGGTTTAAAAGGCTCTCCATTTCATCACTTAATACATCTAGTTTTGTGCATTCTTCTTCAAGATCTTCTTTTATAGAAATATCTTCTTCTCTAACATGTTTTTCATAAACCTTTTTTCCTATTTCCTGATATATTTCATTTGTCTTAGATTTTATTTCACCCATTCTTAATTTTATTTTTGTTTCTTTAGCTAATTTCCCAGTTTTATCAGCTGTAATTTTATAAGCTTCACTTGCTTTTTTTCCAATCATATCAAAAATTTCCATTATCATCTTTCCTTTCAAATATATTCACTCTTTCTATCTCTAGTCATAAGTCCCTTTAATGCATCTGCCGGTTTTAGGCCCTCATATATAACTTTATAAACAGTTTCAATTATAGGAAAATATGCATTATTCTTTTTTCCTAACTCATATGCAACATCAATATTATCAATGCTTTCAATAACCATTCCTACTTCTATTTTTGTTTCTTCTAAAGATTTTCCTTGTCCTATTAACATTCCTGCTTTTCTGTTTCTACTGTGTACACTTGAACATGTTACTATTAAATCTCCAAGTCCACTTAAACCATAGAATGTATCTCGTTTTCCTCCTAATTTCTCACCCAATTTTGCTATTTCATTTAAACCTCTTGTTACTAATGCTGCAAATGTATTGTCTCCTAAGTTCATGCCAGTTGCAATTCCAGCACAAAATGCTATTATATTTTTTAAAGCACCACCTAATTCTACTCCCTTTACATCATCTGACGTATAAATTCTCATTTTTTCAGACATAAAGGTATTTTGAATTAATTCTTTAACCCCTTCATTTTTCGAAGCTACAACCATTACTGTTGGAATACCTTGACTTACTTCTTCTGCGTGACTAGGTCCACTTAGTACTCCTACTTTTACTCCTGGTAATTCTTCTTCTATAACTTCATCTAATGTTTTCAAGGAATCTTTTTCAAATCCTTTTGAACATATTACAACAGGCTTATCTCCAACAAATTGTTTATATTGTTTAAATGTACTTCTTGTAAATTTAGAAGGTGTAACATGTAAGATAAAATCTGCATCTTTTATTACTTCCTCATAATCATTTGAGCATTCGACATTTTCAGGGACTACTGCTTGTGGTAAAAACTTACATTTTCTTTCTTCATTTATTAGTCTTTTTTCTTCTTCATCAAATGACCATATTTTGACATTATTTCCTTCCTTTGCTAAATATATTGACAAAGCTACTCCCCAGCTTCCACTTCCTATTATTGCAACATTTTTCATACGTTTATTCTCCTTTTCTTTACTATATTTATATGATATATTTTAGTAATTTATTATTTTTTAAAACTTAATCTATTTTCTGTTCCTTCATAAATTCTTTTAATGTTTTCTCTATGATTAAATAATACAATTGCAGCAAGTATAACACTGTATATAAAATATACATTTCCGCTTTTACCTTCTGTTAAAACTGTATAATGTTGATTTATAAATAACGTTAAAACCGGAAATAGTACTGCTGCTGTACATGAACCTAATGATACCATTCTAGTTAGAGCCATCATTGCTAATGCAAATACTAAACAAATTAATCCTATTTGCCAATTACTAAGAAGTAATACTCCTAGTGAAGTAGCAACACCTTTTCCACCTTTAAATCCGAAAAACACTGGATAAGTATGTCCTAATATTACCATTATTCCTGCTATTTGTAATAGCAATTCTTTATTAGAATCTTGAACCATATTTCCAAATAGAATTGCTATTCCAATTGCTACTACACCTTTTATTACATCACATATTAGTGTAAGTGCAGCTGCTCCTTTTCCAACTGAACGAAGCATATTGGTACTTCCAGCATTACCACTTCCTTTTTCTCTTACATCAAATCCTGCTATTTTTTTACTAAGTATTACTGAAAAATTAATACTTCCTATTAAATACGAAATTATTGCTATTATAATATATATTACCATTTTAGTTCTCCTTTATTCTTTTTTTATACATCTTTTTCTGATTTTTCTCTTATAATAATTCTTACCGGTGTTCCTTCTAGTCCAAATTCTTTTCTTATTTGGTTTACTATGTATCTTTCATAAGAAAAATGGAATAGTTCTTTATTGTTTACAAACATAATAAATGTTGGTGGTTTAGTTGAGGCTTGCGTGCCATAAAATATTTTTAATCTTTTTCCTTTATCTGTTGGTGGTTGTACAATCGCTATTGCTTCATTTATAACTTGATTTAATACAGATGTTGATATTCTCATACTATTTTGCTCTGCTACAAAATTGATTAAATCAAATAATTTATGTACTCTTTGTCCAGTTTTCGCAGATATAAATATTATTGGTGCATAAGATAAATATTTTAGTTTATCATAAACTTCTTGCTTGTATTTCTCCAGTGTTCCTGTTTCTTTTTCTATTTCATCCCACTTATTTACTACAATAATTACACCTTTTCCAGCTTCATGTGCCTCTCCTGCAATTTTCGCATCTTGATCTGTTACTCCTTCTTTAGCATCTATCATCATTAAACAAACATCTGATCTTTCTATTGCAAGTAATGTTCTCATTATACTAAATTTTTCAATTGATTCTTTTATTTTACTTTTCTTTCTAATTCCTGCAGTATCTATTAATACATATTTTCCACTTTCATTTTCAAATTCAGTATCTATTGCATCTCTTGTTGTACCTGCAATATCACTTACTATTGTTCTGTTTTCTCCAAGTATTTTATTAATTAATGATGATTTACCCACATTTGGCTTTCCGGATTACTGCTACTTTAGTTATTGTTTTATCATCTTCATTCTCATCTTTTTCTGGAAAACTTTCATATATTTTATCTAATACATCACCAATTCCAAGCGCATTTGCTGCCGATATTGGATATGGATCTCCTAATCCTAAGTTATAAAATTCATAAGCTTCATCTTTATCTTTATTAAAATTATCTGCTTTGTTACATACAAGTACAATTGGCTTTTTAGATTTTTTAAGCATAATTGCTATTTCTCTATCTGCAGCAGTAATTCCTTGTTTTATATCAGTTAAAAATATAATAACATTTGCCATTGAAATTGCAAGATTTGCTTGTTCTCTCATTTGAGAAAGTATTATATCATCTGATTCAGGTTCAATTCCTCCTGTATCTATTAATGTAAAATCTCTTCCTCTCCAATTTGTTTCTGCATATATTCTATCTCTTGTAACACCTGGAGTATCTTGTACTATTGATATTCTATTTCTTACCAAATAATTGAAAAATGTTGATTTCCCTACATTTGGTTTTCCGTATTATTGCTACTATTGGTTTTGACATTTGAATACTTGTCTCTCCTTCCATTAGTTATTTTTTTAAGTATTTCTACTTACCAATTCCACTCAGCTTAGAAAAGAATTGTGCTTTTGGCAAGTCAAACACGCGAGAATAATCCGAGGTATGCTTTTTGCACGTTGCAGGATTTTCGAATGCAGTTTAACATAGCCAAAACGCAATTATTTTTTAATTAGCTATAGTATATCATACTTGGATATTAAATAACAAGAAAAAAGAGATACTTTTTTTGTATCTCTAAATAATTATATTTTTGCGATTCCACCAATAACTTTACTATCAGAAGTATAAGACATTAATTTAGCTCCTCCAGAAACTACAACTATATCTCCTTTTTCAAGAATTTCTTTGTCTTGTAGTTTTTTAATTCCTAATTCAACTGTTCTATCAATACTATCTTGTTTTTCAACATAAATAGGTGTTACATTCCATACAATTGATAATTGGTTAAATGTTCTTTTATTGTCTGTTATTGCTAAGATTGGGCATCCTGCTCCTAATCCTGATAATCTTCTTGCAGAATCTCCTGTGTTTGTATAACATACTATTGCATCAGCATCCATATTCATAGCTGTAACACATGTAGAATATGCTATTTTTGCTTCCATGTCATTTAAATCAATATTTTCATTGTTTCTAAATCTTTTCCAGTAATCTATTTCTGGCTCTACTCTATCAGCTATTTTTACCATTGTTTTTACACATTCAACTGGAAATTTACCCATTGCACATTCTCCAGAAAGCATAATAGCACTTGTTCTATCATAGATAGCATTTGCTACGTCGCTTGCCTCTGCTCTTGTTGGTAAAGGATTGAATGTCATAGATTCTAACATTTGTGTAGCTGTTATAGCTGGTTTATTTGCTTTATTTGATAATTTTATAAATTTCTTTTGCATAACAGGTGGTTCTGTAAAGTCAGTTTCTGTGGCCATATCACCACGAGCAATCATTTGAACATCAGCATTTTCTACAATTTCTTCCATATGTTCTAATCCTTCAACATTCTCTACTTTAGTTACTATTTTTATGTCTTTTCCACCATTTTCATCTAATACTTTTCTAACTTGATCGATATCGTCTTTATTTCTTGTAAATGACATTGCAACATAATCATATCCATGCTCACAAGCTGTTTTTAAATCATCTATATCTTTTTGTTTTAAGGCTGGTAGTCTTACAGCTGTTCCAGGTAGGTTCATTGTTTTTCTACTTCCTAAACCATTTCCATGTACTACTGTACAAACTATATCTTTACCTACTATTTCATCTACAACCATTTCAATAGCACCATCATCTATCAATACTTTTGCACCTGGTTTTAAATCTTTATATAATTCTTTATATGTTACAGATACTTTATCTTTATCTCCAATGATGTCTTCATTTACTAATGTGAATTTTTGTCCATCTTCTAATTTTATTTTATCATTTTTACCTGTTACTAACATTCCTGTTCTTATTTCAGGTCCTTGCATATCTAATAATAATGCAACTGGTATATCTAATTCTTCTCTTAATCTTAATATTTCTTCTGTTTTTTCTGATTGTTCTTCCCAACTACCATGAGAATAGTTGATTCTTGTTACATTTAATCCTGCTTTAAACAATTCCTCTAATCTGTGTTCACTTGCAGGTCCTATTGTTCCTACTATTTTTGTTTTTCTTAAATTCTTCTTCATTTAAAATTCCTCCCTTTTAAAACCATCATTTATTATACCATAATTGTTTTACAAGTTTCAAGCTATTTATTTATTTTTTTACAAATTTTCTTAAAATTTATAAAATTTTCCATATATACCCTTATTCTAACCAATAAACTTATAAAATATACACTCTAAAAGGTCCATACATAAGTATAGACCTTTATATTATATTTTAATTTTTAAAATATTTGATATATCTATATAATTTTTATTTTTCCAATGATATAATCGCATGAATTATTTTATCTTCTTCATCTGTTATAACAACTATATTTTTATCATCTTGTTTTTTATACTTACAATTAATTATATCCCCTAATTTTATTTCTTTTTTGTAAGTAATTCTTATATTATCAAAAGGTCTTTGTTCATATATTTTTACTGGTAATGCCTCATAAGCTAAGTCCAAATAATATAAATTATGCATATGAAAGTTTAAATCTATATCTCTTCTTTTAACGGTATATTTCATTGTTAAATCAAAGCTATCTGGTATATTTATTGTTTCTATATTTACACTAGAAAATACATTTCTTTCTTCTGGTTGATAACTATTTATAATGTCATCTGTCATTCTAAAAATTTTTCCAGTTTCTATATTGATTAAGACCCATTTTGATGTTGCAATAACACATAAATTATCATTTTCATCGTAGATTTCATAATCACGATATGTAAAAAACTTTTCCATGTTTCTTCCCCAAGTATTAATTGTAAGGGTTTGTCCATAAATAGGTCTTTTTATAACTTTCAACTTCCACTCCAAAAGAATCCATGTAAGTTTTGTTTTTTCAATATTTACAGCGCCATAACCAATTTTATCAGAATGATATGAACCTACATTTTCAAGCATTTCTAATATTGCCCTATTTTTTATTGTATTATTTTTTCCAATATCTTTAATTCCTGTCTTTACTTTTTGTGTAAAAATCATTTTATATCTCTTCTTTCCTTTTTTCTATCGGTCTTTTAATATCCTGGTTTTTTTAACAATTTAAACATATTTTTTTTATATTCTTCTACACCTGGTTGATTGAATGGATTTACTCCTAATATGCATCCAGACATTGCGCATGCTTTTTCAAAAAAATAAATTAATTGTCCTAAATTATTTTCATCTAGTTTATCAATTGTAATTTTTATATTTGGAACATCTCCAGTCACATGAGCTTTTATAGTTCCTTCCATTGCTTTTTTATTTACATAGTCTAAAGTTTTTCCTGTTAAGTAGTTTAAACCATCTAAATTATCATCATCTGAATTTATTGTAATATCTGAATTTGGGTTTTCTATTGATATTACTGTTTCAAATAAACATCTTCTACCTTCTTGAATATATTGACCCATTGAATGTAAATCTGTTGTATTATCAACACCAAATGGAAGAATTCCTTTTTGTTCTTTTCCTTCACTTTCGCCAAATAATTGCTTCCACCATTCAGTAAAATAATGCATTTTAGGCTCATAATTAGATAATATTTCTGTATTTTTATATAATTTATATAATACATTTCTTACGACTGCATATTGATAACATTCGTTATATTTTAAGTTAGGATCATCGTATCTTTTTTGTGCAATTCTTGCGCCTTCCATTAATTTATCTATATCAATTCCTGCAACAGCAATAGGAAGTAATCCTACTGCTGTTAATACAGAATATCTTCCGCCTACATTATCTGGAACAACAAATTGCTCATATCCTTCTTTTTCAGCAAGTGTTTTTAATGCTCCTTTTTCTTTATCAGTAGTTGCATATATTCTGCTTCTTGCTTCATCTATTCCATATTTATTTTCTAATATCTCTCTAAAAATTCTAAAAGCAATTGCAGGTTCAGTTGTTGTTCCAGATTTTGATATTACATTTACAGAAAAATCTTTATTTCCTATATAATCTATTAATTCATTTATATAACTTGAGCTTAAATTATTACCAACATAAAGAACTTGTGGATTTTTCCTTTTCTTTGCTGGTAGATAATTATCAAAAGAACCAGTTAATGCTTCTATTACAGCTCTTGCACCTAAATAAGAACCACCAATTCCAATTACTACTAAAATATCCGATTCTTTTTTTATCTTCTTAGCAGCTTTTTTTATTCTTTTAAATTCATCTTTATCATAATTAGTAGGTAAATCAAGCCAACCTACAAAATCTTTTTCATTACTTGCTCTTCTATGTAAATCTTTGTGAATATTTTCGACCTGAGCTTTATACTCCATTATACTTTTTTGTGTAACCCCAGTATTTTTAATATTTAAACTAATATCTGACATAATAATCCCTCACTTTTCATTTGAATTTTTATATTCACATTATATATGAGTTATTAAATGATTTCAATAACTTTTTAGAAAAAAATATAAAGTCACGCTTTTTATCTAAAAAGTTAATATAAAAATATTTTGAGAACAAATCGAATGCAATTGGAACATTATTAGAAATTCTTATTCTAATAAAATGAGGGATGTTCACGGTACTTTGAGCTTTGCGAAAAGGGTCTGAGTGAAAGAGGCTCATTTTATTAAATTAGAATTTCTTTAATGTGTAATGCAGCCGAGATTTTTCGAAAAATATTTATATATTAACTTTTTGTTTCTACATACTTTTTTCTATTGATAATCATTTCAATACTTCATCAAAAATTTTAGCTAAATATTTCATACTAGTTAAACATTGTTCCAAAGTATTACCTGTAGCACCAACTTCTATTATGCTTGCATATTTCCCTGTATGCTGATTATATCTTGATTTCGTAAGCATAATTGGTTTAAACAATCCTGGATACATTTCTTCAGCTTTTTGTTGTACTTTAACAGCAAACTTTAAATTTTGATTCCAATTAGGATGCCAAAGACCTCCTTCATTTGTCCCAATTACAAACATAATTTGTGCTGCTTCATCTGTATCTCCAATTTTTAATGTCGGAGCATAATCACTTCTACTTCCAATTGCATCTCTATGTACATCAATTATAATGTCTGAGGGATTATCTTTTAAAATATTCTCTACTGTAGCTAAAGACCTTGTATATGAACCATTATATGATGGATAATCATGGTAACTTGTATTATGTATTACATTATAATTATATTCTTTTAATTGATTTTCTAACTCAGTTCCAACTCTTACAACTGAATAATTTAAATCAGTTGTTCTGAAAGTTCCTGTTTGTTCATAATTATAAGCTTCACTTGGAGTATAACTTTCGCAACTATGTGTATGAAACAAAATAATATCTTTATTATCTATTGTTATATCTGGATTTAGCATTTCATCTGTTAATTCATATGTTGTTTGATTTTTTATTTTTACATTTCCATATTGTCTGTTAGCATTTTCTACTATTGGATTTTGAGTAGTTACTTGTGTATTCACATCTGTTTTTGCTTTTTCAATTTTTTTATTTTCATTTTTAATATCTTGATTATTTCCTTCTGTTTCTTGAATATTATCAAATGTTTTATTACTATTATTATCTTCATTATATACTTCTCTTATTGATGAAATTTGTATTTTCAATATGTCTTCATATATATTTTCTGTTTTTATTTTTTTTACTTTAATATCTTCTCTTTTATCTATATTAGGTAATACTTGATCTAAACAAAATAATAAATTATTATCAGTAAAAAAACTTATTTTTTTAGTAATAATAGTTGTTATTTTAACATTAGTATTTTCTTTTTTTATATTTTTCCAAATAATTATTATTGTTATTATAATAAAAATAATAATAAAAAACTTGAATATATCTTTACTTTTTAATACTGTAATACTAAACATTTTTTCTCCTTGTCTTAAGTTTCTTATATTTATATATATTCAATTATTTTATTATTATACTAAAACATAAAGAACAAATCGGAACGCCCTTAAATTTATAGAATATTATTTCAAAGCATATTTTTTAATTTTCTACAAATTATACTATGTAATGCGTTCCGTAAATTTGTTCTTGCGCGAAATTTTCGCCAAGAAAATTTCTGTGCAACGTTAGGCGCGAAGCGCTTTTATATAATAGG
>JAXJYD010000023.1:0-17058 GCA_036307105.1 Clostridia bacterium | reverse complement strand
CGTTGCACAGAAATTTTCTTGGCGAAAATTTCGCGCAAGAACAAATTTACGGAACGCATTACATAGTATAATTTGTAGAAAATTAAAAAATATGCTTTGAAATAATATACTATAAATTTAAGGGCGTTCCGATTTGTTCTTATATATGAAAGGATTTAATAATGAAATTTAAAGAAGAAATATTAATATACTTTCCAAGTAATATTTGCAATTTATTAAAAAAAGAGATTAATGAAGATATAATAAAAAATCTACAAGAGATAAGAATACGTTGTAATAGACCAATTATTTTAAAATTAAAAAACGAAGATAAAATTATTGATTATATAATTAATCAATGTGAATTATTACAAGTGTTAGAAAAAATTTGTAATAATTCAATATATGCATATAAAAATCAAATATGCAATGGATTTATAACCGTAAAAGGTGGACATAGAATAGGAATAACTGGAACAGCTGTTATAGAAGGTGAAAAAGTAATAAGTTTAAAATATATAAATGGCCTAAATTTTAGAATAGCAAGAGAGGTCCTAAACTGTAGTGAAAAAATAATTGGACAAATTATAGATAAAGAAAATAATACAATATATAACACACTTATAGTTTCTCCCCCTGGAAAGGGAAAGACTACAATGCTAAGAGATATTATTAGAAAAATAAGTAATGGAATATCGGAATTCAATTTTTTAGGAAAAAATTGTGGAGTTATAGACGAAAGAGGAGAAATAGCTGCGATGTATCATGGGATTCCACAAAATGATATTGGGATTAGAACTGATGTAATAGAAAACATTTCAAAAGCAAAAGGAATGAAAATGTTAATAAGATCAATGACACCAGAAATTATTGCGTGCGATGAAATTGGTTCTAAAGAAGACATAGAAGCTATTAAAGAAGCTCTTTTGTGTCGGAGTAAAAGGAATATTTACAATGCATCGGAAAAACAATAGAAGATGTGAAAAGAAATCCACAGATTAATTATTTAATAGAAACAAATCAAATAGAAAAAATAATTTTTATTTAAAGTAAGTTTTAGTTCTAAAATAGATTTTTAAGAATATAATATTAAAAATAAAATGGACAAGGAGTATTTATGCAAATACTAAAATATATTATATTATTTTTAATATTATTCTTATCTAGTAATTTAGGAAAAATCTTATCAAAAAAATATGTACATAGATTAGAAGAATTAGAGGAAATGAAAAATTCATTAAATGTTTTTAAAAATAAAATAAAATTTACATATGAACCAATCCCAGATATTTTTGAGGATATAGGTAAAACCAAAGTGAAAAATGTTGGAACAATATTTAAAAAAGCTAAAGAAAAAATGAATAATAAAACAGCAAGTGATGCATGGGAAGAAGCAGTAGAAGAATCTAATAATAATTTAAAAGAAGAAGACAAAAGTATTTTAAAAACATTATCAAAATTACTAGGACAAACTGATAGTGAAGGACAAGTTAGTCAAATTGAAATTACAGAAAAGTTCTTAGATACACAAATTAAAGAGGCAATTGAAGATAAGCAAAAGAATGAAAAATTATATACAAGATTAGGAACGATAATTGGACTTGCTATTGTTATTATTTTAGTTTGATTTGAAAAAAATATACAAGTAATATGTAAGAAAGCGAGATAAATAATTATGGATATTAATTTATTATTTAAAATAGCTGCAGTTGGTATTTTAGTTGCAGTATTGCATCAGGTTTTAGTAAGGGCTGGAAGAGAAGATCAAGCTATGATGACAACTTTAGCAGGATTAGTTATTGTTTTAACAATGGTAATCAAGGAAATAAGTGGCTTATTTAATACTGTGAGAACTGTTTTTAATTTATAGTCAGTTTGAAAAATAATTGCCTTTTGGCTGTGTTAAACTTCACTCGAAAATCCTGCGTCGTGCAGAAAGCACGCCTTGGATTCTTCTCACTTGTTTGCCTTGCCAAAAGCACAATTCTTATTCAAACAAATTTGTGCCTAGTCTGGGTATAAATACAACTTGGAGGAAAAATGGAAGTAATAAAAATTATAGGTATTGCTTTAGTTGCTTTAATAATAATTGTTTTATTAAAACAATATAAACCTGAATATACTATTTATGTTAGTTTGCTATCAGGTGCTTTAATTATTTTATTAGTTATGGATAAATTAACAGGAATTATTAATTTATTACAATCTCTAGCTAATAAAACATCAATAAATAGTACATTTCTATCATTACTAATTAAAATAACTGGTATAGCTTTTTTATCTGAGTTTGCAGTTAGTGTTTGTAAAGATTCTGGCGAAGCAGCAATTGCAAATAAGATAGAAATAGGAACAAAAATAATTATTATATCTATGTCTATACCAATAATAACAAGTTTACTAGAAATAATATTAAAATTATTACCTTAAAAGGAAGTACAAATGAAAAGAAAAATTATTATATTTTTAACTATAATATTTTCATTAATAATTCCAACAAATATAAGTTATTCAAATGAAGATATTACAATGAAAGAACAACAAGAAGAATTTAAAATTCAAGATTTTATAAGTAATTCAAAAAAATATACAGAAGATTTTTTTGAAAATATTGATATTAGTCAAATTCTTAATGAAGCTATTCAAGGAAAAGTTGATAATAATACATTAATAAAAAGAATATTTAATATATTTGGTGGGGAAGTCACAAAAAATATAAAGACAATTGTTAGTATTTTAGTCATTATTTTAATACATAGTGTTTTAAAGTCAATAAGCGAAAGCTTAGAAAACAATAATATATCTAAGTTGATTTATTATGTACAATATATATTAATAGTAACAATTATAATGTCAAATTTTTCTGATATTGTAAAACTGGTTCAAGATACATCAAATAATTTAGTTGGATTTATGAATATGCTTGTTCCACTTCTTATAACTTTAATGCTAGCTACTGGTAGTATTACATCAAGCGGAATGGCAGAACCATTAATTCTATTTATGGTGAACTTTATTGGAAATATAATACAAAATGTAATAATACCATTTGTTCTAATTTTAACAAGTTTGGTTGTAATTTCAAAATTATCTGACAAAGTACAAATAGATAAATTATCTAAATCTTTGAAATCTCGGAATAATATGGTTCTTAGGAATTATTTTAACTATATTTGTAGGTGTAGTTTCTTTAGAAGGAACATTAGCAAGCAGCGTGGATGGTATTACTGCTAAAACTGCAAAAACAGTTGTAAGTTCAGCTATACCTGTAGTTGGTAAAATTCTAGGTGATGCAGTAGATACTGTTTTGGGCTGTGGGGTAGTTTTAAAAAATGCAGTTGGTATTGTTGGTGTTATTATTGTTATTGGAATTTGTATTACGCCAATAATAAAATTAGCTATATTAACTTTAGCATATAAATTATTAGCTGTAGTTTCTGAACCAATTGCAGATAAAAAAATAGTTGGATTATTAGGACAAATAGGAGATGTTTTCAAGATATTTTTAGGAGTTTTATGTGCACTTTCTTTTATGTTGATTATAGGGACAAGTATTGTTCTAAAAATGTCTAATTGTAGTGTGATGTATAGGTAGACTTAGAAAACATAATTCAAAAATAAATAATTAAAATTTTTCAAAAATCTCGTTTGAGCTAATTCACGCAGAAATTCTAATAAAATTCATGGAACCTTTTTCACTTAGTCCTCACTTCGTTCGACGCGAACATTATTCCATAAATTTTAAAGAATTTCTAGCTCAATTACTCTGCAATTCGATTTTTTCAAAATTCCAATTATTTATTTTTGAATTTGTAAATAAAATATTTGGAAGGAAAATGGATTGTGATTGAATTCTTTAGCTCGTGGGCAAAAGGTATAGGAGTTACAGTTGTTATTATTTCTATTATTGAAATGTTATTACCAAATAATAATTCAAAGAAATACATAAGAATGATTTTAGGTATTTATTTGATTTTTAATATTGTGTCTCCTTTGATTAAGAATAGGGATGTTTTAAATGTTAATAATATTAATTTATGCGAAACAACAATTAGTACAACTGCTGAAGAAGTTAATCAAACTAGTATGAATAAAAGAATAAAAAAATTATATGAGCAAGAACTTGAAAAAGATATTACAAAAAAACTAAAAGAAAAAGGCTTTGAAGTTAAAAGTTGCAATGTTGCTACTCAAGTTTCGACGAATGAAAATGAAGAAACGAAAATTAATAAAATAAAAGTAAGTATAGATAAAATAAATACCACAAATAAAATAGAAGAGAAAAATAAAGAAAGTAAAATAGTGACTCAAATACAAAAAATTAAAAAGATAGATACAAATGTAGGAGAGAACAAAGATGAAAAAGAAAAACAGGAAAATAAAAATATTACTAAATCAGATATACAAAATATAAAGAAATTTTTAATTGATGAATATGGGGTGAATGAAAATTGTTTAGAGATAAATTAAAAAGCTATTTTAAGAAAGTAAATGAAGAACAAGAAGGTAATGATAAGAGAAAAATAGAAAATATCATTTTTTTTATAATTCTATTAATAGCAACTATAGTAATTATTAATACAATATGGAATGGGAATAAGCAAACAACAAAACAAGAAAATAATATAAATACAAAACAATTGGCATATAAAGAACAGAATAATGAAAATATAAAAACAACTGTTTCTGAAGAATTAGAAAAAAAACTTGAAAATATTTTGTCTAAAATAGAAGGTGTTGGAAATGTAAAAGTATGTATTAATTATTCTGAATCAAGTGAAGTTGTGGCAATGTATAATGAAAATTCTAAGGTAAGTACAACTGAAGAAACAGATACATCTGGTGGATTAAGAAAGATACAACAGACAGATTCTCAAAAAGATATAGTATATAAAGAAGATAATGGAGAAAAGACACCAATAACAAAAAAAGTAGTACAGCCCAAAATTGAAGGGGCAATAATTACAGCAAAAGGTGCAAGTAATGCAAACATAAAAGCTAATATTATTCAAGCAGTAGAGGCTGTAACAGGGGTTGCAAGTCATAAGATTCAGGTTTTTGAGATGAATTAATGGTTGAAAAATAATTGCGTTTTGGCTGTGTTAAACTGCATTCGAAAATCTTGCGACGTGCAAAAAGCACGCCTCGGATTCTTCTTATTTGTTTGCCTTGCCAAAATCACAATTCTTTTCCAAACAGTATATTAAAATTGAAGAAAGGTAAGAGTTAATTATGAAAAGTATTTTAAAGAAAAATCAGATTATTATTTATGTTATAGCTATTATGCTTATGACAGCAGGATATTTAAATTATACAACAAAACAAGGAGAAAATAGTATACAAACAAGCCTAGATATTGAAGCTAAAGATGATAGTAGATTAGCTGATATAGGAGATGCAACTTTAGTTAGTAGTAGTGATGTTGTTGTAGATGATTTAAAAAATGAAACTAATACAGAAAATACAACAAATACTGCAACAAATGAAGTTAAAGAAAATAATATAGATAATAATGTTAATCAAGTAAATAACACAGAAGAAACATTAAGTAATGTTTCTAATAATACCGAATATTTTACAAAATCTAAACTTGAAAGAGATAATATGTATTCTCAAATGATAGAAACCTACGAAAAAATATTAAATAGTAGTAATTCTTTAGAAACACAAAAGCAAACTGCTACAGCTGAAATAACAAAAATAAACCAAACAAAAAATAGTATTATGATATGTGAAAATTTAATTAAAACAAAAGGCTTTGAAAATGTTGTTATTTTTGTTAATGGAGAAAGTGTAAGTGTAATTATTGGTTTACCAGAATTAAAACAAGAAGAAGTAGCTCAAATACAAAATATAATATCAAGAGAACTAAATGTTAATGCAGAAAACATACATATATCTACTAAATAGAATTTTTTAAAATTATCTGTACTAATAAGGTTATACAACTAATAATAAAATTAAATTATTAGTTGTATTTTTATATAATAGGAAAGTCATCCTTTTCTATTATATAAAAGCGCTTCGCGCCTAACGTTGCACAGAAATTTTCTTGGCGAAAATTTCTCGCAAGAACAAATTTACGGAACGCATTACATAGTATAATTTGTAGAAAATTAAAAAATATGCTTTGAAATAATATACTATAAATTTAAGGTCGTTCCGATTTGTTCATGTTTAAATTCTAAAAATTTCAAAAAAATGTTGTAAAATTTTTATTTATTGATATAATATAAATGAAATAATTTAGGAGGAATTAATATGTTGATGAAAGTAGGAATATTAGCAAATGGAGGAGATGTAGCAGGGTTTAATGCTGTAATTAGAGGTATAGTTAAAACTGCTGAAAACAATGGGATAGAATGCTATGGAATTCTTGATGGATATAATGGATTATTAAAAAAAGATTTTAAAAGATTAACAACAGATGCAGAAGGTGAAGCGGTTGGAATATTACCAAAAGGTGGTTCAATTATTGGTTCATCTACTAATGCTAATTTATTTAATTATAAAGTAGTAAATGAAGATGGAAGTGTAGAATATAAAGATAGATCTGAAGAAGCGATTAAAAATATAAAAGAATTTGGATTTGATTGTATATTTACATTAGGTGGAGATGGAACACAAAAATCTGCAAGAGATTTTTCGATAAAAGGAGTAAATATAATAGGAGTTCCAAAAACAATTGATAATGATGTTGCCTGTACTGAAATTACTTTTGGTTATAATACTGCTGTATCAGTAGCAATGGAGGCATTAGATAGATTACACACAACAGGTGAGACTCATCATAGAATTATGGTTTTAGAAGTAATGGGAAGATATGCAGGATGGATTGCTTTAGAATCTGCAATAGCAGGCGGAGCTGATGTTGCATTAATTCCTGAAATACCTTACGATATAAACAAAGTTGCAACAAAGATAGAGAACAGAAAGAAAAGAGGAAAAAACTTTAGTGTCGTTGTTGTAGCAGAAGGTGCTAAACCAAAAGACGGAGAAATGGTTATACAAAATGTAAGAGATAATGGTGCAGGAGTAGATAATACAAAATTAGGTGGAGTTGGACAAGTCGTTGCAAAACAATTAGAAGAAATAACAGGCCTAGAAGCTAGAAATACAACATTAGGATATATGCAAAGAGGTGGAACACCAACAGCATTTGATAGAGTTTTATCAACTAAATATGGCTCTAAAGCAATGGAACTAGCTCTAGAAGGTAAATTTGGAACATTAACAGTTATAAAAAATGGTAAGTTAGATTGTGTATCACTAGAAGATGTAGTAGGAAATAATACAAAAATAGGTGCTGTATCTGGAAATACAGAGGAAAGTAACTTAAGGAAAATAACAATGGAAGATGATTTAGTAAAAACAGCAAGAAATATAGGAATAAACTTAGGGGATTAAAACAGATAGTAATAATAAATACTATAAATAATAAAATAATAAAGGGAGGAATTAAAATGGCAGAAAATAATGAAAATAAAATTAATACAGAAGAATTAAAAAGTGAGGCTTCTAACACCGTTAATCAAGTAAAGGATACAATAAAAAAAGTAGACATTAAAAAAGATAGTGTAGAAACAAAAGGATTTATAGTTGAGCTGTTTAAAAATCCATTAGAAAAAATTAAAGCAGTTGCAGAAGATACAAAAGGAAATTATTTAAAATATGCAATTATTGTATTAGTTATATGGGTAGCTGCAAAATTTTTATCAAGATGTTTTTCAATAGGTTGGCATTGGAGACCATATAACATATTCGATAATATTTGGTCAATTGGAGTTGCTACAATAACACCACTACTTTCAGTTTTAGTTATGGTATTAATAGCATTTGTATTAAATAAAAAGAATAAAAAGCCTTTAACAACACTAATATCAGCTATAACAATAGCAAATATTCCAACAGTAGTTGCTTCAGTATTATCATTATTAACAATTATAAGTTCACAAGTATCTTTAATTACAATACCTTTTACTAGTTTATGTTCAGTAATATCAATTGTATTAACTTACTTTGCATTAAAAAATGTATTTGGAGAAGAAAAAAATTCAGATTTTATCAGGAAATTTGTTTTAATTGAAACATTATATTATGTTGCATATATAGTACTTTCTTTACTAAAGATTTATATATAATGAAGTATTAAGAATATACCAAGGAGGAATATAAAATGCCTGAAAATAATAAAGAAAATAGAAAAATAATAATTATTTTTATTATAATAGCAATAGTAGCTGTGTGTTTAGGAGTATTATCATGTTTTTTATTTAAACCAAAATCAAGTAAGGAATTAAACTATGGTATAAATGAATTATATGAAAGTTTAAAACAACAACAATCATATAGTATAAATTTAACATTAGATGCAAACAATAAATCTTTTTACGCAAAGCAATCAAATTCAGCATATTTAGATGATATTGTAGATGATGTAGAAACAGAAATGTTAATACAAAATGGAAATACCTATTTAATTAAAGATGAAGATAAAGTTTATTATGTGTATAAGAATAATGAAACCAATCTAAATAAAATAGAAGATATATTAGAAGAATTAAAAGATTTAGAATATGAAACAGGTAAAGAAAAAATAGATGATAAGAATTATAGTTATATAGAATTTAATCAGATAACAGCCTTGGCTATAATGAATACATCTAATATAAATTCAGATGCAAAAAAGACAAGATTTTATTTTGATGGAAAAGACTTAAAGTATATTAAAACAATAGCTGGAAATAAAGAAGAATTATTAAAAGTAACTATTTCTAAAGATGTAGACAATAAATTATTTCAAATACCATCAGATTATGAAGAAAAATAATTTTTATGTAAATTACTAGACAAATTGTAAAAAAAAGTATATAATATTTAAAACACATTAAAAACTGTGAAAAAGAGAGTATACTTAAAACTGATTTAAAGAGAATAGAAGTCAAAGGCTGAAAGCTTCTAAAATTAAGATAAGTAGAAGGTAACTTTGGAGTTGATAATCTGAAAATAACTTTAGGATTATTCGTTGATTCGCGTTAAAATCAAATTAAGATGTTATCAAAAGTAATTGATGATAATTAAGGTGGTACCGTGGGATAGAACTCGCCCTTATGTTGTAGGCATAAGTGCGGGTTCATTTTTTATATAAGAGTTTGAAGAATAATTGCGTTTTGGCTGTGTTAAACTGCATTCGAAAATCCTGCGACGTGCAAAAGCACGCCTCGGATTCTTCTCACTTGTTTGCCTTGCCAAAAACACAATTCTTCTCCAAACTGATTTATGTCTCAAAAAAGAAATATGATTAAGAATTCAATATAATTAAAGGAGGAATTTATATGTTAAATGAGAAATTTAATCCAAAAGATTTTGAAGAAAGGATTTATAAGACTTGGGAAGAAAATGGTTATTTTAAACCAAGTATGGATGAGAAAAAAGAACCATATTGTATAATGATGCCACCTCCAAATGTAACAGGAAAATTACATATGGGGCATGCATTAGATGATACAATACAAGATGTATTAATTCGTTTTAAAAGAATGCAAGGATATGATGTATTATGGCTTCCAGGAAGTGACCATGCTGCAATATCAACTGAAATGAAAGTTGTTCAAAAACTAAGAAATGAAGGGAAAACAAAACAGGATTTAGGTAGAGAAAAATTCTTAGAAGAAACTTGGGATTGGACACATAAATATGGAGGAATAATTCAAAAACAACAAAGAAAATTAGGATGTTCTTGTGATTGGTCTAGAAATAGATTTACAATGGATAAAGGAATGAGTGAAGCTGTTTTAGAAGAATTTGTAAAGCTATATAATAAAGGATTAATATATAAAGGAACAAGGATGGTAAACTATTGTCCTAGTTGTAAAACTTCTATTTCAGATGCCGAAGTAGAATATCACGAAGAACCATCACATTTATGGCATATAAGATACGAAATAGTTGGAGAAAAAGGAAAATATATAGAAGTTGCAACTACAAGACCAGAAACAATGCTTGGAGATACAGCAGTTGCAGTTCATCCAGATGATGAAAGATATAAAAATATAGTAGGTAAAAAATGCATATTACCATTGATGAATAAAGAAATCCCAATAATTGCAGATGAGTTTGTAGAAAAAGACTTTGGAACTGGTTGTGTTAAAATAACACCTGCACATGACATGAATGACTATCAAGCAGGACTAAGACATAAATTAGAAATAATAGAAGTATTTGATGAAAATTATAAAATGGGAGATTTACTTCCTGAATTAAAAGGCATGGAATTAATAGATGCTCGTAAAAAAATAGTTGAAATGTTAGAACGATTAGGAAACTTAGTCAATACTGAAGAATATACTCATAATGTTGCAAAATGTGAAAGATGTAAAACAACAATAGAACCTAAAGTTTCAATGCAATGGTTTGTTTCAATGAATGATTTAGCAAAAAGAGCAGCAGATGCAGTAAGAAATGATGAAACCAAATTTGTTCCAAAAAGATATGAAAAACAATACTTTCACTGGCTTGATAACATTCAAGATTGGTGTATATCAAGACAATTATGGTGGGGACATAGAATACCTGCATATTACTGTGATGAATGTAGACATATAAATGTTGCAAAAGAAATGCCAGAAAAATGTGAAAAATGTGGCTGTGGTAAATTACATCAAGATGAAGACACTTTAGATACATGGTTTAGTTCAGCATTATGGCCATTTTCAACACTTGGTTGGCCAAATACTGATAATGAAGATTATAAAAGATTTTATCCTACAAATGTATTAGTTACAGGTTTTGATATTATAACATTCTGGGTATCAAGAATGATGACACAAGGATTAGAATTTACAGGTGAAGTACCATTCAAAGATGTTTTAATACATGGAATAATACGTGATAGCCAAGGACGTAAGATGTCAAAAACATTAGGAAATGGTATAGATCCATTAGATGTAATTGAAAAATATGGTGCAGACGCATTAAGATTTTCAGTACTTTCTGGAACAACAATGGGAAATGATATTAAATATATGCCAGAAAAACTAGAACAAGCATCAAACTTTGCAAATAAAATCTGGAATGCAGCTAAATTTGTAAGTAATAATTTAGCAGATGAGGAAAAAGTAAGAAAATTCTGTTATGAAGCTTTTGAAAAAGAAAAGAAATATAATCCTGAATGTTTCAAAATAGAAGATAAGTGGATTTTAAACATATTTGATAAATTAGTAGTTGAAGTAACTAAAAACATAGATAACTATGAATTAGGTATTGCATTAGATAAAATATATAACTTTATCTGGAATGAATATTGTGATTGGTATATAGAAATGTGCAAAACTAGAATTTATAGTGATGATGATTCTATAAAAGTTCCAGTAAGTGATGTATTAAGTCATATTTTAGCATCTTCACTAAAATTACTACATCCATTTATGCCATTTATTACATCTGAAATATATCCAAATCTAATTGTATTTGGAACTGAAGATCTAATAGTTGCAAAATGGCCAGATATTAGAAAAGAATTTGTTTTTGATGAAGAAGAAAAATTTATTGAAACTATAAAAGAAATAATAGTAGAAATTAGAAATGTAAGAGCAAAAATGAATGTACATCCATCCAAAAAAGTTGAATTGATTTTTGTAACTAACAAGTATGAAAAACAACTAAAAGAAGCAGAGCATTTTATAGAAAAACTTGGATTTGGAAGCAAAGTAACAATTCAAAATGATAAAAATGGAATCTCAGAAGATGCAATAAGTATTGTAAAAGATAATATAGAACTATATATGCCATTAGAAGGATTAGTAGACTTAGAAGAAGAAAGAAAAAGACTAGAAGAAGAAAAAACAAGATTAGAACAAGAAGTTTTAAGATGTGAAAAAATGTTATCTAATCCAGGATTTATAAACAAAGCACCAGAAGCAAAAGTAAATGAAGAAAAAGAAAAACTAGCTAAATATAAACAAATGCTAGAAAAAGTTATGGAAAGTTTGAAATAAAATAATGATGAAAAAGAACCTGAAATTTAGGTTCTTTTTTGGTGGTGCGATAGGCATGTCGCTTAACTGTCAATAGGGCCGGGGTAATTTGACACTTGTTGACTTATGTCGAAAACTTCTAACAAATCGACAAAACTTCTTAATTTTTACTCTTGGAAAAAAATGGAAAAAGATTTATAATACTTTTTAGAAAAAACAAAGGAGGAACAAAATGGAATCTAAGTTTTATGATGAGGACAAGCTAATTGTCTTTAAAATAACTGATGAAATTGATGACCATAGTGTACAAATGATAAGGAGGAGAGTTGATTATGAAATTGAAAGATATATGCCTAGAAAAATTGTATTTGATTTTAATAGTGTCACTTTTATGGATAGTGCCGGAATAGGATTAATAATTGGAAGATATAAATTTGCAAAAATGTTAGGTGCGAGTTTAGAATTAAGTAATCTTACACGGAAGTGTTAAAAAGATATTTGAAATGAGTGGGATACTTAAACTTATTCCATTAGCGGAAAACTATTAATAAATAATTAAAATTTTAAAAAATCTCGTTTGAGCTAATTCACCCAGAAATTCTAAAAACATTTTATGGCACCCTTCCATCAAAGATGAACTCTTTCCATAAAATATTTTAAGAATTTCTAGCTCAATTACTCTGCAATTCGATTTTTGAAAATTCAAATTATTTATTAAAGACAAAATTGATAATTTAGAAAGGATAAATAAAAAATGAAAGAAAATTTTACAAACGAAATGAAAATAGAGTTTATTAGCAAATCTTCAAATGAAGCTTTTGCAAGAATTGCAGTTGCTGCATTTGCTTCACAGTTAGACCCTACTATTGAAGAACTAGCTGATATAAAAACAGCTGTATCAGAAGCTGTTACAAATTGTATAATCCATGGTTATGATAAAAAACAAGGGATTGTAAAAATTGTTTCAAAACTTAAAGAAAATGAAATAATAATAGAAATATCTGATAAGGGAAAAGGAATAGAAAATATAGATGAAGCAAAAGAACCATTATATACAACTAAACCAAATTTAGAAAGATCAGGAATGGGATTTACTATAATGGAAAGCTTTATGGATAAAATGGAAGTTGAGTCAATCTTAGGATTAGGAACAAAAGTTACAATGTCAAAAATAATAAAACCTAAAATTGACAATGAAGATGAAGATTTTAAAATGTTAATAAAGAATTAAAACAAAAGAATAAATTGTTACTGGTTAATGTTTATATTTATCCTGTTCTGCTTAACGTGATAGTTTATAAAAATTTTTATAAACTACTACTTGCGCAGACTTTATATTAGTGCTAAAACTGACCAGTAACAGAAAAGAGGGTATTATGTACGAAAATGATATTAATGCAATAAAAAAAGCCCAAGAAGGAGATAAAGAAGAATTAGAAAAACTAATAAATAATAATAATCGGACTAATATGGAGCATAGTTAGAAGATTTAATGGAAGAGGATATGATTTAGAAGATTTATTTCAAATAGGATGTATTGGTTTCATAAAGTCAATTAAGAGATTTGATACAGACTTTGATGTAAGACTTTCTACATATGCTGTTCCATACATGATAGGAGAAATAAAAAGATATATAAGAGATGATGGACCAATTAAAGTAAGTAGAAGTATTAAGGAACTAGGGGTAAAGATAAAAGAATTAGAAAAAGAATATTTATGTAAAAAGGGAAAGGAAATTACAGAGGAAGAAATTGCAAAAGAATTAAAGGTTTCAAGAGAGGATATTATTTTAGCAAAAGAAGCAGGAAATTCAATAGAATCATTTGAAAATGCTAGTTATACGAACTCAAAAAATGGAAAAAGTATTAGCTTAATTGAAAAAATTTCAACAGGAAAAAATGAAGAAGAGATTTTAACTAATAAATTAGTTGTAAATGATTTGATTAATTCATTAGAACAAAGAGATAAAGAACTAATTATGCTTCGTTTTTTTAAAGAAAAAACACAAAGTCAAGTTGCTAAAATATTGGGAATAACTCAAGTTCAGGTATCAAGAATAGAACGTAAAATATTAAATTCTATGAGATTGAAACTTAGTTCATAAAACTATTTGGAAAAGAAAATTAAAAGCACATATTCTTTTCCAAATACAATATATTAGAGCTTAAAGAGAGGAAGGATTAATAATTGAAAAAGTTTTGGTTATATTTATCAATTTCAATTTTTGTTTGTTTTATTTTGCCCGCAATTTTAACTAAAAGAGAGGTAAAAACTTTTTCTCAAACTAATAATATTAAACAAGAACAAAATCAAAATAAAGATGAAAACGTGATTAATAATAGTAATGAATATAATTATCAAAAATATGGAACAATAAAATTATTACATAAAAGTACAGGAGAAGTCGAAGAAGTTGCCTTAGATACATATTTATGTAATGTTGTATCTGC
Organism: Clostridia bacterium; assembly: GCA_036307105.1. Lineage (GTDB taxonomy): Bacteria > Bacillota > Clostridia > TANB77 > CAG-508 > CAG-269. The sequence continues at coordinate 2,655 of JAXJYD010000023.1, read as the reverse complement.
AGAAATGCCTGCTGATTACGAATTAGAAGCACTTAAAGCACAAGCAGTAGTTGCAAGAACCTATACTATTTACAAAGCACAGAATCCTAAACATGAAAATGCTGATATATGTGATGATTCAACATGTTGCCAAGCATGGGTATCAAAAGAAAAAAGGTTTGAAAGATGGGAAGAACAAAAAAGAGAAAGTAACTGGCAAAAAATAGAAATAGCGGTAAAAGAAACAGCTGGTAAAATTGTTACATATGATGGAAAACCAATAAATGCTTTTTTCCATGCGAATAGTGGAGGGACTACTGAATTACCTGTAAATGTTTGGGGAGGTTCTGGATTGCCTTATTTACAGGTTGTAGAAACAGCAGGAGAAGAAGGATATACTCAATATAGTTCAGAAGTGATTTTAAATAAAGAGAAATTAATAGAAAAACTTAAAACTAAATATTCTGATATCCAAATAGATTTTAATAATAATGATGATATTAAGATATTAGATTATACAGATGGAAATAGAGTGAAAACTGTAAAATTCGGTAATCATGAATTATCAGGAGTAGAAACAAGAACAATACTTGGGTTAAAATCAACAAATTTTGAAATTATAAAAGAAAATGACAATATAAAATTTTCTGTAAAAGGATATGGCCATGGAGTAGGAATGAGTCAAACTGGTGCAGATACTATGGCAAAACAAGGAAGTAATTATGAAGATATAATTAAGCATTTTTATAAAGATGTAGAAATAAAAGATATAAATGAAATATAATAATAATTTTGAATAATCCGTAAAATTATGGAAATACTTTAATTAACAAAGTATTTAAGGAGGATTATATGAGAAGAGATATAAGAAAACATGAAAAAAGTTTAAGTGATAAGATAATTATGTACGCAATGATAGGAGGAGTCGCTTTAACAGTTATATTAATAGGCTTGTTGATGTATAGTAAAAATTTAAGAGATGATGTAAGACAAGGAACTATTGATTTAGGAGATATGGCAAATATTACAAATAATACAGAAAATACAGAAAGTGCAAGTACAGAAATGGGAAAATCTGTTGAAGAAGCTAAAAATGAAATAGATTCTACAAAAAGTGCAAATGTAAGTGATACAGATAACAAATCAAATACTTCTAATGCAACAAATAAAATTGCAATTAATACATCAAATATAACAAATACAAATAAAAATACAAATTCAAATACAAATGCTAATGAACAGACTAGTCCAAGTAAACAGACCAATGCTAAAGCTGAAACAGTAGAAACAAAAAAAGAATTAAACTTTTCAATGCCAGTAGAAGGAGAAATATCAAAAGATTTTGCAAAAGATAGTTTAGTATATTCTGAAACATTAAAAGAATGGGTAACACATATGGGAATTGATATAAAAGCAGAAAAAACAACTGTAGTAAAAGCAGCTGAGAGAGGTACTGTAAAATCTATAAAAAATGACCCAAGATATGGATTAACAGTTGTAATTGACCATGGTGATGGATATCAAACAATATATGCAAACCTTTTAACATCTGAATTTGTAGTAGAAGGTGAAAATGTAGAAAAAGGACAAAGCATAGGAACTGTTGGAAACACAGCAGTATTTGAAGTAGCAGATGAACCACATTTACATTTTGAAATATTAAAAGAATCAATTCCGCAAGATCCAAATGCATATTTAAAATAAATGGAACAATAGGGACAGGCATGTTTTGTCCCATTTTTGTCGTATTTTGTCGAAAATAAAAAATAACAAAATTCCAAAAAAATGTTTGACATTTTTTTGTTTGTATGATATTATATGGTCAAATTTAAAATGGGAGTGAAGAAATATGCCAAGAAAAAGACCAGAATTAAATAAAAGAGAAAAAGCAATACTAAGATTTATTGAAAAACAAATCATGTCACAAGGTTATCCACCATCAGTAAGAGAAATAGGAAAAGCAGTTGGACTTAGTTCTACAGCAACAGTTCATGGATATTTAGCTAAATTAGAAGACAAAGGTTATATCAAAAAACAAGACAAAAAAGGTAGAACATTAAGATTATTAAAAGGAGGTTCAGGAGAACCAAAGAAAACATCAAGTAAAGATTTCTATACACAAAGAGAATTAGTAGAGGTTCCAATTATAGGAAAAATAACAGCTGGAGAACCAATTTTAGCAGTAGAAAATGTAACAGATACTTTCCCAATACCAGTAGATTTTGTAGGCAATTCAGAAAGTTTTATGCTTACAGTTAGAGGAGAAAGTATGATAGAAGCTGGTATTTTAGATGGAGATTATATATTAATTAAAAGACAAAATACAGCAAACAATGGAGAAATAGTAGTTGCTTTAATTGGAGATGAAGCCACAGTAAAAACTTTCTATAAAGAAAAAGATCATATAAGACTACAACCAGAAAATAGCACAATGGATCCAATAATAGTTCCAACATGTGAAATTTTAGGAAAAGTAGCAGGAGTATTTAGGAAGATGTAAATTAAAAAACAAGGCAGATTGCCTTGCTTTTTTTGAATATGAGTTAACTTTTTCGTGGCAAAATATAATAAAAAAATAAGACTAGTCAAAAAGACTAGCCAAACATAAATACCTTGTGTATAATTTGGGTTGAAAGAAAATTCAAATTATCAGGAGGTATTTTTATGTTCGAGAAT
>JAXJYD010000022.1:0-14848 GCA_036307105.1 Clostridia bacterium | reverse complement strand
CGTTGCACAGAAATTTTCTTGGCGAAAATTTCGCGCAAGAACAAATTTACGGAACGCATTACATAGTATAATTTGTAGAAAATTAAAAAATATGCTTTGAAATAATATACTATAAATTTAAGGGCGTTCCGATTTGTTCTTTTTAGAATAAGTAGAATTGAAAAATTTTTAAAACCAATCACGTTTAAGCAGGACAATAAATATCGAAAAAGCTAAACCAAAACATATTTATATTTATTGAATAGAAATTATATTTGTAGTTACACTTGAACCATCACTGGAACATGTGATTTTAATATCATTACCTGTATCATTTCTAAATTTAAAATCATAACTACCATAAGCAACTGCTGCATCTTTTCCTTTTTGTACATAAGGCACATTATTACTATGTTCATGTCTTTCTGTCACTACTAAACTAGGTGCTGATAAAACTGCATTATATAATGTACTACTAACTTGGCAATTTCCACCACCGAAGACCTTTTTTCTTATTTCCATTTTTATCAAATATATCTGCTTTTTGATATCCCTTTGCAGAAGTTGCTTGACCTACAGTACTGCAAAATGAAAAGGTTTCTCCATTTTTAACTATTGTGTCATTCAAAGAGCCACAAGTAATGTTTATATTATTTTGCCTTGCAGAATCTGTTGTATATATTTTAGTTGAGAAAGTAGAGAGCGTAGTTTCTGTAGAACTTGTAGGTTGTTCTGTAATATCAGCAGTTACACTATTTTCATTTTCTTGATTATCATCATCAACATAGTCAGAATTACCATTTGCATTATAATTTGAATTATTATTAGTAGAAGTTTTAGTTACTTCATAATTATTTTGCTTTCCATTATTGCTATTTTGAGTGTTAAAATAATAAAAAGCTCCAACAGTAATTCCAACTATTATAATTAATAATATTATAAACGATTTATTTTTATTCATACTTATCACCTGCTTTAGTTTAACCAAAAAACTATAAAATTATTGACATTTTTCAAAAATAAAAGTATAATTAATATGTGATTTGAGAAAGGGAGATTATTATGTTTGCGAGATATTGGAAAAGAATAGGTATGTTAATTTTAATAATAGCATGTGTATTTAATATAATGAGTAAATTAATAAATAAACTATCATTAAACAAAGAAATGATATATTCTGCAACATATATGAATCAAGAAAACAAAGAGCAACAAAAAAATGAAACAAAATAACAACAAATACTTGAAAAAAAATTTAAAATATGTTATTATAAAAAACAGTCATGTTATTTAAACGAGAAAGAGGTGAACTTGATAATGAAAAAAAATACACATCCAGAATATAACCAAACAACTATTACATGTGCATGTGGTAATGTTTTAGAAGTTGGTTCAACAAAAAAAGATTTAAAAGTAGACGTATGTTCAAAATGCCATCCTTACTGGACTGGAAACTTAAGACAAGAAACAGTAGGTGGTAGAGCAGATAAATTTAAAAAGAAATATGGTCTTGCATAGAGGAATAAGGATACACAGGTATCTTTATTTTTTTTATATAATAGGAAAGTCATCCTTTCCTATTATATAAAAGCGCTTCGCTCCTAACGTTGCACAGAAATTTTCTTGGCGAAAATTTCGCGCAAGAACAAATTTACGGAACGCATTACATAGTATAATTTGTAGAAAATTAAAAAATATGCTTTGAAATAATATACTATAAATTTAAGGGCGTTTCGATTTGTTCTATCAATGTCAATGGGGCTGTCAATGGAGCCGGAGCAATTTGACACATTTGTATGTAAGATACTTTTTTTCTTGCAAATTATGACAAAATATATTACAATATGTTTGTTGAAATTTTAAAAGATAATTGCGTTTTAGCGTTGTTAATGAAAGGATATTATAAATGAGTACATCAATAGAAGTAAAAGAGCAAGATAAATATATAGAAAAAATAAGAAAAAAAAACAAAGTTAATTTAAAATACACTATTCTAACAATGGGATGTCAGTTAAACGAAAATGACTCTGAAAAGTTATGTGGTATGTTAGAAGAAATGGGGTATAGTAAAACTGAAATTCAAAGAGAGGCAGATATAGCTGTATTTAATACTTGTTGTGTGAGAGAAAATGCAGAAGATAAATTATTTGGAAAGCTTGGAGAATTAAAAAGATTAAAAGAAGAAAAAGGAATAATAATTGCAATTGGTGGATGTATGATGCAAGAAAAACATATTACTGATAAAATAAAACAAAGCTATCCATTTGTAGATATTATTTTTGGAACACATACACTACATAAGTTTCCTGAAGATTTATATAAAGTATTAAAAAATAAAGAAAAACTAGAAGATGTCTTAGATGTAGATGGGAAAATATATGAAGGTTTACCAATAAAAAGAAGTGATAATATAAAAGCATCAGTTACTATAATGAATGGTTGTAATAACTTTTGTACATATTGTATAGTTCCTTATGTAAGAGGAAGAGAAAGAAGCAGAATGCCGAAAGACATAATAGAAGAAGTAAAAGATTTAGCTAAAAATGGATACAAGGAAATAACTTTACTAGGGCAAAATGTAAATTCTTATTTACGTGTAGAAAGAGAAAAAAATATTCCATTTGAAGAATATGAAGGAGTAAATTCTTTTGCAACACTTCTTAGAGCGATAAACAAAATAGAAGGAATTGAAAGAATAAGATTTGTTTCACCTCATCCAAAAGATTTTACAGATGACGTAATAGATGCTATAGCAGAATGTGACAAAGTATGTAAATTAGTACATTTACCACTTCAATCAGGAAATACAAATGTATTAAGAAGTATGAATAGAAAATATACAAAAGAACAATATTTAGAGTTAGTAGAAAAAATGAAAATAAAAATACCAAATCTTACATTATCTACAGATATAATAGTAGGTTTTGCAGGAGAAACAAATGAAGAATTTGAGGACACATTAGATGTTGTAAGAAAAGTTTGCTTTGAACAAGTATATATGTTTATTTATTCAAGAAGAGTTGGAACACCAGGGGATAAAATGGAAAATCAAATTCCTGAAGAAATAAAACATAAAAGATTTGACAAACTAAAAGCTTTAGTAGAAAGTCAAATAAGTGAAAATAATCAAAAATATGTAGGAACTATTCAAAAAGTATTAGTTGAAGGAGAAAGCAAAAATAATAAAGAATTATTAACCGGGAGAACAGATAGCAATAAAGTAGTTATTTTTGAAGGTAATAAAGATTTAATTGGACAAATGATAGATTTGCAGATTGTTTCAGAGCATATGTGGTATTTAAAAGGAGCAATATAAATGGATATAGATAAAGAAAAATTATCACCAATGATGCAAAAATATTTAGAAACAAAAGATGAATATCAGGATTGTATTGTTTTTTATAGATTAGGTGATTTTTATGAAATGTTCTTTGATGATGCAATTACAGCATCTAGAGAACTAGAATTAACTTTAACAGGAAAAGACTGTGGCTTAGAAGAGAGAGCTCCAATGTGCCGGAGTTCCTCACCATGCTGCAGATATTTATGTTTCTAGATTGATTTCTAAAGGATATAAAGTTGCAATATGTGAACAATTAGAAGATCCTAAGACTACAAAAGGAATAGTAAAAAGGGGCGTAATAAGAGTAGTAACACCAGGTACTTTAGTAGACAGCAATATGCTAGAAGAAAGAAAAAATAATTTTATAATGTCTATATATAAAACAGGCATATACTATGGAATAAGCATTTGTGATATATCAACAGGCGAATTTTATTCAGCCGAAATAAAAGATAATTATAATTTTCCAATGCTTTTAGATGAAATTGCAAGATATAGTCCATCAGAATTAGTAATAAATTCAATGATGTCAGATTGTATAGAAGAAATAAGTAAAATCAAAGAAAGGTTTGAGAATATATATATTACTAAATTTAATGATAAATTTTTTATAAAAGAGTTAAATAATTTAGATTTAAGATTTACTATTGTAGATAATAATGGTAAAAAAATAGAAGATATAAAAGAAAAGGAACTTGCAATAACATCTATAAATGCATTAATAGAATATATTGAAGAAACACAAAAAACAAGCTTAGATCATATAAATAAAATAACAGTTTATAATATATCAAAATATATGGCATTAGATGTAAATAGTAGAAGAAACTTAGAGATAACTGAAAAAATGAGAGATAAATCTAAAAAAGGAACACTTCTTTGGGTATTAGATAAAACTGCTACTTCAATGGGAGGAAGATTACTTAGAAGGTGGCTAAGTGATCCTTTAATAGATGTTTTAGAGATAAATAGAAGATTAGATGCTGTAAAGGAATTAAAAGATGATATTATTTTAAGAGGAGATATAATAGATAATCTAAAAAAGGTTTATGATATAGAAAGATTAGCAGGAAAAATGGCTTATGGTAATGCTAATGCAAGAGATATGGTAACTCTTAAAAATTCTTTAACAAAACTTCCTGAGGTAAAATCAATTTTATCTAATTGTAAATCTGATTTATTAGTAAATTTATATGATAATTTAGATGAACTTCAAGATATTCATGAATTAATTGAAAAATCAATAGTTGATGATCCTCCTATGACAATAAAAGATGGTGGGATTATAAAACTTGGATATGATGAAGAAATAGATAAATTAAAAACAGCACAAACAGAAGGGAAGAATTGGCTAGTTAAATTAGAAGCTGACGAAAAAGAAAAAACAGGAATAAAGAATTTAAAAGTTGGATTTAATAAAGTATTTGGATATTACTTAGAGGTTACTAAATCATACTTGAATCAAGTTCCAGATAGATTTATAAGAAAACAGACTTTAACAAATGCAGAAAGATATATAACAGAAGAGTTAAAAAACTTAGAAAATCAAATACTAGGTTCTGAGGAAAGAGTTACTAATTTAGAATATAATGCTTTTGTTGAAATTAGAGATGAAATATCAAAAAATATTACAAGACTACAACAAACAAGTGAAGTTATTTCAACATTAGATGTACTTACATCTTTTGCAAAAGTTGCAGAAGATATGAATTACTGTATGCCAGAAGTAAATTCTAAAGGAACAATTGATATAAAAAATGGAAGACATCCAGTAATAGAAAAAATACTTGGAGAAGGTAGTTTTGTTGAAAATGATACATATTTAAATAAAGAAGAAAATAGATTAGCAATAATTACAGGACCTAATATGGCTGGTAAATCCACATATATGAGACAAGTTGCATTAATTACACTTATGGCTCAGGTGCGGAAGTTTTGTGCCAGCAGAAGAAGCGAAAATAGGAGTTGTTGATAAAATCTTTACAAGAGTTGGTGCATCAGATGACCTAAGTATGGGACAAAGTACTTTTATGGTAGAAATGATGGAAGTTGCAACTATATTAAAAGAAGCAACCAATAATAGCTTAGTTATTTTAGATGAAATAGGAAGAGGAACATCAACTTATGATGGTTTATCAATTGCTTGGGCTGTTGCTGAATATATTGCTGATAAAGAAAAATGTGGAGCAAAAACTTTATTTGCAACACATTATCATGAATTAACAGAACTAGAAAATAAATTGGATGGAATAAAAAACTATTCAATAGCTGTTAAGGAAAAAGGAGAAGATATTATTTTCTTAAGAAAGATAGTAAAAGGTGGAACAGATGAAAGCTACGGAATTCATGTTGCAAGATTAGCAGGAGTTCCTAAAGTTGTCACACAAAAGGCAAATGAAATTTTGCGTTCTTTAGAAAGGAAAAATATATTAACAGGTAAAAAAGAAGAAAAGAAAGATAAAAAACAAGTAGAAGGACAATTTGATTTATATAATTATAAATTAGCAGAAATAGCTCATGAAATTGATAAAATAAATTTAAATGAATTAACACCAATCGATGCATTAAATACACTTGTAAAAATTAAAGAGAAGATGAAATAAAGATTTGCAATTTAAGCATTAAAATGTTATAATAATAGTGTTTTCAATGGATTATTCCATTGTCAATATATAAGTAGTTGGTAAAAAATGAAATTTTTATACCAACAAAAATCAAAGTAAGTGATGAAGGTCAGCTCACTTGTTTCAACTAAATAATTTTAGGAGGATAACTATGAGTGATAACAGACGAAATCAGCAACATAATTATGTAGATGAGCAGCTAAACAAGTCTAATAATGATTTCGAAACTGCAGCTCAGAAAGCTCTAAACGGGTCAAAAGTATATTTAACAGAACAGGGCTTAGAAAAACAACAAAAGCTCTGTAGTGTTGAGTCTTACGATCCCGGAAGTCTAAATCCTTGGATAAATGAGTCAATGGATGATTGACCATGAGTCCCCGCGCAATGTATTGAACATATTGTGCGGGGATTGTTCTATAACTCAATTTTAGGTTGATATTTTTCAAGCCACATATTGACCTGACAAAGGTATGCCATAAGTTGAGAACCTACCATTAATTGGCCAAACCAAGGTCTTGTAAATGCTTTGCCATTGGTTTCCAGTATCTCTAATATATACTCTCTATTTAGTAAATTATTTATTGGAGCATTTTTATCATTCATAATATCTGACAGCATTTGCTTTACTTTTGCAAGATAGGTTGGATTATGTGTTTTTGGATATGGAGATTTTTTTCTATAAATAATTTCTTCTGGTAGAAAATATTGAGAAACAAATCTTAGTAATCCTTTTTCTCTTCCGTTATATGCTTTCCATTCCCAAGGTATATTCCATACATATTCTGCTAATCTATAATCACAAAAAGGAACCCTTAATTCAAATCCATTATACATTGCCATTCTATCAGAGCGATCAAGAAGTGTTTGCATAAACCAATTTAAAGTAAGATGTGAAATTTTTCTCTTTTCTGCAGTCTCAGGTGAGTCTGAATCTAAAATTTCAACTTCATTTAAACTTTCATAATATCGATAATCTATATATTTTTTCAAATCTACTTTATTTCCTATATAGGGATTTAATAATTTTTGTCTTTCATCTAATGATATAGACCAAGGAAAAGTATTACTTTTTAATGCATCATCTCTAAAAAACCATGGGTATCCTCCAAAAATTTCATCTGCACATTCTCCGGGTTAAACTAACAGTCATTTCTTTTTTTACATTTTTACAAAAAAGTAGTAAAGAGGAATCGATATCAGCCATACCTGGCATATCACGAGCTATCATTGCATCTTCCAAGCTATCTGCAAGCTCAGGTGTATCTATAACAATTTTATGATGATTTGTATATAAATTTTTTGTCATTAAATCTATATAGTAATTATCAGAATTTGGTTGAAAATCGCTTTTAACAAAGTTTTTATCATTATCTACGTAATCAATTGAATAAGTAGCTAAAGGGGGCAATCCATTATCCTTACAATAATCAGATGCAAATTTTGTAATAATACTTGAATCTAATCCACCTGAAAGAAAGGTACAAAGAGGCATATCAGAAACAAGTTGTCTGGTTATACTATCTTTTAATAAATATTTTAATTTATCACATGTTTCTTCAAAACTATCTAAATGTTTCTTGGATTTTAATTTCCAATAACGTTTTATATGAAGCCCAGATTCATTAAATATAGCAAAATGAGCAGGTTTTAATTCATGTATATTTTTAAAGATAGTAGTTCCTGGCGTATGAGCAGGGCCTATTCCAAATAATTCTGAAATGCCTTGACTATCTAATACTCTTTCTACTCCTGGATACTGGAATAATGCTTTGATTTCTGAAGCGAATACAAGCGTATTATTTACATTTGTATAAAATAAAGGTTTAACACCAAAGTGATCTCTCGCTAAGAAAACTTCTTTTTTGTTTGTATCTAAAATAGCAAATGCAAAAATACCATTTAAATAATTTACAACATCTTTTCCATATAATATATAACTTTTTAATAAAACTTCAGTGTCAGAATGAGTTTTTATTTCAAAATCATTTTTCTTCAGTTCTTTAGTAAGTTCCTTTGTATTATATATTTGTCCATTATAAACTATTACATAACTTCCAAAGGAAAAAGATTCAATCAAAGGTTGTTTTCCGTCCTTTAGGATCAATAACAATTAGACGTTTATGAGCAAGTGCAACATTGTTATCTATGTAATATCCTTCTTCATCAGGTCCTCTTTTAGAAAGTGTATTGTTCATTTTTTCTAATAAATTTTTATTGTTAGAAACATTTTCTTTAAAATTTGCAAAACCAACAAATCCACACATATAATACCTCCATTTTTATTTTTATCTATATAGTTTATGCAAAAAAGGAAATAAAATTTATTGATTTTCTAAAAAATTTATAGTAAACTAATTTATGAAGTAAGGAAGGTAAAATAAAATGTATATAAAAAACGCAATAAAACATTTTAAATTAATTACACATCATAAATGGTTAGTATTTAAATTATGTTGTAGAATAGGAGAGCCTTGGAGAGGATTCATGCATGATTGGTCTAAATACTCTCCAACAGAATTTTTTGAAAGTGTTAAATATTATAAAGGAACACATTCACCAACTGTAGAATGTAAAAGGATAAATGGATATTCAGAAGCATGGTTGCATCATAAAGGAAGAAACAAACATCATGCTGAATATTGGTTTGATGAAACAGCACCACAAAAAAATGCTATTATGCCATACAAATATGCAGCAGAAATGATATGTGATAAATTAGCTGCAGGAATGGCATATGAAGGAAAAAACTTCACAAAAGAATATGAATTAGAATATTGGAAAAAGGAAAAAGAGATTATAAATGTAAATGAACACATTGCAGAATTTGTTACAGAGATATTAACTCAAATTGCAGATAAAGGCGTAAATTCAGTTTTGAAAAAGAAAATTTTTAAGGATACATATAAAAAATATTGTGAATAACAGTTGTAAGGCTATTGACAAAATTAAAAAATACTTGTATAATCATATAGTGACTAAAAAATTAGATAAAAATTAAACAGATACATAGATATCTTAAACAAGGAGGGAATTAGAATGGCACAACCAAAAAGAAGATGGTCAAAAGCTAGAACACATTCAAAAAGATCAACATGGAAAAAAGAACAACCAACATATGCAAGTTGTCCACATTGCCATGAACCGGTATTACCACACAGAGTTTGTAAAAACTGTGGTTACTATGATGGAAAAGAAGTAATAGCTAAAAAAGAAGAAGAAAATGCATAGTTTTAAAAGAAGCACCTTAATATAGGTGTTTTTTTGTTATTTTTTTCAAACTGAGTTGTGCCTAAATAAATATAATTAAAAATTAATTTTCTTGTGTCAATTGTCGAATGGAATCATATAATACATTAAAAAGGAGGATATAATATGTTTAGAACCAGAAAATGCTATTGCATGAATAATAGTTATCAAGATGATTCTTGTCAAATGCAAGATGACATGATGGAAAAACAGTGTAATAATGTTATTTCATATGAAGATATGCAAGATAGTTGTGCTTGTGGATTTGAAGATGAAGAAAGAGATGTATTTCCTGATAACCCAATGTTAGCTCAAAGTTATGTACCTTATCAATATATGGATAAAACATTTAAACCTTGTGTTGGATTAAAGATGGGAACTATATTTCCAGAATTAGTTAGTCCTTATATGCCAGGTCAATCAATGGAAGCAATTGAGTATATTAAAATGACTAATAAAATAGGAAAGGGGTGCAACAAATGTCAGTAGAAGAAAATAGAAATTGTAAATGTGAATGTGAACAAGATAATAAAGTAGATTGTGATTTAAGAAGAGAAATGATACAAGAAATAAGATGTTTAGATTTTGCAATTACAGAACTTGCATTATATTTAGATACACATTCAGAAGATGAAAAAGCACTTTGTTTGCACAGAAAGTATTGTAAGAAATTAAAAGAATTAAAAGACAAGTATCAAAAAGTTTATGGACCACTTACAATTAATTTCCCTTGTAATAAGTGGAGATGGATTGAAATGCCATGGCCATGGGAAAGGGGGAATTATTAATGTGGACTTATAATAAAACTTTACAATATCCAATTAATATAAAGTGTACAGATCCAAAACTTGCAAAGGTAATTATATCACAATATGGTGGACCAGATGGAGAACTTGCCGCTTCTCTTAGATATTTATCTCAAAGATTTGGTATGCCAGATCAAGTATCTAAAGCCGTGTTAAATGATATTGGAACTGAAGAATTAGCCCATTTAGAAATGGTTGGTACAATAGTTCACCAATTAACAGATGGAGCATCAATAGAAGAAATTGAAAAAGCAGGTTTAGCACCATATTATACAGATCATGGGGTGGGGTTGGAATATATCCTAAAAGAATTTTAATAAAATTTGATTTAAAAATTAAATTCTAAAAAAGTTTTTAAAATAATTGTTTAGTTTTAAAAATTTGTTAAAATCTTGTTTGCTATTAAGAACATTAAGAACATATATTGTATTACTATTTTCAGATATGTAATAAATAATTCTATAACTTGAGTGCCTAGTTTTTCGATAAATAATTTCTCGAAAATGCTTGTCCTTTATTTCTGGAATGTATCTGCCAATATAAGATGACTCGGCTAAATCATTAATATAAGCTTGAATATCCATATTAGTTTCAATAGCATTTTTTATAGAATATGTTGAATTGTACGAGAATATATTAAAAATATTATTTTTAGCCGAATCTTCTACTATAACTTTCATGTAATGCCTCCATTTCTTTGTTAAATTCTTCTAAAGTTACACCACGACCATTTCTAATATCGTCAACACCTTTTGTAATGCCAATAAAGAAATACAAGTTATAAAGTGAATCAAGAAATGTTCCATCATCTTCAGCATCTTTTAAAAGGTTAACAATTTTTTCGAATTCTATGTCTTCTTTTGGTACGCTCATAAAATCACATTCCTTTCTAAATAAAATTAATTTTACCTATTTTCAATAGCTGTAAAATTGTTGCCTAATACATCATGGATTACATCTTTATCTTCATCAGATAAATCATCAATACCATATGTATCGTAATATATTTGAGTTACATCTTTTAAGATATCGAATGTTTTTTTATTGTTTATTTCTTCTTGTATATCATAAGGCAGAGATTCGATAATCTTAATAAATTTTTCTCTTACAGGCGACATATTTTTTTCTCCTTTCGCTAAAATCTAGTAATAGTATAACACAAAACAATTCATATTACTACTAATTTTTAAAAATTCCAATGAATAACCGCATCTTGTGACTTAGTCTTTTTGTCCTTTTCTCCAATCTCTATATAATCTATAAAGCTATTAACAATATCATAATTAAGTTCTTTAAAATCTTTAAAGTGATTAATTATTTTTTCTTTTTGTTCTTTTATAAATTTACTGTTTAATTTTTTTTCTTTTAAATTAGATAAATCATTTTGCATTTTAGTAAGCTCTTTTTGTTTTGTTGATTTATCTGTTAGGAAAGATGAGTTTAAATCTTCAAATACATCTTCTGGAACTTTTCCGCTTACTTTATTTAAGTAAAGTTCTTTTATTGCTTTGTTTATATCTTCCATTTCTTTAGAAAGTAGTTCAACCTTATTTTGCAATAATTTAGCTTTATTTAAGTTGTCATTTGAAACAAATAAATCATCTGATACATTATCAAAGTTATAAAATGCTAAAATCTTTTCTCTTATTTTTTCGGTTACTAATGCTTTTAAATTTTCATATCCAATAGAATGTGGAGTGCAAGTTCCATATAATTTTTTAGAGCCTTTACAAGAAAAATAAATATAACCTCTATCATTTTTGCATTTATAAAGCTTCGTGCCACAATCTAAACATACAAGTTTATTAGCAAATAAATGAACTTCACCATTTTTACATCTTCGAGTTTTACTTTTAAAAATTTCTTGAACTTTATAAAATTGTTCTTTAGGTATAATAGGCTCGTGAGTATTTTCTACTATAATCCATTCGGATTTAGGCTGATTCACCATTTTTTTAGATTTATAGCTTACTTTTTTATTATAACCTTGTACTAAATTACCAATATAAACTTCATTTTTTAATATTTTGCTAACTGTAGATTCACACCAATAGTCTATATTCTTGCCTTGATTTTTAAAGTTAATTCCTTGTGATTGTTTATACTTAGTAGGTGTTAAAATACCTTTATCATTTAATATTTGAGCAATTTTAGTAACACCATTTCCTTGTTCATAAAGATTAAAAATAAGTTTGATTACATCAGCAACTTCTTCATCTATAACAAGTTTATTTTTATTCTCTGGACTTCTTTTATAACCATAGCATACAAAAGAGCCAATATGTAATCCTTGTTTTCTTTTACTATCAAATGTCTTTTTAATATTTTCTGATAAATCTTCTAAATACCATTCATTAACTAAACCATTTATTTGCCTTGATTTCTTGTTTCCTTTATCTAAAGTATCAACGTGATCTACAAGGCTAACAAATCTAATATTCCACTCGATAAATTTATTGTGTAGGTATTTTTCAACTATTTCCATATCACGAGTAAATCTGCTTTGTGTTTTACAAAGTACAATATCAAATTTATGGCTTTTAGCATCTTCTAATAATTTATTAAATTCAGGTCTTTCACTGTCGATTCCAGAATAATCCTCATCACAGTAAATGTTATAAATATCTAGGCTTCTTTCTATTGCATAATTAATTAGCATAGATTTTTGATTTTGGATACTTTCGCTTTCATCGTTTTCATGAAGCTTGTCATCATCTTCACGAGATAGTCTACAATAAATTGCCACTCTCATAAGTTTACCCTCCAATCGGTAAACTACTCATTTTGTACAACCCTATTATACAGCAATGAATAGTTTTAATCAACGCTCTTCACAAATTCATTTACGATTAATTTATTTACAATATTATTTATAAACTTTGTAATGTCATCTATATTGTCATATTTATTCTTTTCAATAACATTAAAATTTACTTTCTCACACATAACAAGTTCCTCCTTTTGCAAGAGTTCTAATACTCCTGCCATATTAATTCATATTCAAAAGGGCTTGTATTTGTGCAAAAAAATAAAGCCCCTTTTACAATCTTGGCTTTAAAATAAAAATATATTTAATTAACATATGACTTTCCTTTGAACAGGATTTATAATAGTACTAACTCTTTTAGGTACATCATAAGCATATTTAAATCTTTTTCTTAATACTAAATCACTTGAATGTTTATCATATCTAAACATTTGTCTATTCCATTTTGCAAATGCTAAATCTGACATTTCAGATGAGTATGATAGTTCTTTACTTGCTTGATCATGTTGTAATTTTACATATTCATCAAGTTGTTTGTCATTGTGTTTTTTCTTTCTAATCCATTCACATTTAGATTTCTTACGGTTTTCTTTACTGATTTTAGCTCTATATTCTTTCTCTGGAATATATCTGTCATCTTTTTGAATTACTTTCGTTACATATGATGGATTAACATTTAATTCTTTTGCAATAACACTTGGCTTTTCATGTAAGTCATAGAATTTTGTAATAATTTCTTGTGTATCTGCCATATCAAAACCTCCTTTCTTTGGTGAAAAATCTGCCTACAGATTTTAGATACAGTAATACTACTACACATAAATTTTACTCAAGATCTTGACTATTTTTAAAATAGTTTGTATAATATGTGTAATAGTTATAATGATTTAACTATTAGCATTATAATGTAATAGTTTAAAAATGCCAAGTATTACATTGCGAAAATTTAAAAATTTTTTTGGGAGTGTAGAAAATTAATAAAGATTTAGTTACAGAATTTAGTACAGAATGGATTAAATATAGCGAATATACAACTAAAAAAGTACCTTTTGGGGATGAATATATTGTTCCAAAAAAGAATGCAAAACCTATTAAATATAAAATATCAGAAGTAGCAGATCAAATGATAATGGACTATATCAATATAGGTAAAGCATTTGAATTTGAAAAATTCAAAGTAAAAGATATGATAATAGAATTTGTTAAAAATTATGGATTAATAGGAATTATATCTTATATGCCATTAAACTTTAATTATATATCTAGCGAAAAAATATTTTTAAATAATAATAATGATTTAGGTATGGAAGAAATATGGGACAGAAAAGAATATTTAGATTATTTCTTTCCTTTTGATTTAAAAGAAAAGTTTAAATTTAAAGGAAATGATATTACTGCTATAAGAAATGAAGAAACAACAGATGAAGAAGTATTCTGGGGTGGAAGTCGTGAATTTAGTATTCCTTTTTCAAAATACTATGCCGAAAAAATAGAAGATATAGGAATTATTGCTAATAGAATTTATAATCAATTTATTGGTGCATATACATTTGATTTTAAAACTCCATATATAGAAAGAACATTTAAAGGGTTAGATTTTTTTAAAGCAAGAAACATTACTATTAATGCAAAAGCTGGAGATACACATTTTTCATTGCAATGGGTATTTAACTCTCTTGCGTCTGCATTAGAAACCATTCTGTTAGTAAAAATATGTGATAAAAATCAACCTTTAAGAATTTGTAAACATTGTGGTAAGCTATTTATAGCTGAGAATGTAAGAGCTGAATATGATACACCTCAATGTAGAAACCAAGCAAATGTGTATAAAAGTAGAGAAAAACACAAATAATGCTTGAAAATTAACATAATTTATGATAAAATACTTCTATAATTTGCAGTTATGCGAATTAGCAGGTAAAAATCTCTAAAATAACTATTAGGAGACTAACTATTAATTGTCAATAGTTTTTCTAAAAATTTTGTTAATAATTTTGTTAGATAAAAAATTGCATACTTAATAGAAGTTTTTAAGCCATTTTTTAAAAACTCCTGCAACCGTTGCAACTGTAAGAATTAGCTT
>JAXJYD010000021.1:0-11973 GCA_036307105.1 Clostridia bacterium | reverse complement strand
ATTTATTAAACTTTATTCTTTTATGTCAGTTTTCCTTCTTCCTATTTTATTAAGCCATTTGTCAACATAGTATCTTCTTATAATAGCTAAATTTACAAACATTCTTCCAACAAATACAACTATTGCCGCTAAATAAATATCTACATTTAATTTTTGTCCTAATATTGTCAAAAGAATCGCAAGTATTGCATTTCCAAAAAATCCAGTAACAAATATTTTTAAATCAAAGTTTTTCTTTATTACAGATGTAATTCCTCCAAATACAGAATCTAATGCTGCAATTATTGCTATTGCTAAATAACTTGAATATGTATAAGAAATCATTGGTGCATTCATTCCAATTAATGCTCCTAATATACATCCTATTAATATAGCTATAATAATCATACCTTTCACATTCCTTCCTATTTATTATTGTGCATATTTCAACTTAATGTCTTCATTATATTTTAATATTTTAACTCTATTTATCTTATCTATTGAAACATTTTGACCAATTTTTCTCATTTCATCTACATGGCCACCATTTCCAATTAATGCAGTTTCTAAATGTGATGAATTTCCTATTGCTTTTATAACGTAAGGTGCCAATATTCTTTTCCCATTTACTTTTACAAAAGTATCATTTATATCAGCAATATCGCTCATATTAATTATTCTTTCATCATTAATTGATATTGCTTCTGCTCCTGCTAATTTTAATGCATTTACAATAACTAATAAATCGTCACCATTTATTCTTGCTATTTCTTCATCGTCAGTTTCTCTTAATGTTACTTCTATTCCTTGACCTTGTACATCTGTTTTTCCTAGAGATAAATTTACTTGTTCTAATTCTTCATCAACTATTTTTCCTGTTTCTTCATTTGACTGACTTGTTGTTTTATACTCTTCAATTTTCTTTACAGTTTCTTCATATTTTTGTTCTGTTTCTTCATATTTTGATTTCCAATTAGCAAGTTCTGTTCTTAATTCCGCTTCTCTCATATTTTCAATTGAAGTAATATCTGTTTGATTAACTATTTTAAATTGCATTGACATTACAAGTGTTAATGCAAAACAAACTACAATCATAGTAATAATTACTGTAATTTTACCTTTTTTAATATTTTTTTTCATTGCTTCCCCCTATTTATTTAATAGTTTGTGCATATTCATAATCTATTACACCTGTATACTTAGGTATTGTTATGCTATTTGATTTCTTCAAATCCGCTTCTACACTAGCATTTCTCAACAATTCCAAATAACCTCCTGGTCTTGACAAACCTGCTAGTTGCTCTGGAAGGCCTATTGCCTTTATTACAAAAGGAACACCCACTTTTTCTCCATTTATATCAATAATATTCCCACCACATGAAATACCTGTTGTTGGAACTATTCTTTGATCATTTATTGATATTGCTTCTGCTCCTGCATTTTCTAATTCATTAACAACACCTAAAATATCTACATCATGCACTAATAAAGTACTTGGATTTAAAACACTACTCGCATCTTTTTTGCTGTCACTTAATGTTACTATAACTCCTGGTCCTGTTATTTCTGTTAAACCTAATATTTTATTTCCTTCCTTTATTTGTTCTTCTTTTTCTGCTAATTCAGAATTATTTTTTGTAGAATCTTCCCTCTTTTTCTCTAATTCTTTTTCTGCTTTTTCTAGTTCACTATATTTATTATCATATTTTTCTTTATATTTTAAAACTTCTGCTCTTAAATTATTTTCTTGATAATTATTACTTACCTTTGAATTTGAATTTTCAACTGTTCTTATTTGAATACATATTCCTAATGTTAAGGCAAAACACATAATTCCTAAAACTATGCTTATCATTTTTTTGTTTAAGAAATTTTTACTTTCTGTATTTTCCAAAATAAATCTCCTTTCTCAATTTATACTACAAACTTTATATCTTTAAATATGTTTGGAGAAGAATTGTGCTTTTGGCTAGGCAAACAAATGAGAATAATCTGAGGCGTGCTTTTTGCACGTCGCAGGATTTTCGAATGTATTTTAACAACGCCAAAACGCAATTATTTTTCAAACTTATACTTTTTCTCGAAAGTATGGCTGAAACTTATTATTCAAATCACCATTAACATATATATCTCCTTCTTTTCCTTCTTCTTGTTCCATAATTGCAAGTACATATAGCATTTTATTACTTAAATTAGATGTATTTCCTATATGAATTTTTTTCTTTTTTTCTTCTAAATAGATAGTATAATCATTTTTATTACTAATGTCAACACTCGTAACTTTACCTTCTAATCCATTTTCATTTGCTGAACTCATTATTTTCATTACTTCTTCTAATCTAGTTAAATCCTCATTATTTAGTCTATTACCTGGAATAACTTTTTCTTCTTCTGTTGTTATTCCATGAATAATTGTTAAATTCTTATTGTCTTCTGATAACTCTAGAAAATACCCTTGACTATTTATATACATAAATTTTCCCATAAAGTCTACACTATATTTAGGTATTCTTTCTTCAACCTTAATTTCAACAGTATTTGGAATTTTTCTTTCTATATCTACATTTTCAATATATGCATTTCCTTTTATATTATTTGAAGCATCTCTTTTATAAAATTTAAATATATTTTCATCTATTTTTATTTTAGATAAACTAATAATAGTATCACTTGGAACATGAGTATTATTTGTTACTTTTATTTCTTTTATATTAAATATTGGAGATGTCATTGCAAATATAATTGCACCACCTATTAATATAATAAATAAAAATAATTTAAAAAACAATTTTACTCTTTTATTTCTCTTTTGTCTTTTCTTCTCTTTAATTTCCTTTTGTTTTGTTATTCTTTCCTCTTTTTTTATTCTATTTTTATTTGTCATTTGAATTAGTTGTTCTGTTTCTAAATCAAATTCATCAAATGCTTTTTCTTTATTTTTTATTTTTTTCTCTTTAGCAATTGATTTTTTTTCTCTTTTTACATTTTGAACTTGTCCACTTTTTTTCTTTGACACTGCTTTTTTAGCTAAACCCAAAGTTTCATTCCTCCTTTTATAAGGCTTTGCATAAGTAATTTTTTAAACATTACTTATGCGTACTAATTAATCTTAAGTATTATTAATTATTTGGTTCATATCTTATATCTATACCAATGTTTACTAGTTTTTGTTCAAACTTTTCATATCCACGTAATATATATTCTATGTTTTCAATTTTAGTGGTTCCTTTTGCTACACTTGCCGCAACTACTAATGATACTCCACCCCTTAAATCTGTTGCTTTTACAGTTGTTCCATATAACTTTCTTACTCCTTTTATTACAGCTGTTCTTCCTTCTATTGAAATTTTTGCGCCCATTCTAATTAATTCTTGAGTATATTTATATCTGTTTTCAAAAATGTTTTCTACTACAACAGATGTTCCTTTTGCAGTAGTAAGTATTGTTGCAAATATAGATTGCATATCTGTTGGAAAACCTGGATATGGCATTGTTTTTATATCAACAGCTTTTAATTTACGAGGTACATTTATTTCTATTTGTGTTTTTTTAATATTTAGTTTACATCCCGCTTCTTCTAATTTATCTACTATAGGAACTATATGTGTTTCGTCAGTATTATTTATTATTAAATTAGAGCGATTAATGGCTGCAAGACAAAGAAATGTTCCAGCTTCTATTCTATCTGGCATTATATTATAGCTTACATCTTTAAGTTTTTTTACTCCTTCAATCTCTATTTTACTACTACCTGCTCCTTTTACTCTAGCTCCCATTTTATTTAAGAAATTTTGTAAGTCTATTATTTCTGGTTCTCTTGCTGCATTAGTAATTATCGTTGTACCGTTCTGCTAAGCAACTTGCAAGTATTGCATTTTCTGTTGCTCCTACACTAGGAAATTCTAAGTCTATTTTTTCTCCTACTATTTTATCACAACTGCACTCAATATTTCCATAGTTTTTTGTAATATTTATACCTAATTTTTCAAAAGCCTTTAGGTGTAGTTCTATTGGTCTTGCTCCGATATCACATCCACCAGGATACGAAAATACAGCTTTTTTATGCCTTCCTATTAATCCACCTGCTAAAATAACAGAAGAACGCATTTGTCTCATTAACTCTTCTGGTATTTCATATTTATTTATTTTACTTGTATCTATAATTACTTTATTAGACTTTTTTGTTATCTTTCCTCCTATTTTTTTTAAAATTTCAAACATCATTTGTGTATCATGAATGTTTGGAACATTATACAATGTACTTTTCCCAGTATTTAATATCGTTGCAGCTATAATTGGTAATGCTGCATTTTTTGAACCTGATATTTCAACTTCTCCTTCTAATTTTTTTCCTCCTTTTATTATGTACTCTGACATGGTTTTCCCACCTTTCACGTTATTTTGATATATATTATGTCTTCTTTACGTAAAAAGTGAATATTATAGATATTATAAAAAGTTCTAAAATTTCAAGTTATTCGCTCAAAATTTTAGAACTTTTTTCAGTTGGTAACAATTTGTTACCAGTAGGTTGGCAATACTAACCTACTAAATTTTTTATTGGCTATTTCAGTTTCTTTTTATCTTTTTCACTTAATTGTTCATATTCTTGTCTTGTTAATTCTTGTTTCCTTGTTTGAACTGCAAAATAGGTTTGAGCTAATGCTATTGCTCTTTTTCTACTATCACCATTTTGCGCAATTAAATATCCAGCATAACGAGTAAGTCTATAATCGATTATTGTTTTTTCCGCACCTTTGGGCATTTTGATCGTTTTGGCGACGTCGACAAAATGATCAAACGTACTAATATCACTATTTTCGCATGCTTCTTTTGCCTTGTTTATAACATTTTCGAATTTTCTCCATTCTTTATAATTTAATACATTTTGTAATTCTCTTGCATACCAGTATTCTATTCCATTTTCATCTATATGTTTAATACTTTCAAAATTTTCTTCTGTAATATTAATTAAATTTTTTTCGTCCATAGTAAATTGCTCCTTTCTTTTTATTTGAACCAATTTAATTAATAATCTCATCTCCTTTTTTCAACTATACGAATTTCTCGTACAGTTATGTTTTATTTCTTCTATTCATATCACATTCCTAAAACTTTTTCAATAGTTTTGCGAAATCTTGTTCTTGTTTTTTATTTATATTTTTGTTTTTATTCTATCAGAGATAATAGTAGCAAAAGAACAAATCGGAACGCCCTTAAATTCTGCTTCATAAACAAACATATACTCATGATATTTTGAGCCTTCAAAAGTAAAGAAATTTTCATTTGCTCTCTTCTATATCTATTGTTAAATCCATATTTTCTATTCTCCTTTTAATCTTAAATTTAGAAATTTGAATTTATACGATATAAAAGAGGCTATTTCTAGCCTCTTCCTATGAATTCATATTATATAAAACTCTTATTTTTTGTTTACTAAATCTTTTAATGCTTTACCAGCTTTGAAAACTGGAGCTTTTGATGCAGGTATTTTGATTTCTTCTTTAGTTTGTGGGTTTCTACCTTTTCTAGCAGCTCTTTTTCTAACTTCAAAAGATCCAAATCCAACTAATTGAACTTTTTCTCCTTTTTTTAGTGAGTCTTCTACAACAGCTACAAAAGCATTTAATGTACTTTCAACTGATTTTTTTGTTTCTCCTGTTTTAGCAGCCATTGCTGCGATTAATTCAGCTTTGTTCATTTAAATTACCTCCTATAAGATTTAAAGTTATGTACTATATTGCCTGAACTAAGCAACACATGTACTTCTAATTATTTTAATTCGTCAAAAATAGATAAAATCCTTCTTTTTTTTTGCATATTTTTAATAAATTTTTAATTTTTCAAATATTTTATAAATTTTATCGCCCATAGGCAATTTCAAGATTTCTTCTTTATTAAATATTTTTAACACTACAATTGCTAAAGCATAAATGATTATTGCTACAGCTATTGCTACTATTATAGCCAATTTATTGCCTAATATTCCTAATAAATTAAAATAAATAAAATAAGAACATATTCCCATAATTCCTGTTGCAAACAACGGCTTTAGTACAAATTTTGAAAATGTTAGATTTAATTTAATATTTTTAATAAGTGATGTGATTGCAATTGTAAATGCTACAGCATGACATGCAACAGATGATATTGCAGCACCATTTACTCCAATTTCTGGTATTGGAACCAAAACTAAATTTAAAATCAATTTTACTATTACGCCACATCCTAATGAAATTGCAGGTATTCTTAATTTGCCAAATCCCTGCAGTGCTCCATTTATAGTTTGGTCTAATATTGTAAATATTATAGTTAGTGAACTAATTGCTAAAATAATTGCTCCGTCACTTTGTCTTGGAAATAGTAAACTTAATATTGGTCCAGCAAATATACACATTCCTATTGTACAAGGAAGACCAATTAACATTGATATCAATAATGAAAATGAAGTTTTTTCAGTTATTGTTTTTTTATCTTTTCTAGCCTTAGCTGCAGAAATTGCAGGTACTAATGCAGTAGAAAAAGCAACATTTATAGAAAGTGGTAAGCTAGTGAGCATATCAACCTTTCCACCTAATATTCCATACTGAGCAATTGCCATATCTTCAGACATAAATTGTTTTAAACTTCTTACTACTGTAAATGAATCTATGTTTTTATTAAGTGAAGACATTATTGCAGTTAACGCTATTGGTATAGAAACAAGTAAAATTCTTTTTATTATTGTTCTTATTCTTTCGTATTTATAATTTACAGTATGTTTTATCTCATTTCCTATTTCTTTACTTCTAACCTTATAAAACATATATAAATATCCAAAGCCTGCCATTGTTGCTAAAGTTGTAGCAAGTGTTGCTCCTCCTGCCATCCATTCTGTAGATACATTAGAGATAATTGCAATTATTTCTACTAATATAATTGTAAGTGCTGTTTTAAAAACCTGTTCAATTGATTGAGATCTTGCTGTCGCTTTTATATTTTGTCTTCCATTAAAATAACCTCTCATTACAGATGATATAGCCACAAAGAAAATTGCAGGTGATAGTGCGACCAAAGTCATTTCAGCTTCAGGAATCTGTAACCAATAATTTGAAATCACATAAGCTCCAAAAAATAACATTAGACTTCCAACTAAACCTATTACACTAAAAGTAGCAAAAGCAATTTTGAATATTCTATGTGCTCCTTTATGATCTCCGCAAAGCAACTCTTTCTGCTACTAATTTAGATATAGCATTTGGAACACCTATTGATGAAATTGTGAGTAGCATTGCATATATTTGATATCCCGCTGCTACTATACCATTTCCTCTATCTCCAAAGCCTGATCTATTTGTTAAATAAAGTGTGTATATTAAACCTAATAATTTAATTAAAACTTGAGAGAATATTAATGTTATAACTCCTTGCAGAAAAGTCTCTTTTTTAGGTACCTTTTCATTTATTTTTTCTGTCATTTAACCACTCCTAATTATTACTATATTTATATTTTACTTTTCTATTATAGATTTAATTACTAAAATATTCAATAGTTTTAATGAAATACTTAAAAAAAGCTAATTGCTATTAGTAGTATCATTTAAACGTGTTGTTTCTAGTGTTACTGTTAGTTTTTGGATAATTTTGTAAATTGCTATTGACAATGCAAAAAATTTAGATTATATTGTTGTATGATTTGGAAAAATAAGGAATTTTGTTCCTAATTTTTATTTTATATTCAAAGGAGAAAAAACATGTTAAATTTTGTAATTTGCGATGATAATTTAAACATTTTAGAAAAATTATCACAAATGTTAGAAAAAATATTTATTAAAAATGATTATGAAGCTAAAATTGCTTTTAAGAGCGATAAACCTGAGGATATACTAGAATATGTACGTGAAAACAAAGTTGATGTAGCAATATTAGACATTGAGCTAAAAACAAATAAAAGTGGTCTGGATTTAGCAAATGAAATTAGAAAAATCAATAAAGATATCTATTTAATTTTTACGACCGCACATTTAGAATATGTAATGTTAGCATATAAGTATAAAACATTTGACTACATTCCAAAACCTATTGCATATGTAAGACTTGAAGAAACAATAAACAGACTATTTGATGATATAAATGGATTACCAAAAAGATATATAAAAATTGACAATAAAAATACAATTATTGACCAAGCAGAAATTCAGTACATAAAAAGAGATGGTATGAAATTAGTTTTTCACACTCCTTCCCGTGATTATGACACTTATAGTTCTTTTAATAAATTTCAAGATAGACTTCCTGATAACTATTATAGATGTCATAAATCTTGTGTAGCTAATCTTGACCAAATAAAAGATGTTGAGCCTGTTTCTGGAATTATAACTTTCAGAGATGGTTCTACATGTGATATTGGACCAAAATATAAGAATAATTTTATGGAGGTTTTAAAAGATTATGGAAATTTTGAATAATATTTGGATAGCATTAATTACGCCAAATGAGGGATTAACAAATTTAATAGTATTATTAATGACATTTCCTGAAAGCTTTCTAACAATGTATTTATTTTTAATTATAATAAAAATAAAATCAACAAGAAAGCAAAGATTAACATATATGTTTTCAATATCATTAATTAGTATTTTTAATATTAATATAATTCCTAATCCTTTTAATGTTTTTGTCAATTATATTATGATGATTATACTTATTTATTTAATATTTTCAACTACTGTATTAAAAAGCATTATAGCTACTCTATGCCCTATTGCTATATGTGGATTAATTGGCTCACTATTTACAAATCCTTACTTATCATTACTTCAAATATCATCAGAACAAATCATTACTGTTCCAATATATAGAATTGGGTATTTAATTATGCTTCATCTATTTTTAATTTTAGTTATTATTACTTTTAAATATCATCATTTTAATATCAACATCTTTGAAGATGTTGATATTAAAACTAAAGTATCAATCATATCCAATGTTGTTTTTGGTTTAATTTCCTTAATAACACAAGCTATAATAATTTCTTATTATATTGATATTTTACCGTTATGGATAACTTTTTTAAGTTTTATTTCTTTATTAGCATACTTTGGTATTAGTATCTATAGTCTATCAAGAGTTATGAAATTAACATTAACAACAAGAAAACTAGAAAGTGCAGAATCATATAATAATACATTAAGAATTTTACATGACAATGTTAGAGGCTTTAAACATGATTTTGATAATATAGTTACAACTATTGGTGGATATATAAAAACTGAAGACATTGAAGGATTAAAAAAATATTATTTAGAATTGGTAGATGATTGTGAAAAAGTAAATAATTTATATGTTCTAAATCCAGAAATTGTAAACAATGATGGCATTTATAATTTATTAACTAAAAAATACAATGAATCAACTTCAAAAGATATTAAAGTAAATATATCATTTTTGCTAGATTTAGGAAACATCCATATGAAAACATATGAATTTGCTAGAATTTTAGGTATACTACTTGATAATGCAATTGAAGCAAGTTCAGAATGTGAAGAAAAAATAATAAATTTAAATTTTAGAAATGATAATAAAAATTCAAGAGAATTAATTGTTATAGAAAACACATACAATGATAAAAATATAGATACAGAAAAAATATTTGAAAAAGGTATATCTAGTAAAGAAAATCATACTGGGCTTGGTTTGTGGGAAATTAGAAAAATTGTTAAGAAAAACAATAATGTTAATTTATATACTTCTAAAAACGATAAATTCTTTTCACAAACTTTAGAAATATATTATTAAAGAAAGTAGTGTACACTACTTTCTTTTTCGGATTGTATTATATAACTTTTAAGTTATACATTGGTAAAAATATTTACTTTCGAACTATTTTTACCAATGCTTAATTATTAATCTTTTTTTATCATACTAGCTGGCATTTTAGGTTGATGCCATACCCAAATTATAGGACATGCTGTATTTGTAGCCTTTGCATATTTTTCTGCTGTTTTTGCTAAAAATTTTAACATAACAATCTCCTCCTTTGTAAAAAATTTTAATAAAAATATTACCGGTATATATTTTTTATTAAACTGCTTCAGTTGAAGTATTTGAATATACTTCATATCCATATTTATTATTTGTTATCTTATATACAAATTTAGTTATTGTTATAGTTTGAAAAAAATTAGCTAATATTAATATATTAGAGATCATATTATTAGGAACAATTGCTGCTACTAATAAAGCAATTGAAAATGATATATATGAGACTATTCGTTTCTTTTTTCTTACTTTCTCTTGTAAAATTGGAACACTTTCTGTATCTGCTGGTGCATATAGCTTAATCATAATTATACCAAATATCCAAACAACAGCAATCACAATATTTTTTACTAATTGTGACATTACAATATATTTAGAAATAAATGGTATTATGCAATAAAAAGTACATGTGAAAATTATACAACCAATATGTGTTTTTAAATGTACACCCCCTGATGCTCCCTTATATATAAACAAAGCTACAAAGGTAAAAAACGCCCATTTAAATACTCCTAATATATATGCTACCAATAGCATTATAAACGTCTTTGGAATTTCTCCTAATAAGTTTTGTAATCCATAATTTATTACTTCTGCCTTTTCTTCATCTATATCTGGCATTTCTTTTCTTATCTTTTGTGTTAAAAAGGCACAGATTTTATCGATCATTTCTCTCACCTCTTTTATGATGAGATAATATCATCTGAATTTTTATTTTTTCGTTTTTATTTACAAGATACCTTTTTAACTATGCAAAATATTATTTTTTGTTTTATGTAAAATATTTTTGATTTTTGTAAAAAATGGTAAAAAATAAAGAATTACCATTTTAGATAATTCTCTTTTTTATACTTATTTTATTAAACTATAAAATTCATTTTTCTTTTCACTTTCATTAAATATTCCTGTGAATTTAGCAGTAACTGTTTTTGCATTTACTTTTTTAACACCTCTTACAATCATACACATATGTTTAGCCTCAATATATACAGCCACATTTTCTGTTTCAAGATTTTCTTGTATATCTTTTACAATTTGCTCTGTCATTCTTTCTTGTACTTGTAATCTTTTTGCGTATTTTTCAACTATTCTTGCCAATTTGCTTATTCCTATAATTTTTCCATTTGGTATGTATGCTATATGTATTTTTCCATAAAAAGGTAATAAATGATGTTCACACATTGAATTAAATTCTATATCTTTTAATAAAACTATATCTTTATAATTTGTTTCCTCAAAAGTTGTATACTTCAAATCTGGTGCTTCTAGTAATTCTTCATACATATTTGCTACTCTTTTAGGTGTATCAATAAGTCCATCTCTATCTGGATTTTCTCCTAATGCTTCTAATAAATTATATACTGCTTCTTCTACTTTTTTCTTATCCATAATATATCACAATCCTTCCTAAAATTACAATTTAGCTGAAAAAAATGTATTCTCATTTTTATAATTTACAAATAATTAAATAGAAATTCAGAGCTATTTTCTTTGCTCTGTATCTTTGGTAGCTTTGACGTTGTTATCTACAACCCGCCATTGGCTCTCGTGACGATTGATACGAAATCAATCAACTTGTAATTATATTAACAGATTATTTAATAAAAATCAAATAGTATTATTAAAACCTATTAAAAACTTTTACGAAATTTTGTTTCTTTTATATAGCAATTATTTTTCAAAAATTAGATTTGACAAATTTAAAAATATGTGCTATTATATATTTACAAAAAAAATGAACATTGAGTCGCAATTGTTCAATTAGTTGTATGTGTAAACGCGAATGCACATACTTTTTTTATGCTTAAAAATAGAGTAGACCGCGAAATCTACTCCTGACTTTAGCAGTAAAATAATGGAAATACGCACCTGTAATTTAGTTTTAGTAACTAAATCAGGTGCGATAATTGTTTCAGAAAGTTGTTCACTTTTTTAGTTTTTTTTACTTTGTCCTAAAATATTTTTTATTTCTTT
>JAXJYD010000020.1:0-13249 GCA_036307105.1 Clostridia bacterium | reverse complement strand
TATTCTCGAACATAAAAATACCTCCTGATAATTTGAATTTTCTTTCAACCCAAATTATACACAAGGTATTTATGTTTGGCTAGTCTTTTTGACTAGTCTTATTTTTTTATTATATTTTGCCACGAAAAAGTTAACTCATATCTTTTATTTCTTCATCTTGCTTTAACTGCTCTGATATAAAATGATAGGCTTGTTTATTTTGTTTGACAGCTATTAACGCAAGTTCTTTATCATTTATTAGCTCCTTACTTGCATATTTTATAATTATTCCTTTATTTTCTACTGCTAGTTTTACTATTTCTTTATCTGCTCTTAAATTTTCACTCGCAAAATAAAGAGCTTGTCCATAATTCTTACATGCTTCTATAAAAAGTTCTTTATCATCTCTTAATTTTTCGGATGCATAACAAATAGTCCAGGGAGCACCTTTTACACCTTTTAATATAACTTCTTTATCATTTTTTAAATTGTCACTTGCAAATTCTAAACTTTCTGGGTCTTGTTCCAAAGCTGTCATTACCACTTCTTTATCATTTTTTAATTCATCAGATACTAAATCTAAAAACTTTCCATTCTCACTTACAGCTTTTAAAACAAATTCTTTGTTATCCTTATTTTCTATTACATCTTTTGCTTCCATTATTATTTCACTTTTCCTTTATAAATATATTTTTATAAATAAATAATTGGAATTTTGAAAAAATCGAATTGTAGAGTAATTAAGCTAGAAATTCTTTAAAATTTATGGAAAAAGTTCATCTTTGATGGAAGGGTGCCATAAAATTTTTATTGAATTTCTGCGTAAATTAGCTCAAACGAGATTTTTGAAAAATTTTAATTATTCATTTGATGCTTTTATTTTAATTTTGCAATCAACGCCTTAATCTTAATACCCTGTTCAGAAAACATTTTCTCATGTTCTGTTTCTATATTTCTTTCAAATATAGGCTCTTCATGTAAATCATAAGTCTTACTCAAAATTTCAAATCCACTTTCTTCAAAATAAATTAAGCTTGATTCAAATAAACCATCATCATCTGTTTTAAAATAAACTTCTGCATTTGGTTTTAAAAATTCTTTATATTTTTCTAATTGTCTACTATGTGTTAATCTCTTTTTTCTATGCTTTCCTTTTGGCCATGGATTACAAAAATTAATATATATTCTTTCTACTTCATCTTTTTTATCTAAAATTAGATTTATTCTTTCTATATCAAATCTTGTAATAATTACATTTTTAGGTTCCAAATTTTCATTTTGATATTCTTGCTCAATGTTTCTTTTAGCTAATCCAAGCATAGCATCTACTAAATCTATTGCTAAAAAATTCACATTCTGATTTTCTACTGCCAATTTAGAAATAAATTGTCCTTTTCCACAACCTAATTCTAACATAAATGGTTGTTTGCTATTTTCAAAATGTTCTTTCCATTTCCCCTTCCATTTTTCTGGCTCATCTTCATAAAATTTACTTGCTTCTAATTCTGGTCTTGCCCACTTTTTATATCTAATTCTCATAATTCACACTCCATATTTTCAAATCAATGTTAGTATATATCTTTTTTAAATTTTTTTCAATAGCTATTATATACAAAGAAGGCGGTCAAAACCGCCTTCTGTTGTTTAATCGGATTTTAATTTCACAAGATCGTTTGGATTGTAGTATAGCTTGTAATAAATATCTTTTTCTTCAGTAATGTATTGTTCATTTGAAGTGTAAAGCTCTTTATTGACAATAACCCTTGTAATAACTCTTTTTTCAACATATGATTTTTCATCAGTTTTTAATTCTTTAGTTTTATCTATATATTCATCTAAATAATACCAATTGTTTGAATCATCATGATATAAAAAATTATATGTACTAATTTTTCCTGAAGAATCTATAGTTATTCCAATTTTATCATCAATTTGATATGTTATGTAATTGCTATCACTTTCTTCAATACATTCTTTAATCTGTAATAATGTATTATCTGTATTGAAAATTGAAAAAATTGAAGCAACTAATATCGTAAATAGCCATACCACTCCCTCTATAAAGCCAATAAGCATCATAAACATTCCATGATCATATTTCCTTTTGTTTTGATTTTCATTGTTTTCAGATATTATTCCACCTACACAAATAATTAATAATAATACCAAAAAAACACTTGTAACCATAATTTTGTTATATGATAAGAATATTAATGATGGAAAAACAAAAAGAAGTGAAATAATCATTATAGCATTACTAATAATATAGAATACAAAGAAAATTTTCTTATCTACTTCGCTCAATTTTTTCATTTTTTGCTTTTTAGAAATACTTACCATCCGAACAATTGAAAATGCCAAAAAACCGATTACTTCGCCAAGCAATAAAATTAATCTTAATACTGTTGGCATAAATCTTCCTCCTTAATTTAAGTTAATTATACAAGATAGTTCAGCTGTTACTATCTTATATTTTTAATTTATATAAAATAGTGCTGACCTCACTATATAAAAAGGAATTTGTGCTCTTATCTTTTTAGATTAAGCCTTTATATTTTATCATATTATTTACATAAAGTCAATTATTATGGTTATTTTATTGATTTTAACAATAATTTATGATAGTATTTTTTAATAAACTTTATAAATAATTACAAGGAGTGGCAATGGAATTATTATATGAAATAACAGAAAATGATTTTAATAAAACTATAAATGAAATAACATTAAAAGAGTTCAATTTTTCAAATCGTTTATTAACAAAGCTAATTAATAATAAAAACATACTATTTAATGGAATAGGAGTAGATACTAGAACTTTGATTACAAATCCAGGAAATATAAAAATTGATTTTAATTATGATGAAGATAATTCAAATATTGTTGCAACTAAAATGGATTTAAATCTTGTTTATGAAGATGAATGGATGTTAGTTATTAATAAACCAGCTGGTTGTCCTATACACCCTTCAAGATTACATTATGAAGATTCTTTATCAAATGGTATTAAATATTACTTTGATTCTATAAATCTAAATAAAAAAATTAGACCTGTAAATAGATTAGATTTAAATACATCTGGTTTAGTTATTTTTGCAAAATGTGAATATATACAAGAACAGTTTAGTAATCAAATGGCTAATAATTTATTTAAAAAAGAATATTTGTGTTTAGTAGATGGATTATTTAAAGAAGTTTCTGGAACTGTTGATTTACCAATTAGTAGAAAACAAGGAAGCATTATAGAAAGAACTATAAATGAAAACGGAAAAAAATCAGTTACCCATTATGAAGTTTTAAAAGGATTTGATAATTATAGCTTAGTTCACTGTAAATTAGAAACCGGAAGAACTCATCAAATCAGAGTTCATATGCAAGCTATAGGACATCCTATTTTAGGTGATACTTTATATGGTAAATATTCTAATTTAATAAATAGACAAGCATTACATAGTTATAAAATACAATGTATTCATCCTGTTACTGGTAAAAAATTAAGTTTTGTAGCTGATTTACCAAGTGATATGAAAAAAATTATAGACACCCCATTGGCTTATTATAAAACAATTTTTTGAAATATATTAAAGGAGATTGCAATTCAGCAAGCTCCTTTATCTAGGTTTGTACTCTACTACTTTTTATTACTTCCTTCGTATCAGACATAAAGTCAGTTTATACAAATTTGTTTATTCAAATAAGTTGAGTAAATATATACTTTTGATACTTTTTTGTTATATGATAATTCAAGAGCTTTTTTATAAAGATTTAGTTGTTCTTTGTATTTTTCAATAAGTTCATCTTCATTTTGTACATAATCAGTTTTATAATCAACTAATATCAAATTATCGTTTTTATCTATATAATATAAGTCAATAATACCTTGAACTAAAATATTATCTTCTATTTCTTCATCATATATTTCTTTTGCTGGTGTATTTATATAAAAAGGTTTTTCTCTATAGATTTCTTTTGCTTCTTTTAATTCATTCCATATTTTCGATTTAGTAAATTCTAGTATCTTATAAGGATTGATATTTTCTTTTTCTTTATCAGTTATAATTTGTTTTTTATTTAAATCTTCTATTAATTCTTTTACCTTTAGTAAATTATAATCTTGTTTTTCATCTAGTTTTTGCATGCAAAGATGTATTAAGGTTCCTTTTTGAGTACCTGTAAGTTTCTCTTGTTCTTCATTTCTTAAAAATTCTGGTTTAGGTAATTGGATAATATCTGATTTTTTAGTTTCGTTTTTCATTTGTTTTATATTTGTAACAGATGTTTTTGTAGGAATAGAAGTTGATGTTTTGTTAGGATAAGAATAAGTTAAAATTTCCTCAATCTTTTTAAGATTTTCTTTTTTTATGTTTTTTTCTTCTAACAATTTTAAAACATCTACACTGTCTTTTTCCTTGTCTTTTAATTCTTTTAATAGAATTTGTTTATTTAATATATTTAAATTAGTAATGTCATTTAACTTATCATTCTCGTAGTAATATACTAATAAAATCCAATCTAAATATTTTTTATACTTCTTAACTAAAATAGGGTTGATTTTATCACCTAGTTTTTTATATCTACTTATTTCTTTAATTAGTTTTTCAATTTCCTTTTCACTATCTTTTTGTATTCCTGTTATTATTAATTTTTCCTTTGCTCTTGTTAATGCAACATATAATATTCTCATTTCTTCAGACAAAGTTTCTATTAGTATTTTATTTTTAATTGCAGCCTTACTTAATGTATCATATTGAATTTGTTTATCATAATCAATATATTTAACACCGAATTCCCATATCTTGATGTAATAATAAATTTTGATTTAAATCCATTAAATTGAATTGTTTTCCTGTGCTTGATAAAAACACTACAGGAAATTCTAATCCTTTACTTTTATGGATACTCATAATTCTAATTACGTTATCATTTTCTCCAATAAGTTTCGCAGAACCTAAATCTCCACTACTTAATTTTAATTTATCTATGAAATTTATGAAATTATATAATCCTTTAAAATTTGCACTTTCATATTTTTTTGCTTTTTGAAATAACATTTTTAGGTTTGCTTGTCTTAAATTACCATTTGGAATAAGTCCTACATAATTATAAAATCCTGTGTCCATGTATATTTTCCAAATAAGTTCATCTAATGATAAGTATTCTTGTTCTTTTCTCCAATTCTCTAGTTTTCCTAAAAATCTTTCAATTTTTTCTTTTAATTCATTACTAACATCAATACTTGCTTTTTTCATACAAGTATAAAAGTCATCATATTTGTCAGATAACCTTATTTGAACTAGTTCGTCATCTGAAAACTTACCTATAAAAGATCTAAGTACTGTAACTAAAGGTATATCTTGTATTGGATTATCTATAATTTTTAATAATGACATTATTGTTTGTATTTCAATAGAATCTAAATATTCTTGTGAACTATCTGAAAATACTGGCATATCTTGTGCCAAAATTTCTTGTTCATATAGTGGGGCTAAATTTGAAGTACTTCTTAGCAACACTACAATATCTTTGTATTCTATGTCTCTATAAGTGTTCTTTTTTCTGTCCCACACTTGAAATTTT
Source organism: Clostridia bacterium (assembly GCA_036307105.1). Taxonomy (GTDB): domain Bacteria; phylum Bacillota; class Clostridia; order TANB77; family CAG-508; genus CAG-269. Next base: position 7,693 of record JAXJYD010000020.1, on the reverse strand, counting down.
TCATCAATTAACTTCTTGATTTTATATGCTACAAATTTTGCTTCTAATTCTACATCTTCTATTCTTTCTTGTTGTTCATTTTCCTGTTCATAATCGATTTCATTTTCCACTTCAATTTTTTGTTCTTCTACTAAATTAATAATATCAATTTCAGTTTTTAAATCTTGGTTTATTTCTGGATAATCTGCTCCTAAATTTAGATATTCTTCTTCGTTATATTCTATATCTCCTAAAATACTACTCATAATATCTTGAAAAATTATATTTGTAAAGTTTAATATATTTTCTCTACTTCTAAAATTTTTAAATAATTGTATTTTTAAATTATCTTCTTGTTTTTTATGCTCTTTATTTTTATATTTTTTATATTTATCTAAAAATAATTCTGGCATTGCTTGGCGGAATTTATAAATACTTTGTTTTACATCTCCTACCATAAATATATTATTTCCATTAGATACAGAATTAAGAATATATTCTTGCACAAGATTGCTGTCTTGGTATTCATCTATTGCAATTTCTTCGTATTTTTCTTGATATCTTTTTGCAACTTCTGTATGAATTATTTTTCCATTTTCATCTTTTAATAAAATATTTAAAGCCAAATGTTCTATGTCATTAAAATCCACTATATTTTTATCTCTTTTTCTTTTTGAAAATTCTTTTCCAAATTCAAGAATAATTTGTTCTAACTTAGATAAAATTTGATACATATCATATATATCTTCATTTGCTTGTTTAGAATCACAAATAAGTATTTTGTCTAATACTTTAGATAGTTTCTTTTTAACTTCATCTCTTTCTATTTTAGCATTATCTTTTATTTCTGAATCTATCTTTTGTCTTGGCCATGTTACAAATTTTAAATTTTGATTAATTTCATATGCTTTATTCCAAACCCCTAAATTATTTTTTAATGTTTGTAACATATCAATATCATTTCTAATCGTCTGCCAAAATTTTTCTAGTTCTGGTTCACAATGTAAACTATTAGAAATTGTTTCTAAGGAAGTTAAACTATCTATTAATTCATCATCTATTTCTTTTAATAGCTCCTTTCCCCATGGAGTATTTGCAAAATCATTTTCCAAGTCGTCTTTTAAATTAAACATTTCTATTTTTTCATTTAGCCATTTTTCAGGAAATGGATTACTTTGAATATATGAGTATATCTTTAATATTAGTTCTTTTAAAGGTGTATCATCCCTGTAACTTGTATATGTATTTATTAGCTGTGCAAAATCTTCATTTTCTTCTTCGTACTTAGTTTCAAATATATCTTCAATTACTTCTTGTTTTAATAATTCTATTTCAGCTGTATCTGCTATTCTAAAATTAGGAGATATATTATCTAGTTCATAAAAGTTGTTTCTAACAATCTCTAGACAAAATGAATCTATTGTACATATACTTGCTTTATTTAATAGAGTTATTTGTCTTTGTAGATTATCATCATCAGGATTATCTTCTAGTTTTTTGTATATAGCATCTAAAACACGCTCTCTCATTTCAGAAGCGGCTGCATTTGTAAAAGTTACAATTAATAACTTATCTATATCAATCTTATCCTCTATTATTTTATTTATAATTCTTTCTACTAAAACTGCAGTCTTACCACTACCAGCAGCAGCTGCTACCAATATATTTGAACCTTTTTCATATATTGCATCTTGTTGCTCTTTTGTCCAATTAAATTTACTCATACACCTCTCCTTTTAGGGTGAAAAGGAATTGTCCCCTCATTCCTCCCTCATTTCCTTTTTTGTTATTTTATCATCTATATATGTTTTTTTCAATTCCTATAATATAAAAACTCCAGACAGCTTATAACAATTAACCATCTGGAGATCAAGAATGACAAATATGAATTTAAAGATATTATCAAAGGAGTATTTATCTCCTTTCTTAAGTTTTTTCACATCTATCATTTTTTGTAAGTTTTAATGAAAATGAAATTGTGTGTAAGATAAATCTTAAAAATAGATAAGGTATCTTAAAAAACTTACAAATTCTCGATTTTATGCGTCTGACCTTACGCATCTATATATATTATACTACTTTTTGTATTATTTGTAAAATTTTGTTTAAAATAATATATAGTTTATTGGTTTATAATTTTAAAAAATTACTTTAATATCCTTGATTTTTAAGTATAGTGTTATATAATATAAATAATTATATTTTTTGAAAGGAGATTTACAATGGATAATGAAATTATGACAGAAAATAAATTGCTTGGAAAAACTTTCTTTTGGATGTTTCTAGGAATTTTAGGTTCAGCAATTGTTGCGTGGTACACGTATTCATCAGGCTTATTTCTACAACTTGCAACTGAAGGAACTTTTGGAATTGTGTTAATTGTAGAATTAGTAGTTGTTCTTTTATTCAGTTTTTTATTTAGAAAACTTCCACCAGTTGTTGTCGGAATACTCTACTTTGTATATTCTATGGTAAACGGAGTAACTTTAAGTACAATATTTTATGCATATGAACTAGATTCAATTATTTATTTATTTGGACTTTCCGCATTAATATTTGCAGCACTTGCATTTATAGGATATAAAACAGAAGCAGATTTAACCTCTTGGCGTCCATATATAACAGTATTCTTAATTGCTGGAATTGTAATGAGTTTAATTAATTTATTCTTAAAAAACTCTATGTTTGATTTAATCATAGATTGGTTTGTTTTAGCACTATTTTGTGGTGTAACAATTTATGATTTAAATAAAGTTAAGATGTTAGAGTCAGAAGTAGAAGCAGGAGATGAAAAACTTCATATATATTGTGCTATGCAATTGTATTTAGATTTTGTTAATATATTTATAAGAATACTTTCTATTTTTGGAAAAAGAAGAGATTAAAAAAATAAAGCACTGGTTATACTTTCATATTTCCAGTGCTTAATTTTTAATCTTTTATTTACTCTATTTCATCATTACAATCTTCAAATTGTGAATTGTATAAATCTGCATAAAATCCGTTTTTATTTAGTAGTTCTTCATGAGTTCCTTGTTCTACAATATCTCCATGATTCATAACCAAAATCAAGTCAGCATTCTTTATTGTTGATAATCTATGTGCAATTATAAAACTTGTTCTTCCTTCCATTAAGTTATCCATTGCTTTTTGAATTTCTATTTCTGTTCTTGTATCTATTGAGCTTGTTGCTTCATCTAAAATTAATATTTTTGGATTTGTTAATATTACTCTTGCAATTGTTAGTAATTGTTTTTGCCCTGCTGACACATTGCTAGATTCTTCATTTAAGATAGAATTATATCCATTTGGTAATGTTTTTATAAAATGATGTACATGTGCTGCTTTTGCCGCTCTAATTATTTCGTCTTCTGTTGCCTCTTCTTTTCCATATTTTATATTTTCTTTTACAGTTCCACCAAATAACCATGTATCTTGAAGAACCATTCCAAATATTTTTCTTAGTTCTCCTCTTTCAAAATCTTTTATGCTATGACCATCAACTAGAATTTCTCCTGAACTTACATCATAAAATCTCATAAGTAGTTTTACAATTGTTGTTTTCCCTGCACCTGTTGGTCCTACAATTGCAATTTTTTGACTTTCTTTTATTTTGCTACTAAAATCATTTATTATTGTTTTTCCCTCATTATATCCAAATTTTACATTTTTAAATTCAACATTTCCTTTTAATTTTGATGTATCTATATTATTATTTTTAGTTTCTTCTTCCTCTGGTTGTTCTAAAAAGTCAAATACTCTTTCAGCTGCTGCAATCATAGCTTGTAGCATTCCAGAAATTTGAGCTATTTGGTTTATAGGGTGTGTAAATTGTTTATTATATTGTATAAAGCTTTGTATATTTCCTACAGTTATAGTCCCATTTAATGCTAAATATCCACCTACTACAGCTACACCTACATATCCGATATTTGATATAAAATTCATAATTGGAAACATCAATCCTGATAAAAATTGTGATTTCCATGCAGAAGTGTATAATTCATCATTTGCTTTTTTAAATTCTTTTATAGTTTTTTCTTCACCATTAAAAGCTTTTACTATATTTAGTCCACTAAAAGTTTCTTCAACTTGACCATTTACATGACCCAAGTAATTTTGTTGGCTTTTAAAGTATTTTTGAGATTTTCCTACAATATTCCTAATAATAATTCCTGATATAGGAATTATTATTAGAGAAATCAATGTCATTTTCCAGCTAATTGTTAACATCATTATTAGTATACCAATTACTGTACAAATTGATGTTATAATTTGAGTAATACTTTGATTTAAATTCATACTTAATGTGTCAACATCATTTGTAATTATAGATAAAACCTCTCCATGTGTTTTTTTATCAAAATACCTCATTGGTAATTTATTTATTTTTTGTGATATATCGGCTCTTAATTTATATGTAATTTTTTGCGAAACATCTGTCATTACAAAACCTTGAATAAAAGAAAATATTGCACTTATCACATATAATATAATCAATGTAATTAGTATTTGAGCAATTTTAGAAAAATCTATTCCACTGCCACCAGACATTTTACTAATTAATCCATTAAATACTTCTGTAGTAGCATTTCCTAGTATTTTAGGCCCTACAATTGTAAATATTGTACTTCCTATTGCAAAAACAAATACAATAATAAGAGCTATTTTATATTTTGACAAATACATACTTATTAGTTTTTTAGTTGTTTGTTTGAAGTCTTTTGGCTTATCTAGGTTTGAACCTGGCCCCCTACCTGGTCTTGGCATATATTATTCCTCCCTCTATTAATTTATATATATTTCAACTTATTATATATTTTGAAAAAATATTGGTATTCTTTTTAGTTCTATGAAAGTTCTTCTTCTGATAATTGCGAATATGCAATTTGCTTGTATGTTTCATTGTTTTTTAACAAATCTTCATGCTTTCCAATCCCTACAACTTTACCTTCTTCTAATACAATAATTTGATCAGCATTCATTATTGTACTAATTCTTTGAGCTACAATAATCACTGTTTTATTTTGTGTTTTTTTAGATAATTCTTCTCTTAATTTTGAATCCGTTTTGAAATCTAGTGCAGAAAAACTATCATCAAATATAAATATCTCTGGGTCTTTTGCTATAGCTCTTGCTATTGACAAACGTTGTTTTTGCCCACCAGAAACATTTGAACCACCTTGTGATATTTCTGATTTATACTTTTCATCTTTAGCTTCTATAAATTCAGTTGCTTGTGCAATTTCAGCTGCCTCTATCATTTTTTCATCTGACATATTTTCATTTGAATATTTAATATTTGATTCTATTGTTCCTGAAAACAATATCCCTTTTTGTGGTACAAAACCAATTATATTCCTTAAATCTTTTTGAGATACTTCTTTTACATTTATGCCATCTACTAATAACTCTCCACTGGTTACATCATAAAATCTTGGTATTAAATTTACAACTGAAGATTTTCCACTTCCTGTACTTCCGATAATTGCAGTTGTTTGACCTGGTCTTGCAGTAAAATTTATATCTTCTAATATTTCTGTATCTGCATCAGGATACCTAAATGATACATTTTTAAATTCAACTAATCCCTTTTTAGATTTATCAAAATTCTTAGTTTCTTCTTTATCTTTTATTTTTGGTTCTGTGTCTATTACTTCATTAATTCTATTAGCAGAGACAGATGCTCTTGGAATCATAATCGAACTCATTGAAATCATTAAAAAAGAAATAATAATTTGCATCATATATTGTATAAATGCCATCATATCTCCAACTTGTATTAATCCATCATTTACTTTGTGTCCTCCTACCCAAACTACAAGAATAGACATTGAGTTCATTACTAGCATTAAAAGTGGCATCATTAAAGACATTGCTTTATTTACAAATATATTTGTTTTCTTTAAATCTGTATTTGCAATATCAAATCTTTTTTCTTCACTTTTTTCTTTGTTAAATGCTCTTATAACAGGTAATCCTGTTAGTATCTCTCTTGATACTAGGTTTAATTTATCTGTAAGTACTTGCAATTTTTTAAATCTTGGCATTGCAATTATAAATAAAGCTCCTACTATAAATGTTATAGCGAGTATTGCAACTCCAATAATCCAAGCCATTGAATTATCTGTGTTTGTAAGTACTTTTATAAATCCACCTATTCCTATAATAGGTGCATAAACAACTATTCTAAAAGACATTGAAATAAATTGCTGAATTTGTTGAACATCATTTGTACTACGAGTAATTAATGATGCAGTTGAAAACTGATTCATTTCTTCATGTGAAAAGCTTAATACTTTTGAAAAAACCTTTTCTCTTAATGTTTTTCCTAACTTTGCTCCCACTCTTGATGATAATAACATTACAAGTATTGCAGAAATTACACTAATTAAGGAAATTCCAAGCATTTGAAGTCCAGCAACTAATATATAATCATTTTTTCCTTCTTGAATTCCTATATTTACTATTTTAGATGTATAGTCTGGAAGTGCTAAATCAATTGCAGCTTGTATACATAGAAAAACAACAATTACTATCACTTGCCAAAATGATTGTTTTAAATATTTTAATACTTTTAGCATTTTCTCCTCCTTGTTCTCTATCTTATATAATATACATATATTAATACATTATTGAATATTTGTCAAAAAATCAATTATATTATTTGACTTTTTAGAAAATACAGTGTATAATATTAACATAAAATTTGTTTATACAAATTTTTGAAACAAGAGTCATGTTAAATTGCATGGCTCAACAAAAAATTCTTAAGGAGGTTCATTCTGTATAAATGATTAAAAAAATTATTAAAGGAGATTTTATAAAATGTGTCTAGACGATTTAAAAAACACTGAACTTCGGCGTTATTTGGATAAATACCCTGAAGTTAAACAAGCATTAGAAAAAAACGCAGAGGTTATTAATTACATGTGTAAAAATCCATCCACAATAAATAGTTTTGTGGATAAAATAATTGAAAGAGAAAATAATAATAGTCTGAATGCAGATATGTTGTTACTTGAATTTTGTAAGGATAATAACCTTGCTATACCAAACATAGATCCGAATTCGTGCATTGGATATGAGCACGAATCAATCGGATTCAAATGGATAGCTTTGGCTATTTTAGTAGTAGTATTATTATCAGTATTTTCGGCTTTTTTATTCTATATAATGAAAGGATGAATAATATCCTATTTAAAAATTTTTTTATTCTCCTTAAGAAACCCCAGACGGCTTGCTTCGGCAAGCCGTCTGGGGTTTCTAAAACACTTCATCATTTGCTATTGCCTCTTCGCGTAATTCATGTTCTAATAATTTTTCTTGTTCACTTATTCTATCAGAGTCTTCTCGTTGAATTTTAAGCATGTACTCTTTGGTATATCTACTCGTAACTTTCATCAGTTCTTTAATTTCTTCATCTGTCATTTGTTTCACCTCCTTATTGTTGTAATTTCATATATATGTCAACTCCCTCCGGAGATTATATTAAAAATCATTTGCTTTATCTTTTTTAAGATAACATATTTTATGTAGTTATGTCAAGTGGTTTTGTGATATCTTCAAAAAAAGTATCTGTTAAGTAAATCGTGGCAAAATTTTTATCCATAAATTTTGCGTATATTTTTGGATTGAATTTTCTCTTTTAAATTTAAATATATTGTAACATTAATTTTATTTTAAGGGAATATTCCGTGATAAAAAAATTTAT
>JAXJYD010000019.1:0-27100 GCA_036307105.1 Clostridia bacterium | reverse complement strand
TTATTTATACCAGTAAGTCATCGAATTACCTTATACTTGATACATCAATTATACATCACAATACAATTTTTAGCAATTTATTTTCACTTCAAGTTGCGTAGCTACTTTAGAAGCTTCATAGGGTTTCCTATTATATAAAAAGAAAAAAAGCAGATAACTGCCTTTCTTAGATTATTTATAGTGATATTTTTTTTGAATTAAAGTCTGCTGTTGGTGGAATTAATGGTGAATATGAATCCCCATCAAAAACCTCAACCTCTACTGTTCTTGTTAAAATATCTGTATAACTATATGTTACATTTCTTTCGTTTTCCTCAAATTTTACTACAAAAATATTTGGATAAGCTTTTTCTATTGTAGCTTCCTTTTCAAAGGCTTTACTTCTTCCAAGTGAACCTTTTACTATTATCTTTTGACCCACTTTCTCTAAGATGTCAGTTTTAAGATTAGTTATATCTGATCTACAAATCATCTCATCACCTACTCCTTTAAGATGAGATAATTATAGCAATTTAAACTAAATTTGTCAAAAAATGTTTGTTTGTGTAATATTTTCGTAATTAAGTTTTTGCAGGCGTTTCATCGATTTATTTTCATTATTTTACAAGTATGTTACAATTATGTTACAAAGATATTACAGATGTTTTTTTGTTAGTTTTCCGTTGGCTCCAATACCACTAATCCCATCTTTCCCATCTCTTAATTCATAAGCAATATCATCTATAGTAATGAATTTATATTTTTCTGTAAGAGCAACTTTCTGAGCTACTAACAACGGATCTAAAAAATCTATTAGTATTCTCGCAGGTGATGAGGCAAAATTTGCTCCTGCTGAAATAATTGCCTCATAATAGCTTTGACATGCACCAGCAAATATTACCAAGTTTTTATTATAATCTCTTTCAAATCTTCTTGCCTCTTGAACTGTTTGTATAAAATACTTTGAATTTTTATAATTATATATATCATTATATTTTGTACCCTTTTTTATCATACCGTCATGGCCAGTTATTACTAAAATATCTGGATTGTAGTATTCAAGTATTCTATATACAACTTTAGGTTGTCTATATTCTTCTATATTTTTTACAATAGCATTTAATCCTACTTTTTTATAGTATCTGTATGATTTTTCACTATATTTTCTATCTCCATCAAGATGAAGAATTTTTCCTGATACTATTTTTTCTTTTGTTATAATATTTCTTGTTGAAAGCCCTACCTTATTTTTCAAGTTGTTAATTTCTTCTTTAGAAATAATAATTTTTTTGTTGATTTTATCATTTAAAATTTCATGAATTTCTTTAACTTTTTGTTTTTCTATTAATTCTAAATCTGAAACCTCACTATCTGCCTTAATTCTTTCTATTAACCCATTCAAAATAGCTATCTCTTTATTATTAATATATATTACTTTAGTAACTGTAAATATAATATCTTTTCCATAAGATTTCCTGCCTACTATATCACCTTTTTTTATTTTATTCATTTATCCCACCTCTATATTTAGGCTATTATTATAATATGTCTAAATATGTCGAAATGTGATAATAAAAAGTATATATTCTATATTTCTATAAAATACATACTTTTACTAAATCTTTACTCTTTATTTTTTTGTCTTATTGGTATTAAAAATAGTAACCCAACTAATATAGGTAAATAAAATGTATAAATCCTCCAAAATAGTATTGACATATTAATTGTACCTTCTTTAAATATAGAATTAAACAATAAATAAAATCCACCTTCAGCACCTAATCCTGAACCAGGTGTAGGAATAAATGTCATTATTAAAAGTAAAAATGCCTGTGTAGGAATAATCTGCCAAAATGTTATTCCATAATTTCCAAAAGCTCTGTATACCATATAAGTTATAGAATAATATGCTAAACTTTGGATAACTGCTGTTAAAAACATTTCTAAAACCATCTTTTTTTCAGATTTCATAAATTTAAATTGCTCACCAAAATTATCTATACTCTTATCTAATTTTTCTAAAGTTTTTTCAGGATGTTTTAAAATATGAATTTTCCCTAAAAATTTAACAATTGGATTTGTAAATACTGTTATGAATCTTTTATTAATTCCTGCAAGTATAACTAATATAATTGCTACTATATTTACGGCAAACCCTAAAATTGCAACCCAAAGGTAATCTTGCATTAAAGATTTAAAGAAGTTAATCTCAATTACTACAACAATTAATGTTGTAACAACTAGTGCAGTTTGCGTAATTATAAATTTCATAGCCATAGCACTTAATGAATCACTTACTCTTTTACCTGTTTTAGTAAGTTCATAAGCTTGCATCGGTTGACCTCCTGATGAAAAAGGAGTTATATTATTAAATAATTGTCCTATCATTGATACTCTTATTGAATTTTTAAATGTTTGATTTGAATACATTTTTTTAATTGGAATGTGTAATGTAATAGTTTCACATATCCAATGTATAAACAAGCATCCTATTCCTGCTAATACCCATCTATAATCTACTGAGTTTAGTACTTTTATAATATTTTCTATTCCATCTACAGTAATCATATATATTAATAAACCCACAAAAATTACAAATATTAATATAAAATTTAATATTGTCATTTTCTTGTTTTCAGGTTTTACTTTTTCTTCGTTTTCCTTTTTATCAACTGTTTCCTCTTTTTCATAACCTTCCTGATTTAAATCATTTATATTCTCTTCTTGATTATTATCAAATTTCTCCATTCTGTTCTCCTAAATTTATACAAAATCATTACATAAATATATTCACATGATTACAAATTTTGTCAAAAATGGAACAAAAGGTGACTGTCCCCCTTGTTCCACTTAATTATTCTTCTACTGGTGCTGCTACTGGGCAAACTCCACTACATGTACCACATGAGATACAAGCTGATTGTTCAATTTCAAACTTAGTATCACCTTGTGATATACATCCTACTGGACATTCTGCTGCACATGCTCCACAAGAAATACATGCATCTGTTATTTTATATGCCATTTTATTCACCTCCTACAAATCATTTTCTATTTATTTTTTTCTGCTATATCCATTTTTTCTAATTTTTCTAATTCATCTAATTCTTTCTTATTTTTTATTTCTTCTTCATCAACTTTTTCTACATCAGCATCTTTTATTATTTTAATATCTTTTGCATTATATTTTTTAAATAGATATCCATCTCCATCTTTAATTTTTACTCTAACTACTTCTTTTAAAGTTTCAATATTATCAACTTCTCCTTGTCCATCTTCAGTCTTAACAATTGCTCCTATATTAGGTAATCTTTTTAATTTTTCTTCATAAACATCATTTTCATATTTTAAACAGCACATAAGTCTTCCGCAATTACCTGATATCTTAGATGGATTTAGAGATAAATTTTGTTCTTTTGCCATTTTAATAGATACTGCATCAAAGTCACTTAAGAAACTACAGCAACATAATTCTCTTCCACATACTCCATTTCCACCAATTCTTTTTACTTCGTCTCTTACACCTATTTGTCTTAATTCAATTCTAGTTTTATATATTGCTGCTAAATCTTTTACTAAATCCCTAAAATCAATTCTCCCATCAGCTGTAAAATAAAATAATAATTTGCTATCATCAAATTTATATTCAACATCTGTTAATGTCATATCTAATTTATGTTCTTTTATCTTTTTCAAACAAACAGTAAATGCTTCTTTTTCTTTTCTTTTACAATCTTCAAAATGCTTATGATCTTTATAATTAGCAATTCTAATTACCTTTTTTAAAGGTGCAACTATTTTATCATCTTCTACTCGTCTATTAGGAATCATTACTTCTCCATATTCTTCTCCTTGAGCAGTTTCAACTATTACTTTATCACCTTTTCTAACTCTTAAGTTTTTTGGGTTAAAAAAATATATTTTACCTAATTTTTTAAACCTAACCCCTACAATGTTTTTCAATTTTAATCACATCCCTTCCTCTAAGCACAAATCAATTTGGAAAAGAATTAAATTTTGGCAAGGAAAATTTTATTAAATAGGCAAGGGCGCATACGTGTTGTATGTAACCGCGTTTTTAATGAAATTTGACACAGCCAAAATTGTAATTATTTTTCAAATTTCCTCCCACATTTTAAATAGCATATCATCTATACTCATATCATAATTAGCATTTTGAGCTAATCTTTTTTTAGTATTTTCCACTATTTTTATACAGTTTGTGTATAAATAATTTTCTTTTGCCTTCTTTAGTAAAATAATATTTATATAATCTAATATATCATTTATATCTTCTTTGGATTTGTATAATATTTCTGATGCTTGAATTATATCTATTAAATCTTTTTTATCTAAAATATTAATTATTTCTTCAACTTTTAAATACTGTTCTTGTTTATCTTTTAAGTTAATTGCTCTTCCAATACTTCCTCCTGCAATGTCTAACATACTTTGTGTTACATTTAATTCCTTATATTGTTGTTGTAAATATGATTTTATTTCTAAATCTGATAATCTATTGAAATGCAAGATTATACATCTAGACTTTATTGTTGGTAAAAAAGCATTTTCATTTGCACCTATTAATATTATAACTGCAAATTCTGGTGGTTCTTCTAATGTTTTTAATAAACAATTTTGTGCCTCTTTTGTCATTAAATCAGCATCATCTATTATATATACTTTTTTCTTTGAAATAATTGGTTTTTCTTGTATTTCTTTTTGTAAATTTCTTATTTGCTCTATTTTTATACTATTACCATCAGGTTCTATACATAAAAAATCAGGATTATTAATAATATCATTACTACCTAAAATCTCTTTAGCATATTCTTTTGCTAGAAGCTTTTTTCCTATTCCTTGTATTCCAATCATTAAATAACTATGGGTTATTTGATTTGTTTTTATTGATTTTTCTAATGTGTTTTTTATTGATTTATTTCCAATAACATTTTCAAACATATTAAATCCTTATTATTCAACCTTTCCCCATTTATCTAGTGGCCATATTCTAATAGCTACTGTACTTTCTATTTTATCTAATGGAATACATCCAAATGATCTGCAGTCTGTACTATGGTTTCTATTGTCTCCCATCGCAAATATACAATTTTCTGGAACTACAAAATCATCAAATCCTGTTCCTACTACATCTGTTACAACTCCTGGTTGTAGATATTTTTCTTCAAGTTCCTTTTCATTTATATAAACTTTTCCATCTTTTATTTGAACATGTTCTCCTGGAGTTGCAATAACTCTTTTTATATAACTTTTTTTGCCTATTTCTAAGAAATTATTAACAAACCATTGGAATCCATTTTTTTCATTATATTTTGCTACTGGATTACTTTTATTTATATCTGAGCTAGAATAAGAAATTTGTTCTGGTTCTTCAAATGTAATTATCTCTCCTCTTTTAGGTAATGTTTTTGTAGTTCTTCCCCATCTGTTTAGCCATAATCTTTGGTCTTGTACAAGTGTTGGATACATAGATACTTGCTTTACTATTGTTGGTGTTCCTATAAAATATCTAAAAATCATTGCAAGTAATAATGCAATTATTATACAATATCCCCATTCTAAAACTTCTTTCATTGTTGAATTCAAAGTCATCTCTTCCTTTCTCTTTTGATTATTGCTTTTATATTATACATTAATTTATTTAATTTATCAATGAAAATTATTAAATATATTTGACATTTAATAATAAAATGTGTATAATAAACATAGAAAGTGAGTAACACAAAACGTGTTGCCAGGAAAGAAAGAAAAAACATTCTCTCTGTCAAAAGCAGAATGTTTTTTTATTTTTGCCTATGTACTAAATAACAAATGATGATTAACAAGGCAAAATTTATAATGGTAATTCCTACTAATCCAAAGAATAGTAAATATGTAATTTTTAATAAAGTCATTTCTACCATATTAACCACCTCCATAAATCAATCTCACAACTTAAAGTCGTGGAGGCTTTGCATACATCAAAGAGTTTAAGGTGGCAACACATTCTACTTATACTCACTTCTATGTTTCATACTATACAACATTTAATATTATATTTCAAGCGAACATATTAAAAAAATAAAAAAACACATATACAAAATTTTATATACATGTTTTTTATTGTTACTATAATCATTTTTAAAATTTAATAAAAATTGATATTAATATATTTTTTATTTATCTTGTTTAGTAGGAATTTTTATTACAACTTCAGTTCCTTGCCCCACAACACTTTTTATATCAATACTTCCACCGTTTTTATCAAGTATCTCTTTTGCAATCGAAAGACCAAGTCCTGTTCCTCCCATTTCTCTTGTTCTAGCTTTATCTACTCGATAAAACCTTTCAAATATACGAGATAAATCTTCTTCTGGTATTCCGATACCATTATCAAATACTTTAATATATGCATCATTATATACGAATCCAACATAAATTTTTATTTCTCCGCCTTCTTTTGTATATTTGATACTATTTGATAAAATATTTAAAACCACTCTTTCAATATCATATTTATCAGCATAAACAGGTGGAACATCTGCAGTAACAAAACAATTCACGTTATGATTTTTCTTTTTTGCTTCTATAGCTAATTTGTCTTGACACTTCTTTACTAAATCCCCTAAATCAAAAGTTTCTTTTTGTGTTGTTTTTTTATTATTATCATATCTAGAAAGTGTTAATAAATCAGTAACAAGTTTTGCCATTCTTCTTGCCTCTGTTGCAATTACATTTAAAAACTTGTCCTGTGTTTCTTTATCATATTCTCCTTCTAATAATGTATCTGCATATCCCATAATAGATGTTATTGGTGTTTTTAATTCATGTGATACATCTGCAACTAGCTCTTTTTGCATATTATCTAATTTTACGTGTTCTGTTATGTCTTGAATAACAGCAATTACACCATCTGGTCTTTCATTTTCATTTTTAAAAGGTGCAAATATTACTTTTGCATATTTGTCTTCTACAGGTATTCTTTGTTCTGTAGAGGTCCAATTTTCTAAATATATAATTTTTTCCATATTAATATTTAGATTGAATTTCTTAAAAATATCATCAAAATTACTATCTTCTGGTCCTATACTTAATAATTTTTTTGCTGCAGGATTTATTAATATTATTTCTCCCTGTCTATTAAATGCTATAATTCCATCAGTCATGTGTAATAGAATAGTTTCTATTTGATTTTTTTGTGTTGAAACTTCGCTTAATTTTTCTTTTAATTCTGTTGTCATAAGTCCTCGAGTATCCTTTTTTGACCTTTTTCCATTCTTTATATTCTCTTCGGATATTTTATTTGATGCCTTTATTAATTTATTAATTGGATAAATTACAAATTTTGATAAATAAATTGATATTGATATACCTATTATAAAAAAAACTACACAAGATACAATTAGCATTATTTTTGTTTCACTTGTTAATTGATTAATTTGATTTGTAACTTGTCCTATTTGTGATACTTGATTTGATGTAATTAGATTATTTATCGCATCTAATGAATTAATAAAATACCATCCAAATCCACCAATTACAAATATTCCTATTACAAAAAATATAAGTATTATTTTAGATTGTATGTTTTTTAACATTTTCTACCTCTATTTAACTAATTTTTTTATTTCTTTATAAATCTTTTCTTCTGAATCTGTAGTCGCCATTTTAAAAGCATTTTGTTCCATTGTTTTTAAATTATTTCTATTAGATATTATTAGTTCTATTTGATCATTAAGTTTTTTCCCTGTAATTTCATCATCTAGAATAATTTTTGCTGCACCTACTTTTTCTAGTGTTTTTGCATTATATAGTTGATGATTATGACTAACATTTGGTAATGGCACAAGTATAGAAGCTTTTCCTAAGTTTGATATTTCCGTTATAGTCATAGCACCGCTTCTTGCAACAATAATATCTACTACATTCATTAATTCTTCCATATTATATATGTATGGCATTATTTTTATGTTTTTAACATTATTAATATTTATTTTATAATTTTCTAATTCATCTTTAATTATATCATATTGTTTTGGGCCTGTAGCCCATATGATTTGATAATTATTATTTAACTTTGATTTAATAATTTCTAATAAAGTATCATTTATCCTTTTTGCTCCTTGGCTTCCACCAAATACTAAAACTATTGGCTTCTCAGTATTTAAACCTACATCTTTTACTATTTTTTCTTTTTCATTACTTGTATATTGTTTCTTTTTTATTTTTACAGGTGTTCCTGTAAATACAACATTTTTTGAATTTTTAATTCTAGATATTGCATCTTCAAAAGAAACTAATATTGTATCTGTTTTTGGTGCTAACATTTTTATTGCTCTACCTGGAAAGCTATTGCTTTCATGTAAAAGTGTTGGTATTTTTAAAGAATAAGCTGCAGATATTGTTGCTCCACAAATATACCCTCCTGTGCCTATTACAATATCTGGATTAAATTCTTTGATTATTTTCTTTGCTTGCCCATATCCTTTAAAAGTTTTATACATTTTTATGAAATTGTCTATAGATATTTTTTTACTTAATCCATAAGCATCTATCGTCTTTAATTCATATCCTGCCCTTGGAACTAAATCATTTTCTAAACCACGAGTTGTTCCTATAAACATTATTTTAGAGTCTTTTTCTTCTTTTTTTATTTTATTAGCAATTGCTAAAGCTGGGTTAATATGCCCTGCTGTTCCTGCTGCTGCAATAATAACTCTCATATTATTTCTCTCTTTCTAAAATATTTTATGACTTCGCACTTGCTCTTGAAATATTAAGTAATATTCCCATTTCACACAGCAATATAAATAATGCAGTTCCTCCATAACTAAAGAATGGTAGTGGCATCCCTGTAGCTGGCATAGAAGATGTTACAACTGCTACATTTATTATAACCTGAATTGCAACTAAAGCTGTTATTCCTACTGCTATTAAACTTCCAAACATATCTGGCGCTTTCATTGCAATTAGAACACCTCTCCATATAAAAATTGCAAATAGAATTAATACAATTGCACAGCCAATAAATCCAACTTCTTCTCCTAATATAGAAAAAATAAAGTCATTATGTGGTTCTGGTATATATAAATATTTTTGTTTACTTTCTCCTAAACCTGCTCCAAATAAACCACCTGAACCTATGGCATATAAACTTTGAATAACTTGCCATCCATCACCTGTTGCATCTTTCCATGGATCTAAAAAAGTTGTTATTCTTTTTGTGGCATGAGCAAATCTCGGAATATTTGTTATTGCAATTCCTATAAATGGAACAGCAACTGCTCCAGGCACAAGAATCTGCCATAACTTACAACCTGCTATTACCATCATTACAACAGTAACTCCTATTATTACTATAGATGCACTTAAATGTGGTTCAACTACTAAGAATGCTATTATAATTCCTAAAGGAATTAAATTTTTTACCCATCCTTTTATAAAGCTACCAAGTTCATCTCTATTTTTAGATAAAAAACCTGCATAGAAAACTATCATTAATATCTTAACAACTTCGGAAGGTTGAAATGATAATGTTTCAGTTATATAAATCCACCTTTTAGCATTATTAACTGTTTTTCCTGCTACTAATACTAGTAATAATAATGCTAATGAAATCCACCACGCATGTTTATAGAATTTCTGATAAAATCTATAATCTATTTTTGAAATAAATAGCATTGCAAGAATTCCTAATATAGCAAATAATAATTGCTTAGAAAAAAATGCATAACTATTTCCACTTTGTGCAAGTGCTGAAGGCGAACTGGCTGATAAAACCATTACTAATCCTATTGATAATAACAAAAATATCGTTATCAGAAGCGTAAAATCAATTGGATTATTTACAAAACTCGAAAAACTTTTTTCTTTTTTCTTTTTTGCCATTTATTTTCTTCCTTCCTATATCATTTAAAATTCTAGTATAATAAATAATTGGGATTTTGAAAAAATCGAATTGCAGAGTAATTAAGCTAGAAATTCTTATAAAATTTTATGGAAAGAGTTCATCTCTGATGGAAGGGTGCCATAAAATTTTATTAGAATTACTGCGTAAATTAGCTCAAACGAGATTTTTGAAAAATCTTAATTATTTATATTTTTTTTTATATAATGTAAACTCCTACAATACATAAAACTAAAGTAATTGCACTAAATACTATTACTATTTTATTTTCCTTCCATCCTGATAATTCAAAATGGTGATGTATAGGTGCCATTTTAAATATTCTATTACCTGTCTTTTTATAATATGCAACTTGAATTATTACTGATATTGTTTCTAATACTGGTATTAAAGCTATTACTAAAAGTAATATTGGCATTTTTAAATATAATGCCATTGAAGATATAACTCCTCCGAAGCAATAGTGAACCTGTGTCTCCCATAAATACTTTTGCAGGATGTAAATTAAACATTAAAAATCCTAAAGTTGATCCAATTACAACACTTCCAAATATTGATATTTCTGAAGCAAATAATCTTATTCCTATAATAGTTAAACATGTAATAATAATTGATGAAATACTAGAACATAGTCCATCTACTCCATCATTTAAATTTACAGCATTTGTAGTCCCTATTAATACAAGTATTGCAAACGGAATATAAATATATATTGGTAATGTTATATATTGTTTTATAATTGGTATATATGTATCTGTACCTAATTTTAGTCCATATGTTAAATATATAACATATGCAACTGAAATTATTAATAACCCCAATATTTTATAACTTGGTTTTAAACCTTTTGTATTTTTTAAAATTAATTTTTTAAAATCATCAATAAATCCTATTATTCCAAATCCTACTGTTAATAATAAAATTGGTACTATTTTATTGGCTAATTCTATATTTCCTATAATAAATAAGTATATATATAATCCAATAACCATGATTATCATTGTAATAATCATGATTATTCCTCCCATTGTTGGTGTTCCCTGTTTCTTTAAATGTGATTGTGGTCCATCATCTCTTTCGATTTGTCCTACTTTTAATTTTCTTAATATTGGTATAATAATAATTCCCAATATAATTGACATTATAAATGAAATTATTAATACTGAAGTCTCTAATCTCACTTTTTTCAAACCTTTCCTTTAGTTTATTTCATTAAATCGATTACATAGAAAAATGTATGCAATTTTTCGTGCTATAAAATCTTTACGCTTCTTAAAGACTTTATAATATTGTTGTCAAACCAACATTTAAATAAAGTCTTTCGAAACTAGATTTGTTTAATTATCAATTATGTTTTTTACAATAATTCGCTCATCATATGGATGTTTTACTCCATTTATTTCTTGATATGTTTCATGTCCTTTACCTGCAAGTACTATAATATCTCTTTTGGTTGCCATTTTAATTGCTTGTTTTATAGCTTCTGTTCTATCAACTATAACTGAATATTTTCCATTTGTTTTTTTCATTCCTTGTTCTATTTGGTCAACTATTTTTTGTGGATCTTCAGTTCTTGGATTATCAGATGTTATGAATGTATAGTCTGCTATTGTACCTGAAATTTCCCCCATTATTGAACGTTTTCCACTATCTCTATCTCCTCCGCATCCAAATACACATATTACTTTACCTCTTGTATAACTTTTTACAGCTTGTAATATATTTTGTAAACTTTCTGGAGAATGTGCATAATCTATCATAATTGGTATTTCTAATTTATTATCAACTAATTCAGATCTTCCTGGAACTCTTATTTCTTCTAATGCTTGTTTTACAACCTCAGACGAAATACCAAATTTTTGTGCAACACATATTGCAGCTAGCGAATTATATACACTAAATCTTCCTGGTATTCTTGTTTTTACTCTTTCATTTCTATCCGTAATTTTTACTCTGAAATCAACATATGAATTTGTAACAGTAATATCTTTTGCTAATACATTTGCAAAATTATCAATTCCATAAGTTGTTATATTACTTTCTGGAAATAATTTTGGTATTCTTGCTCCATGTAAATCATCTACATTTACTATTCCAGTTGTACACATTTCAAATAATTTTAATTTTGATTTGAAATAATCTTCCATATCAGGATGTTCATTTGGACTAATATGGTCTTCTGAAAAATTAGTAAATAGTACATAATCAAACTCGCATCCATCTACTCTATGTAATTTAAGACTTTGTGAAGACACTTCCATTACAACAACTTCTACTTTTTCCTCTACCATTTTAGCAAATATTTTTTGTAATTCTAAACTTTCTGGTGTTGTTCTATCACTATCATTTATTTTTTTTCCATTTATATATGTTGCAATAGTCCCTATTAATCCAACTTTTTTCCCTGCCCTTTCTAGTATTTCTTTAATCATAAAAGTTGTAGTTGTTTTTCCTTTTGTTCCTGTAACTCCTATTAATTTTAATTTTTTGGATGGATTTCCATAAAAGTTACATGCGACTATAGCAAGTGCTTCTCTAGTGTTTTTTGCCATTACTACAGTAACTCCTTCAGGTACTTTAATTGATTTTAAATCACATCCTTCTTCTATCATAATTGCTGTTGCACCTGATTTTACAGCATCATTAACAAATTCGTGACCATCTACTGTAAACCCTTTTATTGCAACAAACAAGTATCCTTCCTTAACTTCTTTAGAATTTTTTTCAATCCCTATAATGTCAATATCTAAATCTCCTTTTACTTTTAGACCTTCTAACCCAACTAACATTTGTTTTAATTTCATTTTTTATCAATCCCTTCGATTACTAATAATCCATAAGCGTTGAATTATCACCGCCAATTTTTCGTTTACATTATATAACTTATTTTTATTTTTGTATAGACTTTTTAACCATTTTATTTATTATTTTCTTATCTTTTAACTACTTTTAAATTATATTCGAATTCTCTTAAAACTATAACAATTTATCCTTAATGTATCTTCATACGGTGAAGTAAAAAGTACTATTCTCTTTGACTTTTTTTATAGTACTTTTATTTAAATTAAAGTATTTTCTATTTCTTCTTTAGAAATAATTCCCTCTCTTAAAATTTTTATAGCGTTATTTTCTACTTTAACAATTGTAGAACCAATTCCTATTTTACATTTACCTCCATCTATATAATAATCTATCTTATCTCCAAATTCTTTTATTATATCTTGTATGTCTATCCCGCTTGACCTCCCAGAAATATTAGCACTTGAAGCTGCTATTGGAACACCAGCATATTCAATTAGTTTTCTAGTTATTTCATCCTCAGGCATACGTATACCAACTGTACTTCCTCCACTAGTTAAAATATTAGGTACTATATCCTTTTTATTTAAAATAATAGTTAATGGGCCTGGAAAAAATTTTTTCATAATCTTATATTCTGTTTCACTTATATCCTTTGCCACTTTTTCTATCATCTCGAAATCTGACACTAATAAGCTAATTGGTTTATTCAATGGCCTTTCTTTAATCTTGTATAATCTTTCTACAGCTTCTTTATCTAATCCATTAGTTCCTATTCCATATACTGTTTCTGTAGGAAAAACTACAATCCCCCCATTTTTTACAATTTTAGCAGGATATCTCAATTTTTGATAATCTTTACAATTCTTTAAATTTATTAACCTTTCCATTATTTCTCCTTAAACCTGTTTTACCTAAAAATAAATAATTAAGATTTTTCAAAAATCTAAATTATTTATTTTTTATGTATTATATATATGTTCACAATATTTACAACGATAAATATTTTTTTCTTCATCTGTTAATACAAAAACATGATCTAATTCTTGTTCTACAGTTGTAATACAACTTGGATTTTTGCATTTCATTTCGTTAATGATTTCTTTTTTAGTATTATTTTTTTTAACATTATCCTCTTTATTTTGATTAATTAATTTCAAAATAAGTGCCATCCTTAT
Organism: Clostridia bacterium; assembly: GCA_036307105.1. Lineage (GTDB taxonomy): Bacteria > Bacillota > Clostridia > TANB77 > CAG-508 > CAG-269. The sequence goes on along the minus strand of JAXJYD010000019.1, from coordinate 13,237 downwards.
ATATTTACCATATTTTACTTGTCTAAAATATGCTGCTCTTGGATCATTATCTATTTCTATTGATATTTCATTTACCCTTGGTAATGGGTGCATTATACATAAATCCTCTTTCGCATTTTTGATTTTTTCTTTATTTAGTATATAAGAATCTTTTAATCTTAAATATTCTTCTTCATCTACAAATCTTTCTCTTTGAACCCTTGTCATATATAAGATATCTAGTTTGTCCATATATTTTTCTAAATCATTTGTTTCCATATAACCTATTTTATTTTTTTCTAATATTTCCTCTTTTACATATTCAGGTACTTTTAATTCATCTGGAGATATTAATACAAATTTTATTTTTTTATGTCTTGACATTGCACTTATTAATGAATGTACTGTTCTACCAAATTTTAGATCTCCACATAGTCCAATTGTTAGATTGTCTAATCTTCCTTTTTCACATGATATTGTAAGTAGATCTGTTAATGTCTGTGTTGGATGATTATGCCCTCCATCCCCTGCATTTATAATTGGTACGTTTGATTTTAATGATGCAACTAATGGTGCTCCTTCTTTTGGATGTCTCATAGCAATAATATCTGCATAACATCCAACTGTTCTTATAGTATCAGATACACTTTCTCCTTTTGATGTTGAACTTGACTGCGCTGAAGAAAAACCTATAACATTTCCTCCTAATTCCATCATTGCAGCTTCGAAACTAAGTCTTGTTCTCGTACTTGGTTCAAAAAATAAAGTAGCTAATTTTTTATTCTTACATTTTTCCCAGTATTTTTCAGGATAAAGCATAATATCTTTCGCTAGTTTTATTAATTCCTCTATTTCTTCTACTGTTAATTCTTTTATATCTATTAAATGTCTCATTTTTTCCTCCAAAATTATATGTTTTGACAAATTATATAATAAATTAATAGCTTTTTCTACTTTTTTTGTAATTTTTTATAAATTTTTTCATAATTTTTTTATGATTTTTATATTTATTATTTTTTACCCCTATAATTTTCATGTATTTATTGATATAACTAGCTTTCGCTTATTATTATATTTGTATTTTTAACGAACATTTTTGTTTTTTTGTAACGTTTTTGTAATACTTTTGTAATAAAGATGTTATTTTTTTGTAAAAAAACTTGACTTTTTGTAATATTCTATGTATCATTAAATTATAGAAATAAAAAAAGTCTATTACAAAGGTTAAAATACATTAAATTTACGAAAGGAAAAAGGAGTTGATCAATATGGAAACTCAAGAATATACACCAGTGATAAACTGTTTAGCTTTAACAGTTAGAAAAGAACACAGATTAACAGTAATAAAGAAAACTGCAAAAACTACAATTCGTATGTCAGTTAAAACTTTATTTTATTTATTATTCTTGATGTTCGCAAATATAATGGTTTAGAATTTAATATAATTGAATATATAAAAAATATAGAGAATAAATATTTGATTTATTCTCTATATTTTTAACTTTCACTCTATATTAAACATATTTTTCTCCTAAATCTTCAGAAAATCTTAGTAGATATCCATCCGGATCTTGAACTAAAAATTCTTTATTTCCAAGTAGCTTATCTTCTTGTCTATACCAATTTTCTTCTATGTCAAAAGCAATTTTGTAATTGTTATTTTTTAAATTATCATATATTTTATTTACATTTTCTACTTCTAATTGAAAATTAATTCCATTTCCAAATGGATATGTAAGTTTAGCTACTTCCCATCTATCGTTATCTGAATTTTCTTGTAACATAAATTGAATTTCTCCTAAAGAGATAAATACAAATTTGTTTTCTGGTCTATCATATTCAACCTTAAATCCAATAGCTTCATAAAACTTCAAACTTTTTCCTAAATTTCTAACTGTCAATTCAGGAATATTTTTTCTAAATTCTATATAATTTGAACTCCTTATTATTTCACTTTCAAAAAATCTTTCTTGAAAGTTTGTTAATGCTCTAATTTCAGCATTAGTAAAATTAACATTTTCTGGGGCAATAACTAACTTATCATCATTATCATTAAATCTATGTATTATAGCAATGCACTTTCCTTTATATTCATTTACAGGTTCATATTCTCCTAATACAAAACAATCTAGTTCTTTTCCATCACCGCTAATAGTATTTGGTACATATCCGTAATTTACTGGATAAATATGTTTATGATATTTTGGATGACTACTTCCTAAGGGTCTATCAATTACTACATTTATAATTTTATCTAAATACTTTATATTTTCATTCATTTATTATTACCTCATGTTTTATAATATTTATTTTTCATAGCACCTATTATAATAATATAATACTTTCTTATAACCATCATAAATTGCTGATTTATACCACTCTATTGTTTTATTGTCTAATATTTCTCGATTTGTCTCTATAGTATTATAATCTTTATCAAATTCAATTAAATAATAATATAAATTTTCAAAATTATTTACATTTAATTTTTTATAATTATTAATGATTTTCTCATTGAATGGTTTTCTTTTCCAGTTTTCATCACTATTAATTTGGTTTTCGATGGCATTTGCTTGTTTTTCATTAAAGTATATAGCATAGCAATCAGCATAAACATCATCTGATTCTATTTTTTCATATTTTTCATAACTTTCAATATTTGCTTTTCCAAAACTTTTTATTAAATCTTTATCAGAACTACTATCACTGAATATGCTCATCCCAGTTGGTATTATAATAGATTTAAGTGGATATATAAATATAATTGCTACTACAATTAATAAACTTACAAAAATAGTTTTAATCATGCTAATCACCTTCTTTTTCGTAGTTATTTATACTAAAACTAATTTTCACATCATATTCTTTTAATACACCATATTGCACAGATGCTAATGCCATATTATTTAAAGTATATCCTAGTCCATTCTTTACACTGCTCATAGCCTTTTGTGTTTGTGTTTTATCTTCTTGTTTATTAATTTCCTTATATTTATCATTATATTCTTCTGGAAAAACAAAATCTGTAAAGTCAAATCTATCTAAAATCTCTATATTTAAATCCCATTTATTATCCTTGTTTTTATTTCCCTCCACAATAATTTCTGCATTATGTATTGCAAATTTATAATCTGTATTGTTTTCAAATGCAAATGTTTCTTTTTCGCCTTCAGTTGCTGTTTTAAAATATTTCTCATCATTATACTCTTTTACTATCTCATCTAATTTTAATGTTAAATCTACATCCTTTTTTATATTCTCAATTATATCTTTATCTGTCACATTATATGTCTTTGGACTATCTCCTACTTCACTTAATGAATGTCTTAATAGTTTTGCTGCTAATTGATAATTAAATAGAAGTCCACCATTGATTACTGTTTCCCAAAAAATATATTGTCTATAATAACTTAATGCATATTCCTTTGGATTTAAAATTTTCTTAACTTTAAAAATATATTGAAAATATTGAATTACCTTTTTGTCATCTGTTACGTTATCATCAATTTTTTCTTCTTTATGCATTTTTTCAATTTCAGCTAAATTCTTTTTAAATGTATCTGTTGCATTATATAAGTTATACATTGAATATAATACCATCGATAAATCTTTATTTGGTAGAAATACTCCTGTAAAAAAATTTATATTATCTATTTGTTTTTTTATCTTTTTCTTAAGCTTATTTAAATTTACATACTCTATTTTATCAATAAATAAAGTTGCAAGATATAATTCTGTTAAATATTGTTTTTGTTTTATTGTTAGTCTCTTTTTATTTAATTTTTTAGCTATCAAAGAGCATAGATATTTTTCTTTATTTTTTTCTTTAATACTTTTTGGTATTACTATATCCATCAAATCGCAAATTGTTTTAAAACAACTTGTACCAAATAATTGATAATTATTGTTGTTAAATGTTTTTCCACATAATTTGCATTTTTTACTCACATTTATCACCTTCTCTATAATTATAAGCTTTTTATATTAAAAATCATCCTCTAATAAAAAATCCATTAGATTTATATGTTTAATACCATTATATTCATAATTCAATCTATCCAATGTTATAACATATTTAGGATAATTATCAGATATAATTTCATAGGCACCAAATTCTCTTTGCTTAGTATCTTCATTGGGTATACTATAGGCTACCTGTATATAAATCTTTTTTTCTGGTTTAGTTGCAACAAAATCTATCTCGCCTTTTTTTGTTTTTCCAGTATACACATCATATCCTTTAATTATTAATTCATTATATACTATGTTTTCAATTGCATATGACTTATCCATTTCAGTTTTATTATTCTTAATTTGTGCTATTCCTAAATCTGTAACATAATACTTATTTAAAGTTTTTAAAACTGCTTTTCCATGTATATCATATCTATAAACTTTTCTTATTAAGAGTGCTTTGCATAATGCATCTAAATATGAATATATAGTTAGTGTTGAAACATCTCTACCCTCATTTTTTAAAAAGTTTATAATATTTTCAGCAGAAAATTCTCTGCCTATCGTATCTATAATATATTGTAATATTAAATTAAATAATGCTGTATCTCTTATTTTTAATCTTTCTACTACATCCCTTAATATTATAGAATCAAATACATCATATAAATAGCTCTTAATCGCATTTTCATTTTTAAATTCAAATCTATTTGGAAGACTTCCCCATCTCATATAATCCTCAAATATTTTATCTGTAGATTCCTTTTTCCCAAGCAACTCCAAAACTTCTTTATAAGATAATGGATTTATTTTAAAACTAACATATCTACCAGAAAGAACTGTTGATAATTCTTCTGATAATAACCTACTATTTGAACCAGTTATAAAAATACTCACTTTTTTTGATGCTCTTAAAGAATTTATTACTTTTTCGAAATTTTCAACGTTTTGTATTTCGTCAAAAAATAAATAATATATTTTATCATCTTTAATTCTTTCTTTTATATACTTATTTAATTCTTTATAATCTGTTAAATCTTCAAATTCTATAAACTCAAAATTAATATATATTATATGTTCGCTATCTATTCCTTTGTCCTTTAACTCCTGTATAATTTGACTTAATATTACAGATTTACCAGATCTACGAATTCCTACTAAAATTTTTATCAAATCACTATTATAAAAATTTCTAATTTTTTTCAAATATATTTCTCTTTTTAACATTTCCATCACCTATTTTTATTTTACAGCATTGCATTAGTTTTGTCAAATTATTTTTGTATATAAAAATAACTCTTATTTTATTTGTTTTGTTTTTATAAAAGATATTTTTTATGTTTTTTAAATTTTCTAAACATCCTATTTTGCTAAAGTTTGATACAAAAAATAGCTGTTTTATTAATTCACAACTATTTTATATCAAATATATATACCTCATTTTCTTTTTAATACTTTACAAAAATCTTATTTCCTTTATTTATCTTAATCCCTTCTGTTGGGGTTTGTTCTTTTATAATTGTATTTTCTTTGTCTAAACTTTCTTTGTTCTCTTCTGTATTATTTAAAATATTCTCAAAACTAATTTTCAAACCTAATTCTTTAACTGTTTTTTCCGCTTCTTTTATTGACAAACCTACTAAATTAGGAACTGTGACTTCTTCAATTACTTCAACCTCTTCTTGATTTCCTTGATTTACTTCTAAATAAGGCAATACTTCACTAAAAATCTGTCCTCCAACAGGTGCTGCAACACCACCTCCTTGGTGACCACCTTCTCCGCGTTGGATTATACAAAGTTACTAAAACTACAACTTGTGGATTATCTATTGGGGCAACTCCGGCAGAAAGATGTTACGTATTTATTAGTATTTACTCCATCTTCTGATGTACCAGTTTTCCCTCCTATTCTATACCCTGCAACTTTAGCATTTTTACCAGTTCCTTCTGATACAACTGATTCCATCATACTTAATACTTTTTCAGATGTTTCTTTTGACATTACTCTTTCATCTTTTTGAACCGGAATATCTGTAACTTCTTTGGTTTCACTATTTATTATTTTTTTTACAACTCTTGGTTTGATACTTTCTCCACCATTTGCTATTGCTGATACCGCTGTTACTAGTTGTATCGGTGTTATTTCAAACCTTTGGCCAAAACTTATTGTTGCAAGTTCAACGGGTCCTGCTTTGTTTTCAGCTAAAAATATACTGTTTGCTTCTCCTGGTAAATCAATTCCAGTTCTATTAAGTAATTTAAATTTATTTAAATATTCATAATATGTATGTACTCCCATTTTTTGTCCCAAACCTATAAATACTGGATTACAAGAGTTCATTAAAGCCTGTCTTAAGCTTTCTGAGCCATGTGGTCTATAATATCTCCAACACTTTATCCTTACTCCTGCAACTTCAATTCCACCTGTACAACAAAATTCACCTTGATTATCTGTATTCGTTATTCTTTCTTCTAATGCAGCAGATGATGTAATTAATTTAAAAACAGAACCTGGTTCATAAGTATCTGTTATTGCTCTATTTCTCCATACTGCCTGTAAATTTTTAGTTTTTTCCGCCTGTTCTATAGAAGCCCAATTTTGTTTTAATTCTTCTGTATATGCTTCATAAGGTGTATTTAAATTATATGATGGATATGTTGCCATTGCTAAAATATCTCCATTTTGCGGATTCATAATAACAATATTTCCACCATCTGTACATACATTATCAATACATGCTTCTTGTAAATATTTTTCAGCAATAGATTGAATTGTAAAGTCAACGGTTAAAACCAGATCATTTCCATCAATTGCTGATACATAATTTTCTCCTTCTTTCCCTATTTCTCCACCTTTTGCATCTGTATGTCTTTGAATGCTTCCTTGTTTACCTTTTAATTCATTATCATATTTTGCTTCTATCCCATCTAATCCTTGATTATCACTTCCACAAAAACCTATAATTTGTGATGCAAAATTACTATATGGATAATACCTTTTTGTATCTTCATCAATATTTATTCCTGTTTTTATATTATTTTGTTCCATCCATACTCTTAATTCATCAGTTTTTTCTTTTTCTACTTTTTTAGCAATTGTTTCAATTGAACTTCTTTTAGTTACTTTTTTTATTATTTTTTCATAATCTAATTCAAATAAATCTGATAGTTTTTTAGCAACCTTTTCTTTATCTTCTTTATTTATATTTCCAGGATTTACAGATACAGTTTCTACTGTACTACTAACTGCTAAAACTTTCTCTCCTGTACTATCTAAAATAGTTCCTCTTTTAGGATTAATTTTTCTATCTAAGGTTTGTTGTTGATATGCCAAGCTAGATAATTCACTTCCTTTAATAAATTGTATAAATCCTAATCTCACTAAAAGACATATTATTACTAAGAAAGCTATAATTAGCATATTTCTCATTTTCTTCTTACTAGAAAGTTTTGTATCAATCATAAAAAAATCCTCCTAATAAATTTTATTAGAAAGATTTTTCTTTATGCAATTTACTTTTTTATTTATTAAATAAACTTTCTACCATCTTTTGAAGCCAATTTTTATCTTCTTCTTTTTTTACTTCTTCTGAAGCAGCTTCTACATAATCTCTTTTAGGTAAGCTAACATATAGCGTCTGTCTATTTATTAATTTTTGCATTCCTAATTTTTCTTTAGCTATTTTTTCAACATTATTTAAATTTAGACTATTTTCTATATTAACTTTTAATTGTTCATTTTCTTTTTGTATACTTGATAATTCTTTTTTTAATTTCTGAACTTGACTAAATTTCTCATTTATTTGTGAGTTTCTATAACTTACAGTAAGTAGCACAACGAATATAGCAACTACAATTAGAGCTATGTTCTTTCTTCTTTTTATTTGCTCCTTTGTCATCTTTACTTCTTGTCTAGGTAAATCTTTTACAACTTTTAGATTATTCTTTTTTTCTCTTTTTCTAGGATTATATTCTGGTTGTGATTTTCTAGGGCTTGTACCATATTCATATCTACTTCTTGCCATAAGTTACTCACCTCCTTTATCTTTTTTCAAAAATTCGTAATTTAGCACTTTTACTTCTTGAATTTTCTATTTGTTCTTCTTTTGTAGCAATTATTGGCTTTCTAGTTATTATCTCTCCCATCGATTTTGCACCACATACACAATATGGCAAATCTTTAAGACACGTACATTTTCCTTTAGCATCAATAAATGCATTTTTTACAGCTCTATCTTCTAAAGAATGAAATGTTATAATACATAATCTTCCACCCTGCTTCAAGCATTCTATACTATTTATTACAGTATCATATAATGGCTTTATTTCATTATTTACTTCTATTCTTATTGCTTGGAATGTTTTTTTAGCTGGATGTCCATTTTTTTGTTTTGATTTTGGAATAGATTTTTCTATAATTTCTACTAATTGCTTTGTAGTACTTATTGGATAATTTCTTCTTTCTATACAAATATTTTTTGCTATTTGTCTTGAAAATCTTTCTTCTCCATATTCATAAATAATATTTGCTAATTTTTCTTCATCATAATTATTTACAATTTCTTTTGCTGTAAGTTTTTGTGTTTTATCCATCCTCATATCTAACTCATTTTCTCCAATGTAACTAAATCCTCTATTACGTTCATCTAGTTGATATGATGAGACTCCTAAATCTAACAAAATTCCATCTGCTTTTTCTATTTTTAACTTTTCTAATATTTCTTTTATATTATCATGATTATCATGTACATATATTACATTAGAATATTCTTTTAAATTATTTTTAGCAGCATTTAATGCATCAACATCCCTATCTATTCCAATTAATATTCCTTTGCTTGATAATCTTTTTACTATTTCTTTGCTATGCCCTGCTCCACCGAAGAGTACCATCTACATATATGCCATCTTCTTTTATTTTCAACCCATTTATACATTCTTCTAGCATTACAGGTTTATGATTGAATTCCAATTTAACACCTCTTTATTTAAAACAATAGTGGAATAACAAAATTAAGCTGGCAATTTTAACTACCAGCTGTATTTTCTTTTTTGTTTTTTCTTTTGGTTTTCAATATCATCTTTTGTACATTTATCTTTTGTACAAATTCTTCTTATGTTAAATTTTCATTTGTAATTTTATCTTTTGTATTTTTTGGCAAACTTTTCTTTAGCAATTTTGTCATATGTATTTTAAATTCTTTAGTTAATTTATCTTTTGTATTTTAAATTTCATTAGTATTCTCTTCTTTGGTACTATTATCATATGTACTTTATATAAACTTTTTCAAGTTATATACCAAGCATTGTCATATTTTCTGCAATTTCATCAGCAGATATATTTTCATCACATTTGCTCCATGTTGCTTTATCCCAAATTTCAAGTCTAGTTCCAACTCCAATTATTACAGCTTCTTTTTCTAGATTAGCTGCTACTCTTAGATTATTTGGAATTAAAAATCTTCCCTGTTTATCTAATTCACATTCAGTTGCACCTGATAAGAAAAATCTAACAAAGTTTCTTGAATTTTTATCTGATAGCGGTAATGCTTTTAATTTAGTTTCAAAGTTTAACCATTCACTTTGTGAAAACGCAAATAAACATCCATCTAACCCTTTTGTTACAATGAATTTTTCTCCCATATCTTGTCTTAATTTAGCAGGCATTATCATTCTGCCCTTTGCATCTAGAGAATGCTCGTATTCACCAATTAGCAATATGGTTACCTCCTCTCCACTTTTTCACCACTTTATTCCACTTTTCTCCACTTCAACTAAATTTTAATATAACTTTTATTATTTTGCAAGGGTTTTTTAAAATTTTTTTATTTTTTTATATTATTTGCTTACAATTCATAGCCAAAAAATACAAAATAATAGTTTAGCACAAAGAATAATATATAAACTAGAACTTTTAGTTGTAGTTTTGTTTTTTTCTTATTAATAGTTCATTTTATTTTATTCTTTAAATTGCTATACTTTTTATAGAAAAGTTCAAGGAGGAGCTATATGAATGACGTAGAAAAAAAATTAAGAAAAAATATCGGTATGAAAATAAAATTAGCACGAACTAAATCAGAATATACCCAAGAACAATTAGCTGAAAAAATATCTTTATCTTCAAGATATATTAGTCAATTAGAACGCGGTATTGCCTTTGGCAGTGCCACAACAATAACTAATCTTTGTAAAGCTCTAAATATTAATACTGATTTTTTATTTGATGATTTAATACCATGCGACTCACCTATTTCAAATAATTTAGTAAATCAGTCATTTTTAGAAAACTATTTAAAACTAAACAATTATAACCAAATTGTAATAGAAGCTATTACAAAAGAGTTAGTCAAATTGCAAAAAGAAGATGAGAACAAAGAAATAATCAAAGAGAATTTATAAATATAGAACAAATCGGAACGCCCTTAAATTTATAGTATATTATTTCAAAGCATATTTTTTAATTTTTTACAAATTATACTATGTAATGCGTTCCGTAAATTTGTTCTTGCGCGAAATTTTCGCCAAGAAAATTTCTGTGCAACTTTAGGCGCGAAGCGCTTTTATATAATAGGAAAGGATGACTTTCCTATTATATAAATACAAGCTAAAACTTTCTTTATTAGAATGTTTTAGCTTTTTAATTTTGATAATAATTTAAATCAATTAATAGTAGTTGATGTTGATCCTCTTCCTACTGCATTTTCCTGTAGAGAACGCCAGGTATTACATCCTACGATTCCATCTGCAGTCAATCCCCTTGAACGCTGATATGCAATAACAGCATTTTGTGTTGCTGTACCAAAAACTCCGGTCTAAACCTCTTGTAGCAAATCCTAAAGTATTTAAATCATCTTGTGCAATACATACATAATTACTTACACTTCCCCTTTTTAGTATTGGATACCCTCCTGTACTACATGCTGGTTTACCAAATCTACGATCAAAATGTACCCAGGTTGGAGTTAAAGAGATTGGTTCTACATATGCCCATACTCCTGAATTATTAGCTGAATTCCATAATTGTAGACGTCTATTATTAGGTAATGTTTGCCCTACATCAAACGCAACTCCTGCATAATGTTGGCTTAAGTTTCCATGTCCTCCTTCATATGGTCTTTTAAATGCAAATCCAACTGGTATTGGTGAACCAAAAATATACCTCTGACTATTCCAACTCTGCATAGTTCTTTTTGTTGTCCATAAAATATTACTTCTACTAGAACCTCTAAATTCTCTTACTCTCAAAGTATTATTTGTAATATAAGGCATCGCTTCGTTTTCTCCTCTATAATACGTCTCCATACGATCGGTATCATTATTAAACACAAGTATTTTCGCCATAAAAAAACCCCCATATAAGCATAAAAATATAATTCTTCCTTATATTTTATGTTTATATGAAAGTTTGGTTACCTTTATATACATTTTTTTATAATTTCATTTCTATACAGCTCTTGCTTTTACAATAACCCTCATTTTACTATCATTAGTACAAGTAATTACAGTTATTTCTTTCTTGCCATTTGTAAGTTGTGATGTACAACTTAAATCTTCTGGTACAACTTCATATTTATTATAAATTGAGTATCTCAATGTTCTTCCCTCTAAATCTGTAATTTCTATAATGTCTCCATTTTCAAGTGTAGGAACTTTACTAAAAAATTTACTGTTTCTATAATTATGTCCTACAATACAAAAATTCCCCACTTCATTTGGATCACTTCCCCAAAATTTTGTTGGTGATATTTTTAATAATGCTTCTGTTTCAGCTTCAGAGTCTGTTTCACCATCTAAAATCGGATATTGTAAATTTATCTTTGGAATACTTATCGTTGCAATTGTAGTATATTTATATCCTTCAGTTGTAGTTTGCACAGTTCTCCTAATTGAGTTTGACTGTTCTCTATTATTAGAACCTCCCGTATTACTTGAATTGTCTATTACAACTTCTTCATTATTTTCTGATATATCATTTAAAACCACTACTAATACATTATTTTTTGCAATTGTTGTATCTTCTTGTACTTCATTATTAAAATTACTCATTATCCCTAAAGATGTTTCTTCACTTTTATTTCTATCATACTCAGCGTAAATATAAAATGAAACCAAAATAACAACTAAAAATATAGATAAAAGAAAGTTAAACTTATATACCTTCTTTTTTCTTTTTAGTTCAGGCGTAATATATAATTTTTCAGTAATTAAAATTTGATTCATTATTAACTCTCCATTTATATTATTCGCTACTTTATTATAACACATATAGTGTTTTTTTTAAATACTTTTATGAAATTTTGTTAGCTATATTTGCAAAATCTTGAAGAGTAAGTTTTTCAGCTCGGATATTTTCTGGCAGCCCAATTTCTTTTAAAATTCTAATTCCCTCATCTTTATTGTTAAAAATATTTGCATTGTTTAATGAATTTAATAACGTTTTTCTTCTTTGCATAAAAGAACTTTTGATAATTTTAAACATCAATTCTTTATTTTTAACATCTATAGGCTCTTTATCTCTTATAGTAATCTTTATAACCTCTGACGTAACCTCTGGCTCAGGTATAAAAGAGTTGTTTTGAACTTCAATTATCTTTTCTCCTACAGAATAGTAGTAAACAGCATATGTAATAGCACCTGTATTTTCATCACCAGGAACTGCTATTAATCTATCTGCTACTTCTTTTTGTATCATAACAGTTATGCTTTCTAAATCTAACTCTTCTTCAAGTAATTTCATAATTATTGGTGTTGTTATATAGTAAGGAAGATTTGCAACAATTTTAACATTTTTAACATCAGTTACCATTTTTTCTTTTCTTATTAGATTTTTTAAATCAACTTTTAAAACATCCTCATTTTTTATTTCTAAATTATCATATAATTTAAATCTATCGTTTAAAATTGTAATCATTTTAGGATCAAGTTCTATGCATATAACTTTTTTTGCTTTTTCTAATAAGAATTTAGTTAATGTACCTAAACCCGGTCCTATTTCTATTACCAAATCCTCATTACTGATTTCACTACTTTCTACTATTTTATTTATAACTTCTTCATTTATTAAAAAATTCTGTCCTAATGATTTATTGGCTTTTATATTATATTTATTCATAATAAATTTAGTTTCTTCCAAAATACTATTCATAAATCCTCCATAATTTGACAACGTTAGGCGCGAAGCGCTTTTATATAATAGGAAAGGATGACTTTCCCTTGAAAATAAAATCTTAATTTAGACGATAGAGGCTTATTTTTGACCGCAAAGTCCCTATTGTCTAAATACGCTTTTTTGCATATTTTACCA
>JAXJYD010000018.1:0-1703 GCA_036307105.1 Clostridia bacterium | reverse complement strand
ATTATATCACACCGCAGTTAAAACTGCAAACAAATGTCTATAATTTTAATAATTATGTAAATAAAAAACAGAAAACACTTCAAATTCATTGATTCATATGGTATAATAACCATTAAAAACGAGTTCGTTGTCTCAATAAAAATCGGGAACTTTCTTCCCCAGAGAATTTAAATTTGAGGTGTTTTCTTATGAATATTTTAAACCAATACAGTGAAAAAATCAAGGGTAAATTAGATACTTTTGATAGAATTATAATAAAAGGATATATAAGACAATTATGTAATGTACAACAATTTAAAGCTTTTTTATCTATAAAAAATATTTTATGGAAAGATTTTCCTGCATATGCTCAAAATGTAACAAAAAATTTATGTGACCATGTAGAGAATATAGCCTCTTCACAAAACAGACCATATACATATTTGAAATCACCTAATATTTCTAAAGAACAAACGGCTTTAAAAATGTTGGAAGATTCTCCAATTGATACTGGTTTAATAGGAATTATAGGAACTGTAGAAACTTGTAATTCAATGAGTGTATCCACTAATAAGGAAACTCATCAACTACAGCTAAAATGGGGAAATAGAAAATGTAAATATTATTATTTATATTTTTTAGATGAAGAATTTGGTTTTATGCATGTTAAAATTCAAACATGGTTTCCTTTTATGGTTCAAATTTATATTAATCGGAAGAGAATATTTAGCTAAAAAGTTAGATAAAGAAAATATTAAATATTCAAGATATGATAACTGCTTTACTGACATAGAAGATATTCAAAGAGCACAAGAATTAGCAGATAAAATTGATTCTAAAAACCTATCAAGTTCTTTTGATGGGATAATCCAAAAGATAAATAATTATTTACCAACAATAGAAAAAGCAATGGGACATGCATATTTTTGGTGTGTGTCAGAATGTGAGTATGCAACCGATATAATGTTTAATAGTCGAAAGGACTTAGAGGATGTATATCCTTCTCTGGTTGAACACGCATTCTTTTCATTTAAGTGTGAAGATATTATGACTTTTTTAGGTCGTAAAATGCATTCAGCATTTCAGGGGGAAATAGGCTCCGATTATAGAAAACGAAAAGAGGGAATAAGAATAAAACACAAAATGAAAAGCAATAGTATAAAAATGTATGATAAGAATTCAGTATTGAGAATTGAAACAACAATTAATGATCCACATGAATTCAAGATACTTAAGAATGTGGTTACAAAAGAAGGATATGAAGTAACAAGATGGGTACCAATGGGAAAATCTATAGCAAATTTATACCGATATAAAGAAGTATCCTCAGCATCAAATAATAGATATATAGAAGCACTAGGAAATGCTATAGATAAATCAAAACCAATAAAAGAAATAGAAAAAGTTTCTAGTAAAATTGTGGTTAAGGGAAGGAGATTTACTGGATTTAATATTTTAGATAAAGAAACAACAGTATTATTTAGAACATTATCAAATGGTAGTTATATGATAAATGGATTCAGAAACGCAGATATAAAATATGCTCTATGCGGTAACAGTAAAGAAGTAGACAGTATAAAAATAAGAAATAGAATAACAAGGTTATTAGCCAAATTACGAGCACATCAATTAATACGAAAAGTACCAAATGGTCTAAAATATTATGTCACAGAAAAAGGAAGAAAAATAATATCAGAAGTGTTGTATTTCAAAAATAACGAACT
>JAXJYD010000017.1:0-8653 GCA_036307105.1 Clostridia bacterium | reverse complement strand
GATGAAAAATATAAAAATATTATTTTTATAAAAAATATAATAAAAGAAAATAAAAAAATATATGATTATATTTTAATGGATATTGGTTACATTCATAACAAAAAATTAAAGGAGGATATAATAGAATTATTAGATAAAAAAGTTTATGTGTGTAATAAAAATATACTTGGGATAAAAGAATTTTTAAGGAATTGTAAAATTAATAATTACAAAAGAAAAAAAAATGAGATGAGTTTACATATAATACAGAATTTATATAATTTTAATTCATTGAGTAATTTAATTGTTCAAAATATTTTAGGAAAATTTTGTTATGTTTATAAAGTTTTTTATGATAAAAAAATTTTAAATCTTGAAGAAAAATTTTTTAAAAATCAAAAAATTAAATTTAAAATTCCTATAAGAAAAATAATCAAAAAAATACTATCATAATTAAAAATTAATAAATATAAATAATTAAAATAATAATTAATTATAAAAATTTTTTTACAATAAATAAAAAAATATATAAATTATTTTTTATAATAAAAATAATATAAAAAATTAAAAATAAATAATAAAAAAAATAAATATTAAATAATAAAATAAATATAAATATAAATATAAATTTAAATAAATAATATTAAACATTTAATATTTAAAAAATTAAAAAAATTAATAAAAAATTAATAAAAAATTATAAAAAAGAAAAGAGGTAAAATATGAAGTTAGAAAATTTACAAAATAATAATTTAGAATTAAATAATAAAATAGTAAATGAAAATACTCAAAAGAGTTTTTTAGAAACGACATTAGGCAAAACAGTAAATACAGCTATTGATATTGGACTAAGAGCAATATTACCAGATTTTGTAGAAAATGAAATAATAGGTATTAAGAATAATTTACTTAATTATGGATTAAAAGATCGGTATTAAACAAACAATAGATGATGCTATAAATTTAGGAAAAAGTGCAATAGGAATTTTTAGTGGTAATTTTGAAACTGTAGATCAAATGCAAAATGCTATAAAAAGTGGAGGATTAATTGACGGAATATCTTCATTATTAGATTTAACAATTGATAATGTGAGAAAAGCTGGATTAGTAAACAATAATGTGGCTAAAAATATAAAACAAGGAAAAAATATTATATTGAATAATTTAGAAAGTAATATTTCGAATACATTTAGTAATCAATATAAATCTATAGAAAATACCAATAAATATATCTCAAATTGGAGAAATTGTTTTGAGAATAAAGATTTTAGTGGTATGGAGAAGGAATATAATAAAATAGAAAAAGAATTAAAAAATATTGCTCCAATTGAAAGTACAATAAAAAATGCAAGAACAATTGAGGTCTTACATAATTTAATAAAAAATAATGGACAAGATTTTAATTTAACAAAAGAACAGTTAGAATTAGCAGAAAAATTAGTATAATTCTTGCAATAAGTAAAATTTAATGATAAAATAAAGGAGAAAATTTAAATGCCAATAATATCACAATTCTATGGAATAATTGTAACTATGTATTATAATGAAGAAAATGGAAAACATAATAAGCCACATATACATGTAAGATATAATAATGATAAAGTGGTTTATGATTTTGAATGTAATATTATAGAAGGAAGTATACCATATAAACAAAAGAAAATGATTGAAGCGTGGATTTTAATTCACAAAGAAGAATTAATTACATTATGGAATATAATGCAAGAAGGAAAAGATTATTTTAAAATTGATCCTTTAAAATAATTAGTATAAAGGGGGAAAGTATAATGGATAAATATATTACACCTGACGTATTAGAAGTTAAAGTTTTAGATAATTATTTGCTAAAAATAATATTTGAGACAAAAGAGGAAAAGATTTTTGATATGAAAAAATTAATAGAAAATAATAAAATATATTTTAGGTTGAAAAATAAAGATTATTTTAATAAAGTAAAACCAAGAGGAGAAACAATTGAATGGGAAAATGGTGAAGATGTATCTCCAGAGAGTTTATATTATGATAGTAAAAGCATATAAAAATAATTCTTAAATAAATAAATAAAACTATAATAAATATTTTTATAAAGTGACTAAAGCCGTAGAAATTTTCGTAATTTTTAGGCTTTTTTACTTGCAAATTTAATGCTGTTTTAGTATAATACAAATGTATTTAAATAAGGAAAAGAGGGAGAAAAATGGAAGAAACACCACAAGAAAGAAATGACGGAAAAATAATAGAGAGAGATATAGAAAAAGAAATGAGAACAGCCTATATAGACTATGCTATGAGTGTTATTGTATCTCGTGCACTTCCAGATGTTAGAGATGGTTTAAAACCAGTTCATAGAAGAATTCTTTATGCTATGCATGAAGATGGAATAACTGCAGATAAACCATATAGGAAATGTGCTAATACAGTTGGTTCTGTTTTAGGTAGATATCATCCACATGGAGATAGTTCAGTTTATGATGCAATGGTAAGGTTAGCTCAAGACTTTTCTATGAGATATATGCTAATTGATGGACATGGTAATTTTGGATCTGTTGATGGTGATGGAGCTGCGGCTATGAGGTATACAGAAGCTAGAATGTCAAAAATTGCTGCATATATGTTAACAGATATTGAAAAAAATACAGTTCCATTCATGCCAAACTATGATGATAGATTACAAGAACCTACAGTTTTACCTGCTAGAATACCATCACTTTTAATAAATGGTTCATCAGGAATTGCTGTTGGTATGGCAACAAATATTCCACCACATAATTTAACAGAAGTAATAGATGGAATTATTAAAATTATTGATGAAGATGAAGTGACTGATGAAGACTTAATGTCCGTAATTAAAGGACCAGATTTTCCAACAGAAGGTATTATTTTAGGAATTGAAGGAATCAAAAAAGCCTATACAACAGGTAGGGGGAAAATAACATTAAGAGCAGAAACAAATATTGAAGAAATGAGTGGAAATAGGCAAAGGATTATTGTTTCTTCATTACCATATCAGGTTAATAAAGCAAATTTAATTAAAGCAATTTCTGATTTATCAAAAGAAAGAAAAGTTGAAGGTATTTCTGAATGTAGAGACGAATCTGACAGAAATGATAGGGTAAGAGTTGTTATAGAATTAAAAAGAGATGCTAATGCGCAAGTAGTCTTAAATCAATTGTTTAAGCACACACAAATGCAAACAACATTTGGTATTATAATGCTTGCTCTAGTTAATGGAGAGCCTAAAATATTAACATTAAGACAATGTTTAGACTGCTATATAGATCATAGAAAAGAAGTTATTTTAAGAAGAACTCAATTTGATTTAGATAAAGCACTAGCAAGAGCACATATATTAGAAGGTTTAAAAATTGCTTTAGATTACATAGATGAAGTAATTCAAATTATTCGTTCTTCATATGATGATGCTAAAGAAAGATTAATGGAAAGATTTGGTCTTTCTGATATCCAAGCACAAGCAATCTTAGATATGAGATTAAAAACATTGTCAGGTTTGCAACGTGAAAAAATTGATGAGGAATATAAGCAATTAATGGCATTAATTGAACATTTAAGAGCAGTATTAAATAGCGAAAGACTTGTTTTTGATATTATTAAAGAAGAGTTACTTGAAATTAAGGAAAAATTCGGAGATGAAAGAAAAACAAAAATAGTAGCTGCAGAAGGCGAAATTGATGTAGAAGATTTAATCAAAGAAGAGCAATGCGTAGTTGCCCTAACACATTTTGGATATATAAAGAGAATGCCAATTGACACTTATAAGAGTCAAAGAAGAGGTGGTAAAGGAATTACAGGAATTGCAACACGTGAAGATGACTTTGTAAAACAAATATTTACAACATCAACACATGATATGATTTTATTCTTTACTAATAAAGGAAAACTTTATAAATTAAGAGGATATGAAGTTCCAGAAGCAGGAAGAACAGCAAAAGGTACAGCAATTGTTAATTTATTGAGTTTAGATCCAGGTGAAAAAGTATCAGCAGTTATTCCAATCCAAAATTTTGCAGAAGGAAAATACTTACTTATGGCAACAAAAAATGGATTGATAAAGAAAACAGCATTAAAAGAATATGATACAGCCAGAAAGACTGGATTACAAGGAATTACTTTAAAAGATGAAGATGAATTAATAGGTGTTAGATTAACAGATGGAGAAGATAATGTTGTATTAGTAACAAGAAATGGATTATGTATAACATTTGATGAAAAAGATGTAAGACCTATTGGTAGAGTTTCACAAGGTGTTATTGGAATGAGATTAGACGATGATGATGAAGTAATAGGAATGGAATCAGTAATAGCTGGTGGAAAAGCAACACTTCTTGCAATCACTGAAAATGGATTTGGAAAAAGAACAGAACTTGATGAATATAGAGTACAAAAAAGAGGTGGAAGAGGAGTAATTACTTATAAAATTACACCTAAAACAGGAAAACTTGTTGGAGTTAGAATTGCAACTGAAGAAGATGATGTAATGTTAATTACAGATACAGGAACAATTATCAGATTAAAAGTTAATGAAATAAGCATTCTAGGAAGATCAACTCAAGGTGTAACACTAATGAGAACAAATGACGGTGGAAAAGTAGTAAGCATAGAAACTTTAACTCCAGATGTGGAAGAAAATAGTAACTAAAAGTTTAATTGACAAAATATAATTATTATGATATATTTTTAAAACAAAGTGATTATTCACTTGAGTATTTGGGACATTAGTAGTGGCAAACGAAAATGTTAAGCAAAAGTATTTTGCTCTTCCCTAGGAAGCCCATTAAAGCCTGTACATTTGTACAGGCTTTTTCTAAAAAAGTAATATCATTTTCTAAATCTTAAATCATCTCCAAAGAAATAATAAATATCGTAATAGCCAGCAATTCTAGAACCAATACGTTCTTCATAATGATTAAAAATATCATTTATATTTAAATTTGTAGATATTATTGTTTTAGTAATTTTATTATTTAAATTTAAAATTCTTGTATTAATAATTGTAAATAATTCACTTAGTTTCATACTATTTAAAGTTTCAGTTCCTAGATCATCTATTATTAATAAATCTGTATTTAATACAGAGTCATATATATTTTCTAATGTATTTTTTGATTTGCTCATCTTATATTCTATTACGCTTTCAAGCAATACAGGAGCTGTTTGATAAAGTACAGTTTTGCCTTTTTTTAAAATTTCATTAGCTATACAATTAGACATAAATGTTTTACCGTAAACCAGTACCACCTGTAAATAATAAATTTTTCTGATTTAAATTATCAAAATTTTCTATAAATTCTATGCATTTATTTTTAATACTTAAAATGTTTTTTCTAGGAGAAATATTTAATCTATATTTTGATAAATCTACCTCATCTGAAAAAATATTTTCATTAAAATTATTAAAATTTTCTTTATCTAAATTATACATATTTGATTTATTAAAAGAATAATCTAATAATTTTTGTTTTAAACAATTACACATTTTCGTTTTATAATTATCTACTTTTATATATCCTGTATCATTACAGATTTTACACGAATAATTAGGTTGTAAATAATCAGAAGGTAAATTTAATTCATTCAAAATTTCTGATTTTTCTAATTTTAATATATTTATTTTTTTTTGTAATTCAGAAATGGAATAATCATAATTATTTAAAATATTTTTTGCAGTCATAATTGCATAATTATTTAAATCATCTTCAATTTTTTCTAATCTAGGTACCTGTTCATATAATATTTTTTTTCTTTTTTCTAAATCTAATTCTGCATTTAATTTCTTTTGTTCATATTCTTTTAATATTGAATTTAAAATCTCATTAGACATTTAGTCCTCCTTTTTTACTGTAGTAATTTCTGTAAAATGGATATTATTATTAAAATATTTAATTAGTATCATTATTATTTGTGTTATTTGCATAAAGAAAATCTAAATTAGAATATTGTCTTTGTTCATAATTTGCTTTATTAACTTTTGTTTTTAAATTTTTTGTGTCTTTTTCTTGTTTTTTACGTTGTTCTAAAAATGCTTCTATTTCAGATGGTGTTTTTAAATTTCTGTCATGCCAATCTGTAATAATATTGTTTATATATTCAAATGTAGGATTTTGCTTAAAAGTTGTTCTCTTTAAGGCAATTTCTATTATATTCATATCATATCCAAAATTTAAAATCCAATTTTCAATATATGCTTCCTCATATTGAGTAAGTCCGCTATGTTTTCCAAGTTTTTTAGCAATAGATTTTTTTATCTTATGCATATTTTCTTGTTTTTGATAATAAGCATCTAAATCATTCCATGTTTTAACTTTATTTGAAGCCCAAGCTTCTGCAACTGTTTGAATATAATTTCTATGTAGAGCACTTCTTTTATAACAATAATCAAATAAAGCTATCATTACTTGTTCATCAAAGCAATATTTTCTAAACCATAAATCTATATCATTATACCAAGATGGTCCCATAATACCTTGAAAATACATATTATTAATATGTTCAATAGCTTTTGCTTTCGATTTATTTTTTGACGTCTGTTCAACTTTTTCTTTTGAAAGAGTTAAATTAGGAGTATATAAATTATGAAGAGTTATTTCTTGTAAATTATTAATTATATATCCAGTAGCTTTTTTAGTTACTAAATTATGCTCTTCTAAAAACTTTAATCCATCATTAATAGACTTTAAAGGTATATTTAATTTTTTTGATAAATCTGTTAATTTAATGTCTTTACCATATTTTGATAAAAATATCATATATAAATATATTTTTAAATAATCACCAGGCAATTCAGATAAATATTCTGAAAAAAAAATATCTGAAATATGAGTTGATGAAAATATAAGCGGTTGTTCGTTTTGCTCTAATTTCATAATAAAACATCTCCTAACTTTTAATTGCGACTTGTATATCAAATTATAACTTTTTTAGACATAAAATTCAAGGAAATCTTGAAAATAATTTTATAACTTAACTCTTATAGTTACAATTCACGGTTCTATAGAATTCACTTTCGGAAGTATGTATATTTTTTTATATTTTTATCCGTAAATTGAAATACAATAAAAAAATAAAATAATTAAATCAAAAATCTAATATTTTCTATAATTTTTATTATACAAATATAATTTTGACTTAATAAAATATTTTGACATATATTTAAATACATAAAAAATATTTTCACCATTAAATCCAGAAATACTAAAAAGAAATAATGGAAAACAAAGTAAAATAAAAAATATAATTTTAGTTTTTAAACTGCTAAAAAACAAATTAACAAATAAAAATACTATACCATACCAAGCAACATTAAAAAATGCCGTAGTATAATCAATTATACCTAATATTTTATTTTTAAAATTATAATTTTTAGGAAAAATAAATTTCATCTAAACCTCCATTAACTTCTAAAAGCAGTAAAGTTTTGCACAGTTTGTGATATATTTGTGGATATTCCACCAATAAATTCACGAACAAAAGAATTTGCTTTTATTAATGCATATAATCCACCAATATAAATAAATTTATTTAAAATATTTGAACTAGAAAAATCTATTGAAAATAATAATAAAAGAACTAGATAAACAATAATTTGAATAAATAATAGAGAAAATAAATTTTTTAGCCAAGATTTAAAGAACCAAGATGTAGTATCCATGCAAAGAGATAAAAATGCAAAAGGGGAAAGTAAAATAAATATTTTAACCATAATATATCTAAATGAATATGAAAAAATTAAACTTAATAAAGAAAAACTAAGAGTTCCTTTAATTAGACCATCTAAAGAAAATATATCAATTGAAGTAGTCTGAATAGATATATTTGTATTAATTTTATTTATTAATTCTGAAAAAGAAATTTGTGAATTAAATATATTTTGCCCTATATTTTGAATTTCTAAAGTAATATTTGAATTTAATTCTAATATTATTTTTAAAATTGAAAAAGAATAATTCATAAAAATTCCAAAAATAATTAATTTAATTATGAAGCTAAAAGGTTGCTCTATTTGCTTATAGGTAATATGAGATAATAAATATTTTATTGAATAATATAAAATAAAACCTAATAATAAAGAATTTGCAATTATCAAAATTCCATCTGAAGTAGATGTTCCAAATATTTTCTCAAAAGTATTATCATTTAAAATATCAGAATTAATAAATGTTATTTTATCTAAAGCAGAATATAAATTATTATCAATTGAAGCAAATAATTTCTCAAATATTGAATTAATTGTATCTATAATTGCTTGTGTAATATCTGTAGTATTTTCCAAAAAAACCTCCTCTAAGATATTAAAGATTCAATAGCAGATAGAATCAAATCGATTGCCATAATTAGTGCATACGAGAAAAGAGAGCCTTTAATTATCTTTTTTCCCATTCTGATTCTTTCTTCATCACCAAAACTAAATTTTCTCATAAAGATACCACTTCCAACAGCAACCGCTGCAGCAGGTGTAGAAATTTGTATAATCCATTTTTCAATATTTAAAAAAGCAGAATTTATTTTGCCTACTATTTGAGGGTCTCCCCATGCAAAAGAATTATTAAATAAAAAAATAATAAAACAAATTGAAAAAATAAATATTGAATTAATATAAAATATTTTTTTATTCAAAAAAATCACTCCTTTCAATAATGTTTAAATTTATATAATAAAT
>JAXJYD010000016.1:0-22700 GCA_036307105.1 Clostridia bacterium | reverse complement strand
GTGTGTGTGTGTGTGTGTGTGTACAACCACAAGGCTTTCAATCGTTTTTGTCTTTTGCATTTTATTTTCCTCTTCTTATTTTAATCTTTATGCATATATTATATATCACTTAAAATAAGAATTCAATAGTTTTTATAATTTGTAATATAATTGTAATTTTTGTTTTGTCAATTTGGTTGGGTTTTAATGTCAATTCACAACGTTCAATTGACATATTTGGTCTTCAATAGTTAAAAGTCTATTATATTTTGCAACTCTATCAGTTCTACAAGGTGCACCTGTTTTTATTTGTCCAGCATTTACAGCAACTGCAATATCAGCAATTGTTGTATCCTCTGTTTCACCTGACCTATGTGATATTACAGTTGTATATCCATTTTTCTTAGCAATTGCAATAGTATCTAATGTTTCTGTTAAAGTTCCTATTTGATTAGGTTTTATTAATATACTATTAGCAACTTGTTTTTCAATTCCTCTATATAATCTAGATTTATTAGTTACAAATAAGTCATCTCCTACTAATTGTACTTTATCTCCTATTTTATCAGTAAGTATTTTCCAACTCTCCCAATCTTCTTCTGCTAAACCATCTTCAATCGAGAATATTGGGTATTTATTACATAAATCTATAAAATACCCTATCATTTCCTCATTAGTTTTAAATTGTTTCGTTTTCCAAAAATAATATCCTGTTTTATTTATTTTTTTAGCTTCTTCATACATTTCTGTACTCGCTATATCTAAAGCTAATTTTATATCCTTTCCTGGTTCATATCCAGCTTTTTTTATTGCTTCTATTATAATATCTAATGCTTGTTCTTCATTTTCTAAATTTGGTGCAAATCCACCTTCATCTCCAACACCAACACTAAAACCTTTGTCTTTTAAAACTTTTTTTAGTGTATGATATACCTCTACTCCTCTTTTCATTCTTTCTGCAAAAGTTATATCTCCTACTGGAACAATCATGAATTCTTGAATACTAATATTATTATCAGAATGTTTTCCTCCATTTAATATGTTCATCATTGGAATAGGTAATTCATTTGCTTGAACTCCTCCAATATAACGATATAATTCTATACCTAATTCATTTGCTGCTGCTTTTGCAACTGCAAGCGATACTCCTAAAATACTATTTGCACCTAAATTGGATTTATTAGGTGTATCATCTAATTTAATCATCTCTTCATCAATTTCTCTTTGTTTAAATACATTCATTCCTATAATTTTTTTAGCAATTTTATCATTTACATTTTTAACTGCTTTTTCTACACTTTTTCCTAAATAATTTTTCTTATCCCCATCTCTTAACTCAACTGCCTCAAAACTTCCTGTTGATGCACCAGATGGAACAGATGCTATTCCCTTTACACCATTTACAGTAGTTACTTCTACTTGAACAGTTGGATTTCCTCTTGAATCTAAAATTTGAATTGCATGAATATATTTAATTTCAGAATAATTTTTCATAAAACAATTTACCTCCTATTTTTTCTTTTTTATATTATGCACAAAACACTTTGGAGGTAAACAAAAATAGCAGAATATTCTGCTATTTTCTATTACTTATATAATATTAAAATTTAAATATAATTACTATTTCATTGCTTCTTCTACTGCTACAGCTACTGCTACTGATGCTCCAACCATTGGGTTATTACCCATTCCGATTAATCCCATCATTTCAACATGAGCTGGTACTGAAGAACTTCCTGCAAATTGTGCATCTGAATGCATTCTTCCCATTGTATCTGTCATACCGTAAGAAGCTGGTCCTGCTGCCATATTATCTGGGTGAAGGGTTCTACCTGTTCCACCACCACTAGCTACAGAGAAGTATTTTTTACCTTGTTCAATACATTCTTTTTTATATGTACCTGCAACTGGATGTTGGAATCTCGTTGGATTTGTTGAGTTTCCTGTTATAGAAACATCTACACCTTCCATGTGCATTATAGCAACACCTTCTCTAACATCATTTGCACCATAACATCTAACTTTTGATCTTTCTCCATCTGAATATGGTATTTCCTCTACTACATTTACTTTTCCTGTAAAGAAATCAAAATCTGTTTTTACATATGTAAATCCATTTATTCTTGATATTACTTGAGCTGCATCTTTTCCAAGTCCATTTAAGATTACTCTTAGTGGTTCTTTTCTTACTTTATTAGCTGATTTTGCAATTCCAATTGCACCTTCAGCTGCTGCAAAACTTTCATGCCCTGCTAAGAATGCAAAACATTTTGTTTCTTCTGATAATAGCATAGAAGCTAAGTTTCCATGTCCTAACCCTACTTTTCTATCATCTGCAACAGACCCTGGTATACAAAAAGCTTGTAATCCTTCTCCAATTGCCTTAGCCGCATCTGCAGCTTTTGTACATCCTTTTTTAATTGCAATTGCTGCACCTAAAGTATATGCCCATGCTGCATTTTCAAAACAAATTGGTTGTACTCCTTTAACTATTTCATAAGGATTAAATCCTTTATCTGTACATATTTTTAATGCATCTTCAAAATCTTTAATTCCGTATTTTTCCATTACTGGTTTTATTTGTTCAATTCTTCTTTCATAACTTTCAAATGTTACTGCCATTTTTTATTCCTCCTTTATAATTCAACATTTCTTGCAATGTTTATATGGTCTAGATTCATTATATTCCATTTTTTCTAAAATTATTTTTTCTAAATCTATATTTTCTCCTCCACAAAAATCAAAAATTCTAATAACAATATCTGCTAATTCTGATGGAATTCCACAAGGTTTATTTCCGTTTTCATAGTAAATTTCATTAAAACTTTTTCCATTTCTGTATTCTTCAAAAGCTTCTGTTAATTCACTATGCATTAAAGCTATTACTTCACCAAAGTTTTTTTCTTCTTCCCAAAATCCATGATTTTTTGAGTTTAGATAAGCTCTTTTTACTAAATCATTTATCATTTTTCTCATTCCTTTCATAAGACTCAATTTTTTATAATGCTTTTATATTTAAAATTGATTCAAATTAGTGAGATGTGCATTTTTATGCAAATAGGCAAACTGAAGGCGTACGTTGGTACGTCGAAGTTTGAATAGTTGTATAAAAATGTGCAGATTGCTGATTTTAATCAATTTTATTGTTCACGTGGGTCGATTTTTTTACAAGCCTCATCAAATCTTCCATAAGTACCAGAAGCTTTTTCAATTGCTTCATTAGCATCTATTCCAGCTTTGATGTTATCCATCATTTTTCCTAGATGAACATATTTATAACCAATTATTTGATCATCTTTATCTAATCCTAATTCTACTATGTAACCTTCTGCAAGATTTAAATATCTTGGTCCTTTTAAAGAGCTAGAGTAAATTGTTCCAACTTGTGATGTATGTCCTTTTCCTAAGTCTTCTAATCCTGCTCCTACTGGAAGTCCACCTTCTGAGAATGCTGTTTGTGTTCTACCATATACTATTTGTAAGAATAATTCTCTCATAGCAGTATTTATAGCATCACATACTAAATCTGTATTTAATGCTTCTAATATAGTTTTTCCTGTTAATATTTCACCTGCCATTGCAGCTGAGTGTGTCATTCCTGAACAACCTATTGTTTCTATTAATGCTTCTTGAATAATTCCATCCTTTACATTTAATGTTAATTTACAAGCTCCTTGTTGTGGTGCACACCATCCAATACCATGTGTTAAACCTGATATATCTTTAATATCTTTTGCTTTTACCCATTTTCCTTCTTCTGGAATTGGTGCAGGTCCATGGTCTACTCCTTTTTTTACTTGGCACATTCCTTCTAATTCTTTTGAATAAATCATTTTAATTGCTCCTTTCAATATTTTTTATTTATTTTCCAATTTCTTTATTTCCTCTGCTGCTAAAAGTATTTGATTTTTTCTTATATTTTTTACTTCTTCTTGTGTTTGATTTTTTCTGTCTATCTCACTATTCACTTGTTTTTTTTGTTGATTTTGTTGCAAGTTTTCTTTATTTTCATTATCCTGAATTTCTTCATTTATTCTATTAAATGCAACCATGTTTTCAATATCTTTTATATATATTCCAGTCTCATATTTTTCTTTCCTATATAGAATTTGAATACCATTTAAAAATCTATCAATAATTTCTCTGTCTTTTTTATTCATTTGCTCTGGCTTAATATTTAAATATTTGTATCTCCATATTATATGTCTTTCATAACTATTAAACTGACTGTGTAATAAATCTTCATAATTATATTCAACTTTAAATTTATAATTTTCTATGATAATAGTTATATTTGTCCACAAGCTACCTGTCTCTGATTTTCTAAATTGTTCTCTAAGTTGTTTAATCTTTTCATACAAAGCTTTTACAAGTTTTAAATATTCTGTTTCATCAACATTAAATTTACTTGGAATTTCATAGACATTTACTGGCTTTTTCTTTATTATTCCTTTTGGAACGTAATAGAAATATAACTCTCCTGTTTGAGTTCCGTCCTGTTTATCAATTACTGAACTATACAAATATAATTTATCCCACTTTTCTGGAATCATATAAAATATCATCTTTTGAATTATTTCATATATATCTTTTATCTTTTTAGTATGATTTAGCATATATTTTATTCCTTATCTAATAAACTATTTCCTGTCATTTCTTCTGGTTTATCTAAATTCATTAAATCAAGCATTGTTGGCGCTAAGTCTGCTAATTTTCCACCTTGTTTTAATTTTAATTTTTCATTAGTTGTTACTAATATAAGTGGTACTGGATTTGTTGTATGTGCTGTGTGTGGTTCTCCAGTTTTATAATCTATCATTTGTTCTGCATTTCCATGATCTGCAGTTATTAGTAAATTTCCTTGTTTTTCTTCAACTAATTTTACTACTTTACCAACACATTCATCTATAGTCTCTACAGCTTTAATAGCAGCTGATAAACTTCCTGTATGGCCTACCATATCAGTATTTGCATAGTTTAATATAATTGCATCATATTTATCTTGACTAATTGCTTCCAAAACCTTATCTGTAACTTCATATGCACTCATTTCTGGTTTTAAATCATATGTTTCTACTTTAGGAGATGGCACTAGTATTCTATCTTCTCCTTTATATTGTTTTTCTTCTCCTCCATTAAAGAAGAATGTAACATGCGCATATTTTTCAGTTTCTGCAATTCTTAATTGTGTATATCCTAAATTACTAATATATTCTCCAAATGTATTTTTTAATTGTTCTTTTTTAAATGCAATATGAACATTTGGCATTGTTTCATCATAATTAGTAAAACATACATAATATAAATTTAAATCTTTTTTAGTATCAAATTCGTCAAAGTCTGTATCTACTAACGTTCTTGTTATTTCTCTTGCTCTATCTGGTCTAAAATTAAAGAAAATTACTGAATCATTTTTTTCTATTGTTGCTACTGGCTCTTCACCATTACAAATTACGGTTGGTTCTACAAACTCATCAAATACTTCTTTTTGATAAGAATCCTCTATAGCTTTTACTACACTTCCTGCTTTAACCCCTTCACCTTTAACAATAGCATCATAACATTTTTGAACTCTTTGCCATCTTTTATCTCTATCCATTGCGTAAAATCTTCCAGATATGCTTGCAATTTTTCCAACGCCTTTTTCATTCATTTTTTCTTGTAATTTAACTATATAACTTTCTGCTGATGCAGGTGGAGTATCTCTTCCATCTAAGAAACAATGAACATATACATCTTCAAAATCTCTTCTTTTTGCCATTTCTAATAATCCATATAAATGTCTTATATGACTATGAACTCCTCCGTCAGATACTAATCCTAATATATGAAGTTTTGAGTTATTTTTCTTACAATTATCAATTGCTGCAATAAACTCTGGGTTAGAGAAAAAGTCTCCATCTTCAATTGATTTTGTTATTCTGGTTAATTCTTGGTAAACAATTCTTCCTGCTCCAATATTTGTATGTCCAACTTCAGAATTTCCCATTTGTCCTTCTGGAAGACCCACAGCTAACCCACTTGTAAATATATCTACATTTGAATATTTTTTCATTAGTTTATCAATATTAGGTGTGTTGGCAAGTTTTACAGCATTTCCATCTTCATTTGGATTATCACCAAAACCATCTAATATCATTAGCATTGTTAATTTGTCTTTCATAATATCTCTTCCTTTTTATTTTTCATAATTTACTATTTTACTAAATTCTTCTGCCTTAAGACTTGCTCCTCCAACTAAGCCTCCATCAATATCAGAAGTAGAAAATAGTTCTTTAGCATTTGAGCTTTTTACACTTCCGCCATATTGTATTATAACTCTAGATGCACTGTTTTGTCCATAGATTTCGGCAATTTTGTTTCTAATTTCTTTAATTGAATTATTTGCATCTTCACTTGTTGCAGTTTTTCCTGTTCCAATTGCCCAAATTGGTTCATAAGCAATTATTGTATTTTCAACTTGCTCATTTGTTAAACCTTCCAACGCAAGTTTAGTTTGATTTGTTATGATTTCAGTAGTTTTACCAGATTCTCTTTCTTCTAATGTCTCACCAACACATACTATTGGCTTTAATCCAACATTAAATGCTGCTTTGATTTTTTTATTTACAGTTTCATCTGTTTCATTATAATATTGTCTTCTTTCTGAATGTCCTATTATAACATATTCTACATTTATTGATTTTAGCATTTGAGGTGAAACTTCTCCTGTATATGCACCTTTTTCTTCAAAATGCATATTTTGTGCACCTATTTTTATATTTGTTCCTTGCACATTTAATAATGCATAAAATAAATCAGTATATGGAACACAAAGTATAACTTCATTTTCTGTGTCTTTTACAAGTGGTGCAAACTCCTCAATAAATTTTATTGTCTCATCTGGAAGCATATTCATTTTCCAATTTCCTGCAATTACTTTTCTTCTCATAAAAAATTCTCCTTTCTAATATTTATTTAATACTTCATTTATTTACTTTATTTTTTATCTTTAAGTAATTGTATTAAATAATTTTTAAGTTGTTTTCGACAATTATCGACAAATGTGGAACATTTTATGACTGTCCCCACTGTCCCATTTTATTTATCTAGCAAACACTCAATTCCTGGAAGCTTCTTCCCCTCTAAAAACTCTAATGATGCTCCTCCACCTGTTGAGATATGTGTCATTTTATCTTCTAATCCTGCTTTTTTAACTGCTGCTGCTGAGTCTCCTCCGCCTATTATTGTAGTCGCATCAATTTCTGATAATACTTTTGCAATTGAACTTGTTCCTATAGCAAATTGATCAAATTCAAATAATCCTACTGGTCCGTTCCATACTACTGTTTTTGCATTTTTTAATTCTTCTGAAAACATTTCTATTGTTTTTGGTCCTATATCGAAACCTTCCCATCCATCTGGAATTTCTGTCCATGGAACTATTTTACTTTCTGTATCTGGTTTAAACTCTTTTCCTATTTTTGTATCTACTGGTAACATGAATTTAACACCTTTTTCTTTAGCTTTAGCCATTAATTCTGTTGCTAAATCCAATTTATCTAATTCACAAATTGAATCTCCTACTCCATATCCTTGTGCCTTAAAGAAAGTATATGCCATTCCTCCACCAATCATTAATGTATCAACTTTTTCTAGTAGACTATCTATTACCCCAATTTTATCAGAAACTTTTGCTCCTCCTAAGATTGCTACAAATGGTCTTTCTGGATTAGATATAGCATTTCCTAAAAATTTCAATTCTTTTTCTATTAAGAACCCTGATACTGCAGGCAAATATGCTGCAACTCCCGCAGTAGACGCATGTGCTCTATGTGCTGCACCAAATGCATCATTTACATATACTTCTGCCATATTAGCTAATTTTTTACTAAATTCTGCATCATTATCTGTTTCTTCTCTATGAAATCTAACATTTTCTAAAAGTAATATTTCTCCTTGTTTTAAATTATCTGCTTTTGATGTTGCATCTTCTCCTATAACATCTTTTGCCATTATAATCTCTTTATCTAATAATCTTGATAATTCTTTAGCCACTGGTTGTAAAGAAAATTCAGGCTTAAATTCTCCCTTTGGTCTTCCTAAATGTGAACATAGTATAATTGCACAATTATTTTCTAACAAATATTTTATAGTTGGTAATGCTGCAACTATTCTTGTGTTATCTGTTATATTTCTTTGTTCGTCCATTGGTACATTAAAATCACATCGTACTAATACTTTTTTCCCTTTTAATTCAATATCTTTTACTGTTTTTTTACTCATAACTTAATTTCCTCCTTTTATTGTCTTTTTGTATATTATTTCCTTTTTTAGTAATTTTATTAAGACACTCTTATTCTATATCAAAAAAGAACACTTTTCAAGTGTTCTTAACATTATTTTTACTGTATTTTTACTCTCCCTCTCTCCAACCTTCTATTTCATTAAAATTAATTTCATATATTTTTTCACCATCAGCGTATATTTTTATAACTTTTCCCTCTTCATCAATAGTTCCATATTTTTCTGCAATTTCAATAAGTTTGGTTTCATTAGGTATTTTTCCCGTTATTGTTTTTTCACTGTATAAATCTGCTTCTATTTTTTGTATTAAGGTTTCCTTTTGTGCAGATTGGCTGTTTTGGTTTGCTTCATTAATTAATCCTTTTTTATCTGTTAATGAACCTATTGTTATTCCTGATAATATTAATAAAATAATAACTGTAGTTACTAATGCTACTAACGTTATTCCTTGTTCTTTCTTTAATATATTTTTCATTTGTTTCCTCCTTAAATTTATATATATTGTATATTAAAAAAAAATACTTTGCAAGTATTCTGGTGCTTTTTCTAATTATTTCATTTATACTGACAAAAACATTTATTATTATAATTAAATATTTCAACTATTTTTTTTAACTAAATTTCACATCAAAAACACATTTATCTATTGTAGCATATATTTTATGAATGTTATTACCTGGAATACTAACCAGGTTTTATACATATATTTTTATTAATATAATTCTAATTTTTAATTTTGATATATAGGAGATGATTTTAATGGAAAAAGATTTTAGTAGTAATTATATTCCACCTTTTAATGACTATAATGTGCCACCGCAAGGTATAGGAATGGATATGAATGAATTATATAAGGATCCTATGTTTAATCCAATAATGCAATATGAACAGGCTTATTGTTATTATAGATCTTTATGTATGCAAATGGATTATAAAATAAAGTGCAAAGAGTATGAAAAAATGTGTTCTAATTCAGGCATCGATAGAAAAGATAGAAAAATTGAATAATTTATTTATATAATTTTTAAAAAGATAATTACAACTTTTAATTTGTAATTATCTTTTTCATATTTTTATATTAAATCATATATTGCTTCTTTCATAAATTCTGCAGTTGTAGTTGGCGCAACCTTTCCAGGCAAGGCAAGAGCTTCTACTACTTTTATTTTATATTTTTCGGCTTCTTTACTATCTATTCCACCTGGCCTTGATGCTAGCTCTATTAATACACACCTTTTACTTAAATATCTTATTTTCTCTTTTGTTAAAATTAAATGTGGAACTGTATTAAAAATAATATCGAATTGTTCTAACTCTTTTTCCATTGTATTTATATTAATTGAATTATAACCATATGCATTTATCCATGCTAAATCCTCTTGTTTTCTTGCAGCACATGTAACATTAGCTGACAAGCCTTGTAACTTCTTTGCTAGAACTTTTCCTATTCTTCCAAATCCTAATATTAAAATAATACTTCCATGAATAATTGTATCTGTTTCTTTCATTGCAACTTCTATTGCCCCTTCTGCAGTTGAAATACTATTCAATATTGCTAATTTTTCATTTTTAATTAAGTCTGTTGTTTGCACACTGTTCTCATCTGCCACCTTTTGCAAATCATCTTTTATGCTTCCTGCAATCAAATGTTTTTCTTTACACTTTTTTAAAGTATCTTTAATATTTATTATATTTTCAGAATATGGTGCATAAATGCTTATTCCGTCTTTTGAAAATGGAGTTGGTCCAATAATCACATTATTTTTATGCACTATTTCTTCATCAATTCTGTTACATTTAATTATATTTACATTGTTTTCTATTTCTTCTGCTTTTTCCAATCCATATGTATAAATAACACTTTTATTTGCTAACATATTAACTAATTTTACAATTCTTGAATCCCCACCTATTACTAAAAAATTATTATCCATAAAAAAAATCACCTCTTGTTTATTATATTGGTGATTTTTTTATTTTATGATTTTATTATTTATTTAATAATACAAAGTATCCTAATACTAAAATTCCTAATATAATTCTGTAATATCCAAATGCTTTGAAATCATGGTTTTTAATATAGTTCATTAGGAATTTAATTACTAAAATAGAAACTACAAAAGATACTACCATTGCAACTAATAAAAGTGTTAATTCCATTCCAGTAAAGCTTAGTCCAAATTTTAATATCTTTAATACACTTGCTCCAAACATTGTTGGAATTGCTAAATAGAATGTAAATTCAGCAGCATTTGGTCTAGAAAGGCCTAATAATAAGCCTCCAATTATTGTAGAACCAGAACGAGATGTCCCTGGGAATATAGCAGCTAGTAATTGAAAACATCCTATTATTAAAGCATCTTTATATGTAATTTTATCAGTTGTATCTTTCTTGTTTTTCTTACTTTGTTTTCTATTTTCAATATAAATAAAAGCTACTCCAAATACTATTAAAGCAATTGCTATGCAAAATGGGTTATAAAATAATTCTTCAAATACTTCATCAAATAGTAATCCAATTACTGCTGCAGGAATACATGCAACTAATATTTTCCCCCACAAATTCATTATATCTTTATTTAAGTATGATAATGGTCCACTTTTCTTAATTCCTCTTTCTTTATTAGTTGTAAATGGCCATATTTTTTTTATATATAGTACAACAACCGCTAAGATTGCTCCAAACTGTATAACAACTTGAAACATATTCCAAAAATCTGGCGAAACTTCGTTTAATTTTAAGAATTGCTCCACTAAAATCAAGTGTCCGGTACTACTAATAGGTAACCATTCAGTTATACCTTCTACTATTCCAAATATAATAGCTTTTATAATTTCAAAAAACATAATATTCTTTCCTTCCTTTGTAAAAATATCTATAAAGTCTCTATTCTTGTATTTCTCTTTGTTCTTCAATCATTTCTTTATTATTTATTTTTTTATTTTTTTCACCTGAGTCTTTTTTTAGTAGTTTTATATCATTATAGCTTAAATTTCTTGTTATCTCAGCCATTTTTTCTAGATGTTCTTTAGCGTTAACTTCTTTTTCCTTTAATTTTATTTGTTTCTCCTCAGTTTCATTTTGATTATCTAAATTAAATGGTATTGAAATTCTGGCCATAATAGGTATAAAGATAGGATCTTTTTTTACTTTTCCTACTATCTTTTTACTATTTATATCTATTGCTAAATTAATATATTTTATAGCTGTGTCTTTTTCGCCTTTAATTAATTGTATTTTTGATAATTCATAATATGCATCAGCAGATAATTCTTCTTCATCTACTGACTCTAAAAATCTTTTTTCTGCTTCTTCTAAATCTTTATATATTAATGCTATTTCAGCTAAAGAATATTTTGAATTATATGCTAAAGAATTAATCTCTGCTGCTTTTTCATAGCATATTTTTGCATTTTGAAAATCATTTAACATAGTATATGAAATACCCAAATTATAATTTAAATCAAAACTCATTGGATTATATCTAAGTGCTTCTTGCATAACATTTACAGCTTCTTTAAAATTATTACTATCAATTAATATTTCTCCTAAAAGCACTGAAGCTTCATACATTTCTGGCTTTTTATTTAATAAGCTAAATAGCATTTCTCCAGCTTCTTGTTTTTTATCTAACTGATTTAATAATTCTGCTACCTTATAATAAGAATTATAATCTTGTTTATTTAAATCTATAGCTTGAACATATTCATCAATTGCTTTTCTCATTCCACCTTCTTTTTCATATATCTGTGCTAAAAGAAGGTGAGCCTTATAACTATTTTGATTTTTTTCTAACAAATCTATTAATGCTTCTTTTGCTTTTTTAGTATTCCCAAACAATAAATAAAAATTTGCTTTTTTTAGACTTATAAACTCATATAATGGCATATTCTTTCTTTCAAATATAATAACTGCAATTGGTAAAATTAGGGCAATTAAATATTTTATTATTACAAATAATATGTTTAACTTTAATCCAAATAATGCTTCTGAAAAATTTAATGCTATACCAAATGCTTGTAATACTAGTATTACCACATAGCTTGTATCATTGTTTTTTATCATTCTAAAAAACATATATACAAATAGAGCAAATGAAATGAATGTAAATATTAATAGTTCAATTATCATTTTGTTTATCTCCTCTTTCTTAATTCATGTATTATTTTATTTCATTTTTCGTCATTTGTCTAGTTTTTTATAATATTTTTCAAATGTCAATATGTCCGGTCGTATTGACATAAATTCCAGTATATATCTTATAATTTTGTAATATTATCCTTACATAATTATTAGTCTCTTTGTATGGTATGTTTTCTATATTACTACCATCTTCTTTTAATATATTCTTTTCTATCCAATTATCTACATTTCCTGTCCCTGCATTATAAGCAGCAAGTGCAAGTTCAGTATTTTGATACTTTTCCAATAAAGTTGCTAAATACTTTGTTCCTATATTAATATTATTATTTATATCTAAAATATCTTGCCTTGCATTATTTTCATCAACTTGAATATTATTTTTTTTAGCTATATCTTTTGCTGTTTCTTCCATAATCTGCATCAAACCTAAAGCATTCTTGTTTGAAACAGCATTTTCATCAAAATTGCTTTCTGCTTTAATAACAGAATAAATCAAATTATCATCCACATTATATTCTTCTGCATATAAAGCAACAATTTTCTCATACTTTTTAGGATAAAATACCTTTAGTATATTGTTTTTATTAAATGCTAGAAAAACAACTATTATTAAGATTAAAATTATCCATAAAACACCTTTGTTTTTCACTTGAATCTCCTTTTTTCATTTTAGAAATGTTAATATATCAATATTTTGAGAACAAATCGAATGCAATTGGAGCATTATTAGAAATTCTTATTTTAATAAAATGAGGGATGTTCACGGTACTCGCGCAGCGAGGGTCTGAGTGAAAGAGGCTCATTTTATTAAATTAGAATTTCTTTAATGTGTAATGCCGCCGAGATTTTTCGATAAATATTTATATATTAACATTTCTATATATTTCCTTATTTACATTCATACCAATTATCAGCAGATGAAATTTCAGCAATTAGTGGAACTTTTAAAGTAGCTGCAGATTCCATTGATTCTTTCATTATTTTTTCCACCTGCTCTTTTTCATCTATTGGTACTTCTATCATCATTTCATCATGAACTTGTAAAACTATCTTTGACTTTAGTCCTTGTTCTTTTATTTTTTTGTAAACTTTAATCATTGCTATTTTCATAATGTCAGCTGCTGTTCCTTGAATTGGTGTGTTCATTGCTGCACGTGACCCAAATTGTCTTACCATATAATTATTAGATTTTAATTCTGGTATATATCTTCTTCTATGAAATAAAGTTTCTACATATCCTTGTTCTTTAGCTCTTTCTGTAATATTATCCATAAACCTTTTTATTCCAGAATATTGTTCTAAATATTCATCTATATATTGTTTTGCTTTTTTTCTTCCAATTCCTAATTGTTCACCTAACCCAAAATCACTAATTCCATAAACTATTCCAAAGTTTACTGCTTTTGCATTACTCCTTTGTTCTTTAGTAACTTCGTCAATTGGTGTTTTAAATACTTTTGATGCTGCTTGTTTATGAATATCTTGATTATTTTTAAATGCTTCTATCATATGTTCATCTTCTGATATTGAAGCTAAAACTCTAAGCTCAATCTGAGAGTAATCTGCATCAAGATAAACCTTTCCTTCTTCTGGTTTAAATACTTTTCTTACTCTTTTTCCTAATTCAAATCTTGTAGGTATGTTTTGAAGATTTGGTTCTGTTGAACTTATTCTTCCAGTTGCTGTTATTGTTTGGTGGAAGAAAGAGTGTATTCTATTTGTTTTAGGATTTATATATGGTTTTAATCCTTCTACATAAGTTGAGTTTAGTTTCATTAATTGTCTATAATCTAAAATTTGTTCAATAATAGGGTCTTCTTTTTTTAATTTTTCTAAAACATCTACATCTGTTGAATAACCACTTTTAGTTTTCTTTATAACAGGTAATTTCATTTTTTCAAAAAGAATTTCACCCAATTGTTTTGTCGAATTTATATTAAACTCTTCTCCTGCCATTTCATATATCGTTTTTGTAATATTTTCTAGCTTTGATGTTAGTTCTATTCCAAAATTATTAAGTTCTTCTTTATCAACATACATACCATTTATTTGCATATCAGATAAAACTTCTATTGTAGGCATATCAATATTATAAAATAATTCTAAACAATTAGTTGCTTCTAATTTCTTTTTTGTTATATCTTTTATTTTTAAAATTGAATAAGCATATAACATATATTTTTCTTTTTGTGCTTCATTTTCATTATTAGATTCAATTGCTTCAAATAAATTCATTTGCGTATTTGAATTGCTTGAATTTTCAAATTCTGCTAAATCTATTTCTAAATATCTTTGTATTAAATTTTCTATGCCTAATTTATTATCTGTTGGATTTAATATATAGCTTGCAATACTTATATCATAATCTATTCCTTTTAAAGCAATTCCTTCTTGATTTAATAATATATATAATTTGCTTAAATCTATACTTGTTTTTTTAATCTCTTCATCTTCAAATATTTCTTTAAAATTTTGAATGTTATCCTTTATATCTATATAAGAAACTTCATTACTTTGTTCATCATATACACTAATTCCAGTTATTTTTTCTTTGATTATTTTTTCCACATTTTCATCTTTTTTAGTTGTTACAAAAAAGCATATTTCTTTTTGTCTTTTTATTAATTCTATTATTTCTTTTTCTGATTTATTTACTTTTTTATATGATTCTTTTTCTTCTTTTTTTATATTTTTATTTTCGCTACCTCTTAAAGAAAATCTATCAATATATCTATTAAAATTTAGTTCTTTAAATAATTCTAATACTTTTGGCTTGTCCCATTCTTCTACTTTAAAATCTTCTAGATTATCAGTTATTGGAACATTTAAGTTTATAGTTCCTAAAATTTTTGACATAAATGCTAATTCTTTATTCTCTACAATTTTTTCTCTTTGTTTTCCTTTTAGATCATCTTGATTATTTTCTACTTTTTCATATAGATTTTCTATTGAACCATATTCTTGTATTAGCTTTAAAGCAGTTTTTTCTCCTATACCTGGAACTCCTGGAATATTATCAGAGCTATCTCCTTGCAAGCCTTTTACATCTATTAACTGTTTTGGTTCTATTCCATACTTTTCTATTATCTTTTCTCTATTATATTCATCAGTTTCTGTTTTTCCTGCTTTTGTATGTGGAATTCTAATTGTTACTTTATCTGTAGCTAGTTGAAAAGTATCTCTATCTCCTGATAATATAACAACATCTAAACCTTTCTTTTCTCCATAGCTAGATAATGTACCGAAGTACATCATCAGCTTCATAGCCTTCCATTTCTACTATATCAATATTCATTGCTGTTAATATCTCTTTTATAATTGGCATTTGCTCTGCTAATTCATCTGGCATTCCTTTTCTATTTGCTTTATATCCTTCATATAATTTATGTCTTGCAGTTGGTTTTTTTAAATCAAATGATACAACTAAATATTTAGGATCTATATCTTCTAGCAATTTAAATAATATTGCTAAAAATCCATATACAGCATTTGTATATTTTCCATCTTTAGTTGTAAGCATTTTGCTTCCCATTATCCCATAAAAAGCTCTATTCATTATACTATTTCCGTCTACTAATACTAATTTATCCATTTTTATAATCTTCCCTTTCTTAGATTATAGATTATTATTTAACTTAACCTTTTTAAACTTTTTTCATTTAACCTCTTATCTCTATTATTTTTCTGTACTATATAATACATTAAAGTTCCTACTATCAATGTAAATATAAATGGTGTTCCATAATGCCAATTTTCTTCGTACATAATTATTATACAGTTTGCTAATTGGCTAAGTATTGACATTCCTATCATTGTTTTTATAATATCCGCTTTTTGCCAAATTATAAATGGGAATATCCACATTATATACCATGGTTGAAAATTTGTAATTAATAAAAACAAAAATGCTAATATTAAGTAATTCATTATTTTCATTTCTTTTCTAAATTTTATTTCTTTTTTATTTAACATTACAACACATATAAAGAAATAAATAATTACAAAACTTCCTAATAATACTTTCTTTGTATTTTCAATTATATTTGGTATGTCTTTAAAATAATCAATTAAAATCACGTATATTCCTTTAGCTATTTTTTCATTTTGGGTAATTAATCCTTTAAACACCTCAAAATCTTGAATATATAACAAATAACAACATATTAAAACAGCTACAAACAATAATCCATACTCTATACATTTAATAAATCTTACTTTTGGCTTTTGTTTTCTAAAATAATAAATTATTATAAAAGGTAATAATAAAATACTAAAATATTTTATTGCAGTTGCTAATGCAATGAATATAATTGGTAATATTAGCTTTTTCTTTTTTATTAAGAAATAAAATGCTAATAGTGTAAAAAATATTATAAATATATCATTATGAACATGAGCAATTGCTTCTATTAATATAAATGGATTAATTCCATATAATAATGAAAAGATTTTTTTGTTACTAATTTTATATAATAAATAACAATTACACAAATGTATTAATACATTTAATATCTTAAATGCAATTAATCCAACATCTATATTTCCAAAGGAAATATAAGCCACTATTCTACATATAAGTGTCCAAATAGGTCCATATACAACAGTTGTATCTCCCCAGTCATTGTAATACCCTTGCATTAAAACTGTGTCATTTTCTAAATTATTATTTGAATTATCTACATATTCTTTAATTGTTGTGTAATATGGGTTTTGATGATACACTCCATCTAATCTTCCTATGCCTAAATA
Organism: Clostridia bacterium; assembly: GCA_036307105.1. Lineage (GTDB taxonomy): Bacteria > Bacillota > Clostridia > TANB77 > CAG-508 > CAG-269. The sequence goes on along the minus strand of JAXJYD010000016.1, from coordinate 5,542 downwards.
ATAAAAAACATCAGATGAAAAAAACGGAATTACTATTACAAAAATAAGAGATATTATTGATACAAATATCATTATACTTTTGAAGTCTTTAAATATTATTTTTCTGTTTTTTATAATAAAAAAATAAAATATAGTTATTAACAATAACATAATAAAATAATAGATTGTTTGCATTTTTATATTCGAATTATTCAGAAAGAATTGATAATATGTATCGAATTTAAATATGGTACCTTTTTCTATGTAATAATTAATAGATGGTATAGCTATCATTATACCAAATATTATAAAAAGGACTTTTATTAAAACACTTAAATTTATTTTATCATTTATCTTCTTTCGAACTTTTTCCATATAGACTCCTATTCTATCTATTTTTCTCTAACCATTTTTTTGCATACGAACAAGTTGCCTCTACATTTCCGCCTCTTTTTTCTATTTCTTCTACTGCCATTTCTACTAATTTTCCTGCGATACCTTGCCCTCTAAGTGACTCATCTACAAAAGTATGGTCAATAGTAAATATTCCATTTTCTGATTCATAAAAAGTTATTTCTGTGATAACTTTTTTATTGTTATCTAAACTATAAATTCTTGAATCTTCCTTAATAAATTCCATTTTATCTTTCTTTCCTTTCTAAAATATCTTTAATAACTTCTCCAGCAATAATTAGACCTGCAACAGATGGTACAAAAGATATACTTGCAGGCACTTGTTTTCTTACCTCATTATTTGCTTGTCTTTTTATTGGTTCTTCTTTTGAATAAACCACTTTAAGCTTCTTTATACCTCTTGTTTTTAATTCTTTTCTCATTACTTTTGCTAAAGGACATATACTTGTCTTATATATATCTGTTACTTCAAATCTAGTTGGATCTAGCTTATTCCCTGTTCCCATACTAGATATTATTGGTATATTTAGTTTATTTGCCCTAACTACTAATTCTATTTTGGCAGTAACTGTATCAACCGCATCTACAATATAATCGATACTTTCATCTAATATTCCCTTAGTTTCTGGCATAAAAAACTCTTGATAAATTTCTACATTAGCCTCTGGATTAATTTCTAGAATTCTTTCTTTTGCAACTTCTACTTTTGGCTTTCCAATCGTTTTTCTTGTTGCGATAATTTGTCTATTTAAATTAGTTATATCAACTTCATCTTTATCAACTAATACCAAGTTTCCTATTCCTGCCCTAACACATGCTTCTAATACGTAAGAGCCAACTCCACCTAATCCAAATATAGCAACTTTTGAGTTTTTTAATTTTTCTATTTTTTCTTTTCCTATTAATAATTCTGTTCTTGAAAATTGATCTTGCAAGTTTTTATTTCCTCCATTTGTTTTATTTAAATAAATTTATCCACCTCTTCAAATTCCTATTATAATTTTACCATATAAATGGAATTAATTTATATTTTACTTTTTTCTTGTATTCTGTGTATCCTTTTAAATCTTTTTCTAATACTCTTTCCTCATTTTTTATTCTTTTGCCAATAATAATAGGATAAATCAAAAACATTATAAAAGAAACGATAGAACCTAATATTAATGGCATTGTTAAAAATAAAAGAATAGTTACTGCATACATAGGATGTCTTACAATTCCATATAAACCTGCATCAATTACTTTTTGATTCTCTTGTACTTCAATAGTACGAGAAAGGTAAGTATTTTCTCTCAATACTTCTGCATATAATATATAGGAAATTATAAATAGAATTGAAGATATAATTATGACGGCACTAGGCAACTCTACCCATTTATATCTATAATTTAATCCTGCAACAATAAAACCTGCTATAAACATTAAACCGCTAAATAATAGAACCCACTTTTGTTCATTTTCTTGTTCTTTAGCATTTAATCTTTTTCTTAATAATTCTGGATTTTTTATCATTAAAATAATCCCAGCAATAAACATAGGAATAAATAATAATCCCATAAATAGCCAACCATTCCAGTATTCAAATGATTTTGCAGGAATAAACAATAAGCCTCCTACAATTAAAACTCCAAATACATATTTTATTATTGCTTGTATAAATAATTTTCTCTTCATAAACTCACCTATCACTAACTATTTCTCTTTTTTTGACTTGTTCACAGTATTACAATGTTATGATTATCTTACTTCAGCACCAAATATGTTTTTTGTAATTTGTATGTTTTATTCTTTAATTAAATATTTTTCTATCCAAGATTTTATTATGTTAGCAACTTTCTCTTCTTTCCCATTATAAGTATGACCTGTATTATTAATTATATGATATTCAAAATTTGAGCAATGAATTGCTTTTTCTTTTACTAAATCTAAGTGTTGATAGTATTCCTCATCATCAGAACCTGAAAATGTTAAAATAGGACATTCAATACTTTCTAGTTGTTTCCATCTTTCGGGGTTTTCTATTACTGGTAAGTTATTCAAATTAGAATTTTCACTGTACCAATTATAATATGTTTTTGAACTCATATAAATATAATTTTCTATTTTTTTATGTAATAACTTATCAATATTTCCTTCATCTATATTCTTTTTTGCTTCTAGTAACAAATCTTTATAATCACTTTGAGCTATATGATGCGACCCAATCATATCTGGAACACTAGCAAATATAATTCCTGATATTTTAGGATTTTTTTGTAATAATAATATATAACTTTATTACATCCATAACTATGGCCTAATAATACAATTCTTTTATATCCTAATTCAGTTGCTGTTTTAATCGCTAAATCAATATCATATATTGATTCTTCAAAAATCTCATACATACAACCACATCTTTTAAAATTACCATCTTCCATTACAATATCATTTTCAATGTTATGACCTCTATTATGCTCATAAATAAATCCTATTTCTTCTTTTGATAATATTTTTCCCCACACAGTAGCAAAATAATTGTCAACTATTGAACCACACATACCATGAATACATATTACACAAATATCTTTGTTATTAGCAGAAAAATGCACCATAGGTAACTTTAGTCCATCAGTTGTATATCTATTTGAAATAAATTCTATATCCATAATTACACTCTCCTTTAAATTACTATCTAACTTGTATGCAATGTTTTTTATTTATCAAAACCTTTCTTTACATAGAATGGAATATTATCTTCTCCATTCAAACCCTTCCGGTAAGCTTAGTGGATCTTTTTTCTTTTTAACATATCTATCCTCTTCTCAGTACAATTACTAAACCCACAGAATTATTAATCATTTTTCTCTATTTTTTTTGCATTTAAAAGTAACTCATCAAAATCTGATATGTATATTTGGTCTTGTACTATTCTATATTTTTCGAATTCTGTTTCTGCATGCAATTTTGCCATTTCTGCTGATATTTTTCCGTTATCTTTTAATATCTCATGATCCCATAGTTTTAGGAAACCATTTAACCTTTCTTCCCAATCTGCCATTGTCATTGGAATATGTCTCATTGCTTGTATTTCAGCTAAATCCAAATATGCTGACACCATTCTTTCTAATTGTCCTATTTCTGTTTCATTTAAATAATTCTTAGCAACTACTACATCATATTTGTGTATTTTACTATTTGGTGCTCCTTCCCAAGATGTCAATCCCATATGTTCTTTTTTATGGTCTGCTCTATTGTAAATAATTTCAGCAGCAGTATTCCCAGACACAGCATAATGAAGTTTGTTTTGAACGCTAGAAAAAAATCTAATTGTAGCTTTTGCTGTTTTATCATAATCTATTGAAGTTGCGTAAATATCAGTAATTTTTTGATAAAACTTTCTTTCTGACATTCTAATTTCTCTAATTCGTTCTAATTGCTCTTCAAAATATTTTTCTGTTAAAATAGATCCACCATTTTTTAGTCTTTCATCGTCCATTACCCAGCCTTTTATTGTGTAATCTTTTACAATTTGATTAGCCCATTTTCTAAATTGTACTGCTCTTTCATTATCAACTTTAAATCCAATTGCTATAATCATTTGAAGATTATAATGTACGACATTCCTTGAAACTTCTCGCGTACCTTCTTTTTGAACTATTCGAAAATTTCGAATAGTTGAATTTTCATCTAATTCATTATCTTCATAAATCTTCTTTATATGATAATTTATTGTGTTTAATTCAACTCCATAAACAGTTGCAAGCATTTTTTGTGTAAGCCATATGTTTTCATCTTCATATCTAACTTCGATTGAATCTTTGTCATCTCCTACTGCTGCAACATAAGTTAAATATTCAGCTGCACTAGAGCGAATTGTAATTTCATTTTTCTTTTTATTTAATTTCAATAGTAGTCTCCTTTCTGTTCTCTATTTTCGAATATGTGCAATTTTTGCACAAGTTGAATTCTCTTCTAATTCTTCATCTTTATATCTATATTACTATTTTAATATATTGTTAATATATTAATTGTAATTTGTCTTGCTCGTAATATCAAAATATTGCAAACATTTTATTTTAAATCAACATTGAAAAAGATAAAGTAATTATGCCATTCCTAATTATACTCATTTACTTGTTCTAAAACTAATTCTCCATTATTATCAAAATGATATTCAAACCTTAATTGTTTATCATCTTCACTAACAATACCAAATTTATAGGTTGCATTTTTTATTCCAGTTAATTTTAATACATACTTTCCATCTTTTTCAATAATTTCAGCTGTTCCTTGCTCTGTACTAATAAATCCAGAAACATAATATTCATCACTTATTATAATATTATATTCTTTTAAATCTTCATACGCTTCGTATTTTTTATATGTATCAAATAATATACCATTACTAATTAATACATATCCAATAGTAAATGTAATAATTATAGCAAATGATATTATTATATTTTTCTTTTTATTTAATACTCCTAGTATAATAAGTATTATTGCGATAAAGCAGAATATACTAGATAATAAATGATGTGGGAAATTTTCCAATGTACTACTAAAGAATCCTATACCTATAATAGCTAGTAATATTAGCATTGGAAGTAAAATTATTACACTTAATATATTGTCTTTTTTTATGTAATATCCAATATATCCCATTGGAATTGTAAGTAGTGTCCATATAAACCAATATTTATAATATGAAAACAAATTCCAACCTTGCCAACTAAATGGAACCTGTAGCAAATATATTAAAGGTTGACTAATCAAAAAGAATGTAAAACATTTTAATGCTGAATCTTTTGGCGATTTACTATTACAAATAATAATTATACCAAATAATATCCACCATTCAAATGTAGCAGCTATATCACTAAAAGATGTATCCTTAGTTATTGGAATTATAGCCATAATTGCTGTATATACTGCTGTAATTATTGCAAATATAATTAACTTTTTCCAACTTAAATTAATTCCTCCAAATAATTTTTTTATTTTTTCCATCATTTAATCTCCTCCACAGTTTAGTAGACAAGTGCCTTGCGACACTAGCCCCTATTCAGAACCGTACGTGCAGTTTTCCCGCATACGGCTCTTCGTAATAACATTCACTTTTAATCAAACAAGCTAAAATATATTTTGGGATATGGTAATTTATAAT
>JAXJYD010000015.1:0-6684 GCA_036307105.1 Clostridia bacterium | reverse complement strand
ATTTTTTAATTTTCTACAAATTATACTATGTAATGCGTTCCGTAAATTTGTTCTTGTGCGAAATTTTCGCCAAGAAAATTTCTGTGCAACGTTAGGCGCGAAGCGCTTTTATATAATAGGAAAGGATGACTTTCCTATTATATAAACAAAAAAGATGGTACCCCATCTTTTTTTGATTCTTAATTATAATCTCCACTACTAATTATTGGATATGTAAATAGCTTTCCACCTTCAGTAAACCTACCATTAGGTACATGGTCTTGATTAAATGTACTTGATCCTTTCAAAAAATATTTATATCTAGAATCATTTGATGCTCTACCACCACCTTGTACAATAGGATCATCCCAAGTTGTATCAATAGCAAACCATCTTCCATCTAATTGAACATAATTCCATGCATGTTTTTCTCTTTGTCCTTGTAAATTTGTTCCTTCTCCCATTACCATAACACATGGAATATTAAGTGAATCCATAATATACTTAAATGCCCTTGCATATCCCTCACATACACATATTTTATTTATTAAAGCTCCATAAATTGTAAATATATGTGGCTTTGAAATTGATGTGTCATATTCCAAATTATCTACTAAATAATCATGTACCATTTTTATATCTTGGTATGTATTCCCTGTTTTATTTGCAAGTATTTGATTTTTAACTTGTTCTACTTGAATTACTGCACTGTCTACTTGTGATTTGGATTGAAATTCATCCGTAAAATAATTACTTTGACTACCACTATCAATAAATACATTATATTTCTTTTTATTTCCAGTCGTTGTTGTTTCAATATTTAAAAACATCTTATTTGCATTTAAATAAAAAACATCTGGATTGTCATAATTAAAAGCTTCAAAAGCAGATTGATATATATTTCCTAATTCTTCTTGTCCATTATCTTTATTTAAAATAGATGTAAATGAATCCCCTAATTCTATTCTATAACTTCCACTTTTCATATTTTGTAAATTTACTTCAAAAGCCTTATATATTGTCTGTGAGTCTGTACTTAGCTGATTATAAAAATATTTGTTAATCGAAACGTTGCTATAATCTACTTTTTTTTGATTATTACTATTATCTTTTATAGAATTCAAAGGATTCTCTAGAACCTTTGGTGTTTCAATGTTTTTATCTACAGTATTTATAGTTTCCTTATTATCTGCAACTTCTGAAATAATAGTTTTAAAATCTTCTACTTCTGAGCTAGTATCAATTAAATCAACCTCTTTAAAGAGCATCATAGCGAAAATCCCAAGAACACATACTATTAATATAATTATTATTATCATTATAAAAGTTGTAAACTTACTTTTCATTTTCTTAAAACTCTTCCTCTCTTTTTTATTATAACATCTTTTAATATGTAAAACTAGTATATTTTTTAGTTTTTCTGAAAATACTATAAAAAAATAATGGAGAAACTTATGAGTTTAAAAGAAATGTTTAATAACCTATTTTCATATACACCTGAAATCAATTATCAATTTACTATTTCTGAAAATACCCATCAAACCCTACAAAATGCAAATCAGCAAAATTGTAAAAAAAATAAAACTAATATTTTTCCTAACTTACAAATTAACATAGATTATATTAAAACAAGATATAATCTTTTGATAAACAGTGATATTATTTTACGTGAATTTACTATGAATGCCCTAGGAAAACAATATGATGCTTTTTTAATATATATAGATGGAATGGTAGATTCTAAAATAATGGATGACTTTATATTAAAACCATTAATGGTTAGAAATCAAAACAATTTATTTGACGGTTCTCAAAAAAAAATCATCTCAGAAACAACTAATAATAATGTTACCATTAGAAAAATCAAAAGATTTGATTTGCCAAATTTTCTAATGGGGTGTTTATTACCCCAAAATGCCGTAAAACAAATTAAAAATTTTGATGAAGCAGCAAATGGAATAAATTCACGGGAATTGTGTTTTATTTATAGACACTTTGAATCAAGCATTTGATATTGAAGTAAAAGGATTTAAACAAAGAAATATAGATACTCCAAATAATGAAGTTGTAATAAAAGGTCCTAATGAAGCTTTTGTTGAAAATATTAGAACTAATACTTCAATATTAAGAAGAATTGTGAATAATGAAAATATGATTATTGAGTCTATAGAAGTTGGGAAAATCACTAGAACTAAATGTGCTGTTTGTTATATTAAAGATTTTACAAACCAAGATTTGGTTAATGAAGTAAAATACAGATTAAACAATCTAGATATTGATTCTCTATTTTCAGCAGGAGAATTGGAACAATTTATATGTGATTCAAATATTTTTGGTATTCCTCAAACAATGGCCACAGAACGTCCTGATAAAGCAGCTAAATATTTGTTAAAAGGTAGAGTAATTGTAATTGTGAATGGTACCCCTTATGGGATTATTATGCCTTCAATTTTAATAGACTTCTTATCTTCTTCTGAAGATACAAATTTAAAGCCTAATTTTTCTAATTTCTTAAGAATACTAAGAGTTATATCATCTTTTTTAACTTTACTTTTACCTGGACTTTATATTGCAGTTACAAGTTTTCACCAAGAAATACTCCCTACTAGTTTAATGTTTTCTATACTAGGATCTCGTGAGAATGTTCCTTTTCCTATAATAGTAGAAATTTTACTAATGGAATTTTCATTTGAATTAATACGTGAAGCAGGTCTACGTGTGCCCTCTCCTATTGGACCCACTATAGGAATAGTTGGGGCTTTAGTATTAGGTCAAGCTGCTGTTAGTGCAGGAATTGTAAGTCCAATTTTAATTATTATAGTTGCAATAACAGGTATTGCATCTTTTGCTATTCCAGACTTTACATTTGGTTTCCACTTAAGATACTTTAGATTTGCTTTTATTTTATTAGGCTTTATGGCAGGTTTCTTAGGAATTTCAATTGGACTGTTCATATATATATCTGCTCTTTGCAGCATTCATTCTTTTGGAGTTCCTTATACTACTCCATTTGCACCTGTAACAAATAGTAAAGGGAATGGCTACTTACTTCCTCCAATTTGGAAAAGAGAATATAGACCACCATATATGTCTACCAAAAAGCCTAAGGAACAAGATAGTATTTCTATGAAATGGAAATTCTTTAATTTTAAAGGGAGAAATAATTAACATCTTGACATTTTTAATTATACTGTCCTGCTTAACCGTGATTGGTTAGAAAAATTTTTTCATTCTACCCATTCTAAAAATTTTAACAAAAGTTTTTCAAACTTTTGAAAATTTTTGAACGGTCCCCCCGAGCCATTACAAAATTTTTCTAACTAATCACTCGCGCGGACTTCTAATTATACGCTGTCAAGATGTTAACTATTTCTTACATATCTTTAAAAAGAGGAGGTACAAATAATGTCAAAGTCAAAAATTGGAACTGTTGAAGCAATAATGATTATTCTAACTATTATAGTTGCACATACAATTCTTTCTCTTCCTAAAAACATATTAACATCTATGAAATCTGCAAGTATACTAAATCTGATTTATGTTAGTATAGTTGTAGTTGCATTAGGTTATTTAATATTTAGATTATTAAGAAATTTTCCTGGTTTAGATATTATTGACATTTCAGAATTAGTTGGTGGAAAAATGTTTAAAAATATAATCGGAACTATTTTTATGGTATATTTCGTTATTAGTGCTAGTATGCTTCTTAGAAACTTTTCTGAAAGTTTAAAAGTTATTTATTATCCAATGACTGATATCTTCTTTATTGTAGCTTTTTTTATAATACCTGTATGTTATGTAAATAAGCTTGATTTTAATGCTACATCTAAAACCAATTTAATTGTTGTTCCTATTGTGTTATTTGCTATTATCGTTTTATTTGCTACAAATATGAAACAATTCTCTACTCAAAAAATGTTTCCTATTCTAGGAGAAGGTGCTTCTAATACTTTTGTTTTAGGACTTAGTAATATTTCAGCTTTTGGAGGTATTGTATATCTTTACTTCTTACCACCATTACTTAAAGAACCTGAAAAAATGAAGAAAATAACATTAATTTCTATAGGTATTACTTCAATATATCTTATACTTAGTGTAGCAACATTGTTATTTATTTTTTCATTTTTTATTACAACAAATGAAATTACACCTTTATATAATGCAACAAGATATATTGAACTTGGTAGTTTCTTTCAAAGGTTAGAGTCTATATTTTTAATTATATGGATATTGGCTTTTGCATGCTATTTAAGTACAATAAGCAAATTTTCTGTTAGTGTTTTAAAAAAAATCACGAATATTGACACTGCAAAACCTTTAACTGATATTTTTGGTTTGCTAATTTTAGGGCTTTCCTTAGTTCCTGAGAACTATGCAATTTCACAGAGTTTTGAAAATACTATTTATCCTCATTTAGTAATAGCTGTTTCATATTTTCTTGGTATAGGCATACTTGTCATTGCAAATTTAAAAAGAAGAAAGGAATCAAAACATGAAAAAATATCTTAAAAATATTTTTATTTTTATAGTTATAATTGTTTTTATACTGGCATTTTCACACTCTTATTCTTCTTTAAATATAGATAATTTAGCTTATGTTGTAGCTTTAGGAATAGATTCTACAGATGATAATAACCTTCAAGTTACATTTCAATTTTCAACTCCAGTTTCTATAGAATCTGGAGAAAAGCCTAATCCTATTAATAATACTATAATTTCACCTTCTATTAGTAACGCTATAAATATAATGAATAGTTATCTAGGAACTCCAATTAGTTTTTCTCATTGTAAAGTTATTATATTTTCTGAGCAATTAGCTAAACAAGGTATTTCTGATGAAATATATACTTTGATTAATGATACACAAGTGACACCATCATCTAATATTGTAATTAGCAAATGTGATGCCAAAAACTATATAGAACAAACTACTCCAGAATTAGAAAATTTAGTATCAAAATATTATGAATCATTTGAAAATTCTAGTAAAAATACTGGATATATTCCAGATGCCACAATTGGAGATTTTTTTAATGATCTTACAAGTAGAACTAGAGAACCTTATGCAATACTTGGAGGTCTTAATGCAGAATCTAGAAATGAAGAAAATTCTACAACAACTAGCCAAAATTCCTTAAAAGCAAATACAACTTCTATTTCTGGAAAAAATGGAAGCGAAAATTTTGGTGTTGCTGTATTTAGAGAAGATACACTAGTTGGAGAATTAAATGCTTTTGAATCTGTTGCTTTTCTAAATATAAGAAATAATATTGATAGATTTCTAATCTCTATACAAGATCCAGAAAATGAAAATAATCTTTTGGATATATACATGACCCCATCTAATAATGCTACTATTAAAGTAAATACCTCAAATCAAACCCCTTATATTAAAATTAATTGTAAATATACAGGCAGAATTTATTCAATGACTCAAAACTCAAAATATCTATCTCCTGAAGTACTAGATTCTATTTCTAAATCTTGTGATAGTTATTTAGAATCTTTATTTACCAATTATTTATATAAAACATCTAAAGAATTTAATTCTGATATAAATTCAGTTGGAGATTATGCTTTAAAAAATTTCTTTACTACCAAGGAATTTGAAGATTATTCTTGGCTAGAAAATTATAAAAATGCATTTTTTAAAGTTAATGTAGATTCTTCTGTAAAATCTGGAATGCTAATAACTGAGACATAGTTACTAAAAAATCTAGTTACAGTTCAGCATATTAAATATTGTTGTCCTGCTTAACCGTGATAGTAAAACTTCAACAAATAATTAAGATTTTTTCAAAATCCCAATTATTTATTGAATATCCAAATATGAAATAACTTTATAATACAAATAACGCTGAAAAGTAACTAGGTTTAGAAAGGATTAAATATGAATCATATTATCTATTTTATAGTTTTTTTAATTATTACTATTTATATATTATTAAAAGCTATTGGTTATGCAATTTATGAAATAAAAGAATTAAATAATAAAATTGGTGGAATCGTTGTTATTTCTTTCTCCACTTTGGTTGTTATTTTTGTGAATATTATGATGTTAATTAGATGAAAATTGATTGACATAATTTAGTTTTTTTGATATAATATATTTATATTATGGCAATACAGCCATATCAACTTAAATAAGTTAGCAGTGCTTACTTAAGTGTGCAAACATAACTGCGGCCTAATTAGGCAGGAGGTTTTATGAACACAACACATTTATTGTCCGATTTAGCAGATGAACTCAACATGAAAATACCCCCAAATGGCTCAAATTCATTTGAGGGTCAAAAAAGTTCTGATGTTACAGATTATTTTTTTGCATGGATTGTTAATCTTTTCAGAGATGATGGTAACCCTAGTGTGACAGTAACAGTAGTTGATATGCTTCCCAATCTGCTACTGTTTTTTTCCACGAATGGAAACCATACTAAAATTTATACACCTTATCCTGACTCTATGTACAGAATATTTGTGTATGAGGTTGCCTGCATCTTTGATAGGCACCCTAATTTTAGTTCAAGAATCGGAGAAAATCGAGTAGGGGAAATTTAAGATTTTCCCTCTCACACCACCGCATCGTGCCGTTCGGCAATGGGCGGTTCAATTCAAAATTAAATATGTGGTACCTTTTGGTAGTAATCTGAAATACTGATTAAGCCTCGCTTGGTCAGTATTTCTTTTGAAATTGCTCTCGTTACT
>JAXJYD010000014.1:0-26802 GCA_036307105.1 Clostridia bacterium | reverse complement strand
TTTCTCCTTCGTTTTTTTTGTATTATATCACAAAAGAAAACAAAAGACAACACAAAAAAGTGAAAAACTTTACAAAAAAAATAGCCTACATTTAGGGGCTTACAGTACAATTTATTTTAGAAAAAAATACTAAACTACGGAGAAATAATTTAAAAATTGGAAAGTGAAGAAAATGTTGAAAATGTTGAAAAAGACTTGACTTTTGATAATAAAATAGGCTATAATGAATATAATTATAGTAGATATTTAATATCTACTATAATTAAAATGTGAACCGCAACCCTATTTGCGAAATATAAATTTATAGGTGAGAAAATGTGAACCGCAACCCTGCTTGCGAGATATAAATGTGCAGGTGGAAAAATGTTAATTATAGTAAAATATGGGGTCTAAAAAATAGATCCCATATTTTCATAATAGGAAAAGAGGTATAAAATGATAATAGAAGACGGAAAATTTTATTTCATAAAAGACGAATTTTTTGATGTATTTAAAGACTATGGACTAATGGTTAATAAAGAAAATGGAAATAAAAGACCATGCTATTTTTGTTTTAGAGATAGAAAAAATAAAGAGATTATATGGTTTGTTCCTATATCTACTAAATATGAAAAGTATAAAAAAATCTATGAAAATAAGAAATTGAAAAGTGGAAATAGACCAGTATATAATTTTGTATTTGGTAAGGTATTGGGTAAAAATTCAGTATTCTTAATACAAAATATATTTCCAACTACGGAAAACTACATAGAAAAGAAATATACGAATTCGAATATGGATGTTGAAATACCAACAACAGAAAGAGATAATGTTATTATTACATCACTTAGAGTAGTAGAACTTGCACAAAGAGGAATAAATATACCATTTTATGATATTATTGAAATGAAAAATATATTATTAAAAAATAGATGAGTGCCAATGGTACTCAAATGGCACTAAAATAAGCAATCAAATGTTAGCCTTAGGCCCTGTTATGCGGAATATAAATTATCATGAAAATCATATTTGGAAATTAATTATTAAATATATTATAATTTAGTTACAGAATTAATAAAGCAAAAGGAAAAGTTTTATGGAAAAACATGGAGAATATAGTTATTTAAAATTATTAAATCTATCTCAGTCAAAAAAATATATTCTATTATTAAATTAAATATGATTTTAAAATAAAGTAGTTTTCATAAAATGTGGAAATTGCTTTATTTTTTAGGAAAATTATGGTAGAATATTGTCGAAAAAAATGAAGGGAAATAAGTATAGTTATGATAGTAGATGTAATAGATTTAAATATTAACAACTTGAATTTTTCCAAAAGATATGATACGGCGAGAAACCAAAGAGCAAAAACTATATATAGATATGGAAATGTAGATATAGAACAAGTTGAAGAAAGAAAAGATGGAACATATAAAGTTTCAGCAAATGTTGAAGGAAGTTATACCTATTATGACGTTATTTTAGAAATCAATGGTAATATGGTAAAAGAATATTATTGTGATTGTCAAGATTATCAAAATGGATATATTTGTAAACACATTTTAGCAACATGTATGGAAGTAATAGAACCACATAAAGCAAGTACTCCAGAAGGTAGAAAAAGACAAGCAATAAAAGATAGACAAGAAAGAGAAGAAGCATTGAGCTTATGGAAATTAAAACAAGAAGAGGAAAGAAAAAGAAGAGAATATGAGACAAGATATAATAGGGCTTTAACTGCAATAACAGAATACAAAAGAGAACAAGCACTATCAAACAATATGTATAGCGAGATAAAAAATATAAATTTAAGAGACTTATATAGAGAAACAAAAGAAAAGCAGATGCTTACAAATACATATTCTCCTGAATTATCAACAAATGTTGAATTAGAACCCCAGATAGAATTAAGTGGAAACAATGATATGGTTGTAACTTTTAAAATTGGCGAAACTCAAAAATATGTTTTAAAAGATATATGTGAATTATATTATGCTTTTCAAACTAAAGAGATACTTCAATATGGTAAAAAATTAAAATTTATTGCTCAAGAAGACAGCTTTGCAAAAGAAGATATTAAACTGTTAGATTTTATATTAAAATATGGAGAGATATTACATTACAGTGAAGAAATAAATAGAAATTCGTATTATTACTACAGCACAAGAGTTTCAACTAAATATATGTCTTTACATCAAAATAAAATTGACGAATTTTTTGAAATAATAAAAAATAGACCTATTCAAATATCAAAATATGACAAAAAAGAGATTTACAAATTTACAGACGAATTATTAAATATAGAATTAAATATAAAGAGAGTGGAAAAAAGTAAAGAATATATTTTAACTATAAATTTAAATGATTATGAATACATATTATCTGACAAAAAAATATATGTACTTATAAATAATAAAATTTATACATTTAATCAAGAAAAAAATAAAGAATTAACTAATGTATTAAAGTTATTTAGATATGATAAGGAAATACTTATCCCTGAAGACAAAATAAAAGAGTTTTCCACATATATCTTACCAAAAGTGGAAAAATATTTACCAACACAAAATCTTCCTGAAGAATCAGTAAAAGAAGCTGTGTTAGTAAATAAATTAGCGTCAAAAATGTTCCTAGATTTAGATGATAATGGAAATATAACAATGGAACTAAAATTCTGTTATAATGATTGTGAATTTAACATTTTAGATCCAGACCATGAGAAATATGTTAAGCAGAAAAAAATTGAAAGGAATATGTTTGAAGAAAGAAAAGTCTTAACAAGAATTTTTACAGATGGATTTGAATTAATTAATGGAAGAAGATATTTTATACTTAAAAACTTAGATGACACATATGAATTTTTATCAAATAAAATAAATCAATATATGAATGATTTTGAAATACTTGTTACTGAAAAATTTAAAAGCAAAGAGATAAAAAGACCAAAACTTTCTAGTGTTTCTATTAAGCTAGATAGCGGACTATTAGAATTAGATATATCCAAACTTGATTTCGATATTAATGAGATAAAAAATGTACTTAAAAATTATAATATTAAGAAAAAATACTACAAATTAAAAAATGGTGATTTTTTAAGTCTAGAACAAAGCGAAGATTTAGATTTTCTAAGTGATATGTCAAATAGTTTTGATATAAATTATGACAAAATTGATAAAGGCGTAATAAAACTACCTGTTAATAGAAGTATATATTTAGATCAATTGCTTAATAAAAATAAGAAAATAAATACAACTAAAAATGACGATTTTAATAATTTAGTAAATAATATTGAGAATAAAAACTTCTCTGAGAATATAAAGCTTGATAAGAAATTTGAAAAAATATTAAGAGATTATCAAAAAACTGGTTATAAATGGCTTAAAGTGCTAGAAAATTATAAGATGGGGGGAATATTAGCCGATGATATGGGACTGGGAAAAACATTACAAGTTATAGCTTTATTAGCAGATAATATGAAAGGAAAACAACCATCAATAGTAGTTTGTCCAAGCTCATTAGTATTAAACTGGAAGGCAGAAATTAAAAAATGGTGCCCAACCTTAAAAGTTTCTATAATAAAGGGCTTTGCAGAAGATAGAAAAACATTAATAAATGAATATGAAAATTATAACGTATTAGTAACATCATATGATTTGTTAAAAAGAGATATTGAAGAATATGAAGGAAAAAGTTTCAAATATATAATTGCTGATGAAGCTCAATACATAAAAAACTTTACAACACAAAATGCAACAGCACTTAAGAGTTTAGAAGGTGAAATAAAGTTTGCATTAACAGGAACTCCAATAGAAAATTCAGTTTCTGAATTATGGTCTATATTTGACTTTATAATGCCTGGATATTTATATTCATACAATAAATTTAGAAAAAAATTAGAAGAACCTATATTAAAACAAGAAGATAAAGAGGCGTTAAAAAGATTAAAAACATTAATAAATCCATTTATATTAAGAAGAGTAAAAAAGGATGTTTTAACAGAGCTGCCAGAAAAAAATATAACTGTAATGAAAAATGAAATGACTGATGAGCAACAAAAAATTTATATGTCATATTTTGCTCAAACTAAAAAAGAAGTATCAGAGGAACTTAGTGAAAATGGATTTGAAAAGAGTAAATTTAAAATTTTAATGCTATTAACAAGACTTAGACAAATATGCTGTCATCCAAGTTTATTTATAGATAATTACAATGGGGAATCAGGAAAATTAAATCAATGTATTGATATAATAAAAGAAGCAATTGATTCAGGACATAAAATATTATTATTTTCAAGTTATACATCTATGTTTGATATAATAGAAAAAGAATTGATTAAAAAGAATGTTAAATATTACAAATTAACAGGAAGTACTCCAGTAAGTAAAAGAGTAGATATGGTAGAACAATTTAATAATGACGACAGTATAAAAATTTTCTTAATCTCTCTAAAAGCAGGTGGAACAGGTTTAAATTTAACAGGTGCAGATGTTGTTATTCATTATGACCCATGGTGGAATTTATCAATTGAAAATCAAGCAACAGACAGAGCGTATAGAATAGGGCAAAAAAATAGTGTACAAGTCTATAAATTAATTACAACAAATTCTATAGAAGAAAAAATAAATAAGCTTCAGGAAAAGAAAGCTAAAATATCAGAAGAATTATTATCAACAGAAGAAACATTTATAAATAAATTATCTAAAGAGGAAATAATGGAATTGTTTAATTAATATTAAAGAAAATAAAAAACATAATACAACCCCAGTATGAATACAATTAAACAAAAGTATTTGCACATGGGGGTTTTTATATGAAGCAATTAATATCAATAGAAGAGCGTGCAATAAATCTTGCACAGTATATTATAGATTCAAAAGATACAGTAAGAGGAGCAGCAAAGAAGTTTGGAATTTCGAAAAGTACAGTACACACGGAAGTAACACTTCGGAACGGTTCAAAAACAGGACAAGTTATTCCTGAAAGTATTGAAATAAGGAAGGTTTTTCTAGCAGAGAAAAATCCAGTTGTTATATTAGGATTAGTAATTAAATAATAAATTTTTTAAAGCTTTAAAAGTAAAATTTTAAGGCTTTATTTTTATGGAAAAACTAAAAATGCAGATATGTAATTTTTAGTTTTTGGGTTGTAGGGTTTACCCTGCCACACTAACACTTTTAGCGAGTAGCGTAAAAAAGTGTTGTAGTGTGTTACCCCTTACGATAGCCAAGCTATCGCCCATTATATGAGCTGAAAAAGTCAGCTGAAAAATTGAAGGAGGTTTTATAAGATGAGTTATGCAATTATAAGAAACACAAAATACAAAAGAGATAATTTAAAAGGGATATACAGACACAACGAAAGAAAAAACAAGAATTATTCAAATGAGAATATAGATAAAGAAAGGTCATATTTGAATTACTCAATAAAAAGCCCTAAATATAGATATGACAAAGAATTTGATATGATAAAAGAAAAATATAATCTTAAAGGGCAAATAAAGACAGTTAGTAATATTGCTTGTGAATATATTATTACTTCTGATAAACAATTCTTTGAAGAAATTGGCGAAGAAGAAACTAAAAGATATTTTGAAACTGCATATAATTTTGTTGCTGAATATAAAAATTTAGGCGAACAATATATAATGTCTGCAAAAGTGCATATGGACGAGGAAACTCCACATATGCACTTAATTTTTTTGCCTGTTGTTCATACTACAGATAAAAAAGGCAATAACATTGATAAAATTGCTTGTAGTGAATTTTGGAAAGAAAAAGATAGTTATAGAAGATTACAAAATGCTTTTTATCAATATATGACATCACACAATTTTGAACTAGAAAGAGGCGTACCAAAAGAAAAAACAGGAAGAGAACATTTAGATATTAAAGAATATAAAGAAATAACTAATTATGATAAAACAAAGGAAAAATTACAAAATATGAAATTAGAATTACCAGATGTTCCAGAAATAGATGATATTAAAATGGTTAGATGGTCAAAGAAAAGAGATGAAAAGATTTTAGAAGATATTATAAAGCCAAAAGATGACTTGATAAATGAACTATACCAGAATAATTTACAAATGCACCAGCAATTATTAAGACAAGCAAAGATGGTAGAAGAAGCAGAAAAATACCAAAAAGAAAGAAATAAAATTATGGCTGATAACAGAGATTTGCATAAGCAAGTAGATGATATTAAGGCTGAATATAAAGAAAAAGAAGATAATTTAGAATGGAAATATGACTATAAAATCAGGACATTAGAAAAAGAAAATAGCTATTTGCATAATGTTATAGATAAATTTAGAGAAACTATTCATAAATTTATAGAATGGATCTGTGTAAATTTTAATATGGGTACAGGAGATACACTAATTAGAGATTTTGAAAAAGAAACAAGAACTTGTTTAGATGGTGAGGAACAAATAAAGCGAGTAGAAAGAGAAAAGGAAAGGAATTTAGAAATATGAAAAAATTTATTTTTAAAAATGTCAATTTGCAATTTTGTGTAAAATGATGTATAATATAAATACAAAAACATTGAAGGAGGAAGCATTATGCGGACATTAGAAGTAGACCATGCTCATTCCATGGACAATGGCATTCGGTTTTATTCGAAACGCCATAAGGGATACGTTTGTATCTCAACGGTAGACGAGAGTGGTAACATTACAACAGAATGGAAAACTTTGAAGGAACAAAGAAAGGAGAAAAACAAGCACGATAAAATATCTGACATAAAGAAGTTATTATGCATACTACCATTTGCTTTGTTTTTTGCAGTTGGTGTGGCTTGGATAATGAGCAAAGATCTAACACTTGGTATGAGAGCTTGGCTTATTGGGCAAATATTAATATCGTTAAGTAGTTTTTTTATATCAACAACGATAGATAGGAAAAAAGATAAAAATTGGTTAAAGTTTCACTCAGCTGAACATATGGTATTGAACGCCTATAGAGAACTTAAAAGGGTTCCGTCTATAGATGAGATATCTACATATTCTCGATTTAGTAACTCTTGTGGTACAAATGCAACAACCCAAATGGTTGTAACTTTTATGCTGATGTTTGTCGCTACATTTATTAGTAATCCGCTGTATATGATGTTGGGAATGCTGTTTTCCAATATTATAGTCCTTATATTTTTGCAATGTGGATTACTGAATTTTATGCAGATTTTAACCACTCAAAAACCGACAGAGCAGGAATTATTAGTTGCAATTGAAGGAATGAGAGTATGGTTAGAACATGAAAAAAAAGAGAAGGAAAAAACTGGAATCAGTAAAATCATTTAACGGCTTTTTCCAAGGGCTTTTACTTAAAGCTCTTCTCCCCAATAGTTGTAAAATTATTGGGGGGTTTTTGTTACTAAATGTTTATAGTAGTTTCTTATTTATTCTTCAAAATCCACTCGTAAACTTGGTTTTCAGTAAGTTTACCTTTTTTCATATCATTAATTTTTTCTTTAGCTTTTTTCTTCCAAGTTTCAAATTCTTTAATAAGTTTAGTGTTAGATCTATCTTTTCTAACTTGCATAAACTTCTGCTGATATGTTCTTCGGTATTCTCCCATAGCCTTATTATTTTTTAGTCTTTCAGTATAAGATTGAAAAGCTCCTAAATCTCTGCAAGGTTTTGAGTTTTCTTTTGGATACTCACAATAAATTTCATCTGTCTTTGCTTTTGGTATAAAATACATTCCACAATTTTGACATTTTTTAATTGGATAATTAGGTGTTTTAGAAAGTTTTTCAAGTATGGCATAACAAATACTTGATAAATCATTACTCATATGTGTATCACTCATAGAAAGTACCATATTTTTTTCTTCCAAGGTTTCTAATAATTCGTATTCGCTATTGTTACCGAGTTCTTGATACTTTCTTGAATAGCTATCTCTTATAATAAAGTCATTTTCATAATATGTATATAATTTGCCCATTCTTTTTATTAGGTAAACAGCGAATCTTTCTGAATATGTATATTTATCAAGAGATTTGATATTATCTAAATTATAAATATATGTAACGGCTTTTATTAGTTCTTGTTGTAAGTCAAATAAGTTTTCTTGTAAATCTTCAAATATTTTAATTGTTGCTTTTAAATATTCTTCATTGCTACCATAATTTTGTTTTAATTCAAATTTATAGTTTATATCTAAATCTCTTAATATTTCAAAACCATAAGCGTAAAAGAAAGTTTTATTTGCAGTTTCAAAATTAGATAAATCTGCATTTATAAATCTTAATAATAATAGTCCCAACTTTTCGTGAAAAGGAAAGTATAAACTAGCAGGGTGTTTAAGACCACTGTCAGTTAATTCTGTTTCTTTATAATATACTTCTCTTAACTTATTATCATAATCTAAATCGAAACTAGCTTTATAAAAGTATAAAGGTGTAGCATAATATTCTTTTTTTGTTTCTGTATTAAACCAAAAGTAGAAATCATCAACAAAGGTTACTTCTGGCAGTTCCATAGGCTTTCTCTCCTTTCTATTAATAAAAAAACACAAACAATCTTAAAAAAATAATAAATTGTTATTGATATTCTATAATTATTATACTATAATACTAATATAAATACAATACTTTTTGCAAAACTTATTGCTAAAAGTTGTAGATAAAAAATTCACTAATTATCTTAAAAGTATTGTAAAACTTAATATTCAGGGTTTTAAACAGACTATAAAAGCACAATAAAGTAATTAAATTTGTATTGTTAGGTGCTAAAAGTATAGTTTGAGAGAAATATAAAATTTTAAAAGAATGGAGGTGTGGAAAATAAAAACTAAAACTGACAGCAAGGAAACAAAAGACAAAATAATTGATTTATTCTATAAAAAGCATTTAATACCATCAGATATAGCAAAACAATTAAAAGTTGCAAAATCCTATATTACAAAGGTCATTCAAAAAGATTCCAGATATATTGAAGAAAAGGAATCAAGAAAAGCTAAAAATAAGGAAAAGAATAAAATTCAAAAAAGAGTATGTGCGAGGAACAGAAGAGAAAAAGAAAAACAAGAAAGACAAGAATACGAAAAATTAATGTTACTAATAAATAATGATAATGTAATCTTGTCTACCAAAAAGAAAGAAAACGATTTACAAGATGCAAAATGGAATAGAAGTGTTTATGAATATGATGAAAATTCAAGTGATTTAGTATTAAATTCAAATGTAAATGCTGGATATAATCTTGCTAAAAGAGTTAGAAATATTGTAAATCCAGATAGTATAAAAAGTAAAAGAATATATATTTAATTTGTATGCTTTGAAAAAATCAAAGTGTATTTTTTTATCTGTAATATTTTTATATTTTTAATAATAGTATTAAAAAGAAAGAGGTGAGAATTTTGAAAAAGAGTTTGAATATTACATTTATTAATCCTAATACAGAAGAACAAATTGTACAAGCTATGGCTGGAGTATTAACTTATAATTTGGCAGAGAATGATGAAAAGATAAAATTTGATTATAATAATTCAAATTCTTTTCAAGATTCTCATAATAGGGAAGATGAGTTGGAAATGTAAAAAAATGGAATTTACTGGAAAGCATCTTCCATTTTTGCTATTTTTGTGATATAATTCAAACAAATTATTTTTTATAGGAGATAATGCTAATGTCAAATATAAATTTTTTAGAAAATGAAGTTATAGAATTTAAGAAAACAACAGGAGAATTAAAAGAAGGTATAATTTCTATAGTTTCTATATTAAATAAACATCAAAGTGGAAAGCTATATTTTGGAATAAAAGATAATGGAGAAATAGTTGGACAAGATGTATCAAGTAAGACAATAAGAGAAGTTTCAAAAACAATATCTGAAAATATAGAACCTAAAATATATCCTACTGTGAATAAAATTAAATTAGAGGACAAAGAATGTATATTAGTTGAATTTGAAGGAGAAGATATTCCGTATTTAGCTTTTGGACGAGCTTATATGAGAGTTCGGAGATGAGGATAGACAGCTTTCAATGAAAGAAATTAGAAAGCTAATTTTAAAGGATGAAAATGATATTGGAAAATGGGAAAACAAAGTATCAGATTACACAATAGATGATATTGATGAAGAATTGTTAAAAGAGTTTATTGAAAAAGGTAGAAAAGCTAAAAGAATCAATTTCCCATATACAACCAAAGAAGAAATATTAAAAAAGTTATCTTTAGTAAACAAGAATAATGAATTATTAAATGCGGGTTATATTTTATTTTCAAAAGAAGCAAAACTTGAATTGCAAATGGCAATTTTTGCAACAGAAACAAAACTAACATTTTTAGATATAGATCAAGTTTTTGGAAATGTTTTTGAATTGATTGAGGTCGGAGAAAGCTATATAAGAAAAAATATCAAATGGCCTGTTAATTTTAAAAGTGGTAGTATGGAAAGAGTAGAAATCCCAGAAATACCTTTAGAAGCCATAAGAGAAGCAATAATCAATTCTCTTATACATAGAGATTTTAAAAATCCAAAAAGCAATGAAGTTGCTATATATAAAGATAGAGTAGAAATATTTAATCCTGGAGAATTTCCAGAAGGATTTAAACCAGAAGATTTTATTGAAGGACAAGGTTCGATTCCAAGAAATCCTTTAATTGCAAATACACTTTACTTATCTAAAGACATAGAAAAATGGGGATCAGGATTTAGAAGAATTACCGAAGCTTGTCAAAAATCAAATACAAAAGTTAAATTTGAAATTAGAAAAAATGGCTTTATGGTTATTTTTTATAGAAAAACAGATAAAGAATTACTTGATTTAACAGGTGAAGAAAAAAATGATGCAAAAAACGTAGCATTAAATGATAAAAATGCAGCAAAAAGTGTAGCATTAAAAGTAAAAGAAAAATATCCAGAATTAAGAAAAGTATATATTGATATAATTGAAGTAATTTCTAAAGATAATTATATAACTCAAGAGGAAATTGCAAGTGAGCTAAATAAAACTAGAAATTCAATTTATAGAAATATAAAATCACTAAAAGAAATAGGAATATTAGAACGATTAGGTTCAAAGAAAAATGGGTATTGGAAAATAAATATATAAATTATAAGGAGTGTTAATGTCAGGAAAATTTGATATAGAAAAATATAGAGAAGAAATACCAATGGATTATTTTAAGGCTATAGAGCTTATAAAAGAAGATCCAAGCAATCCAATTATAGCTGATGCAATATATAAAGTTACTAGAATACATATACCAAATAAAATATATAAATATTACTCTTTAACAGAAAATGAGAAACTAAATAAAATTAAGTTAAATACTTTATTACAACAGAAAGTTTATTTATCTAAACCAAGCACATTTAACGACCCCTTTGATACTAAAGCCTTTTTTTATAGACCTAAAAATTTAATGAAGTTCGATATTTTAAAAAAATATGATGGAAAATTAATAGATGATTTTTCAAAATTATCGAGAATTGCTTGCTTTACTAGAAATGGAGTGAATAGTATGCCTATGTGGGCTCATTATTCAAATAATCATCGCGGATATTGTGTAGAATATGATACAAATGATACGAAAAATCATTTGATTAAGTCATGTTGTTTTCCAGTACAATATACAGATAAAAGGGTAGATATTTCAAATATAATGGAACAACTAGTAGAAGAAATTTTGCAATTAAAGGAAGAAGCCAAGAAGAAAAATATAAAGGAAATCAAAGTTGATAATCTTTTAATTATATGGATTTCTATGTATTATAGTTTGTTAAAACATAAAAGCTGGGAGTATGAAAAAGAAATAAGATTAGTTATAAATTTACCAACAATAGGAGATTTTACTGATGCTATTCCATCAGCAATTTATATTGGAGCAAAATGTGAATAAATGCACAAAAAGGAATTATTTGATATTGCATATACCTTGAATATACCAATATATCAAATGGAGTTAGATGAGTATTCTTTAGAATATGAGTTAAAACCGAAAAAGATAGATTATTAAAACTATTCTCAAAACGAGAATAGTTTTTTATGCTTTTGTATTGCAAAAATAAAAACAATATGCTAAAATGTAACAGAACGAAATAAATGAAACAGAAAAAGAGGATTTGAAAAATAATTGCGTTTTAGCGTTGTTGAACATCACATCGAAAATCCTCAATGTGCAAAAGCACACCTGCTGTTTTCTCGTTCGTTCGCCTAGCCAAAAGCACAATTCTTTTCCAAATAAGTGAAAGGCTAAAGAAAGGATTGAGATTTATTATGAAAATTGCAGCATATTGCAGAGTTTCAACTGAAAAAGAAGCACAAATAGATTCATTAGAAAAACAAATAGAGTTCTTTAATGAATTTACAAAAAAGAATGGCTATGAATTGTACAAGCTATATGCAGATGAAGGAATATCTGGAAAGCAAATAAAACACAGAAAACAATTTCAGCAAATGATGTTAGATGCTAAGGCAAAAAAATTTGATAAAGTAGTTGTTAAAGATGTAAGCCGTTTTGCAAGAAATACAGTTGATTTACTACAAAGTGTTAGAGAATTAAAATCATATAATGTTCAAGTTGATTTCTTAAACAATGGCGAAGTAATGGAAGGTGGTTCTGAATTTATACTTACTATTTTAGGAGCAATGGCACAGCAAGAAAGTGCCAATATGTCTAAAAGGGTTAAGTTCGGAAAAGACATTACTGCTCAAAAAGGTAGAGTTCCTAACATTGTTTTTGGCTATGACAAAATGCCAGATGAAAAGTATATTTTAAAAGTAAATGAAGAAGAAGCAAAACTTGTAAAAGAGATATTTGAAAGCTATGTATATAAAGGTTGGGGAACAACAAAAATTGCATGGGATTTGAATGATAGAGGAATAAGAACTAAAAGAGATAAAGCAAAATGGGTACAAAATGGAATTGTAAGAATGCTTAAAAATCCTATTTATACAGGTAGAGTTACAAATAAAAAGAGTGAAGTTACAGACTTTATAACTGGTACTAGAAAAGATATTCCAGAAGATGAATGGATAGTTGTAGAAAGACCAGAAATGAGAATAATATCAGATGAATTATTTAATAAAGCACAAGAAATATTGCTACAGCGATCTAATGAATTTAAGTTAAACAATAAAAGAGAAAAAACAGAATATGTATTTAGCACACTAATATACTGTAAACATTGTGGCTATTCATTTAGAAGAATGAGAAGGAAATATTCAGAAACTGGAAAAGAATATATAAGATGGGTATGTAGTGGAAGAAACTCAATGGGTGTAAATCACTGCCCTAATACTACTGTAATTGATGAAGAAGAACTCTTAAATGCAATTAAAATTTATTTAAAAAGTATTATAAAAAATAAAAAGAATTTCATGAAAGCAGTTGAAAAAGAATTTGAAAAGATAACTAAATTAAGAGAAAATAACGAAAGAACTGAAGAAAGTTTATTAAAAGAAATAGAAAAAGTAACCAATAAAAAACAAAAATATATGGAGATGTTCCAAAATGAAGTTATCAATATCAAGGAATTAAAGGAATATACAAATCCATTAAATGAAGATATTACAAGGTTAGAAAGAGAATTAAGACTAATTACATCTGAAATAAAAGAAAAAGATGTACTTGAAAAAGAGATAACTAAAACAATAAAGACAGTAGATGACATACTAAATAATCAAACAATTACAAATGCAATGTTAAAAACAATAATAGATGTAATTGAAGTTGATAGCGACTCAAATGTAGAAGTAAGACTTAAATTATTAAACGAAATAGGCTCTACACCTGCAGTTATAACTAACTTTAATGACATCAAAGATACCGTTACGGAAAGTAACATCAGTACACAAGGATGTTTCTGAAAGACTGAAAAAAATAAATCCTAATTTAGCAAAAAAAGTTAGAATAATATTAGATGAAAATAAGGCTGAAAGACATATAAGAGGAGGAATGGCAACTAAAATGAAATACAGACATTTAAAAAATAAAAATTGATATGGAAAATATCAATTTTTATTTTTTATTACTTAATACTATTAGCTTCTTCTTGGGTAATATATCCGTACTCAACCATTTTATTTAATACATGTTTTTGTCTTTTTTTAGCTAAATCAGGATTAACATTAGGTGCGTAAACAGATGGAGCATTAGGAATACCTGCAAGCATTGAAGCTTCATCTAAATTTAAATCTTTAGGTTCTTTATTATAGTATCCTTTACTTGCTTCATAAATCCCATAATAGCCATTACCAAAATAATTTGAATTAACATATAAAGCAAGAATCTCATTTTTGGTATAATTCTCTTCTAAATCATAAGAACCAAATATTTCCCCTATTTTTCTAATTAAAGTTTTATCTTGGTTAAAAATAATATTTTTTGCAACTTGTTGGGTAATAGTGCTTCCACCTTCATCAAATTCTTTATCTCTAATATTGGTATATAGAGCTCTTATAATTCCAATAAAATCAACAGGACCATGATCATAAAAACGATGATCTTCTACTGCAATGACAGCATTTACATACTCTTTTGAAAGAATATCATATTTTATAAAATGTTCTTTACTAGTTATGGCTTCTACACATTGTGTTAATGATTTTTTGTGTAACGTATTAGAATAATAACCATAACCAATTAAAAATACAAATGCAGCCGCAAGTATTAGCAGAATTAGTAAAATTATAAATAATTTAAATAAAAATTTTTTCATATTTATTTAATTCCTTTCACAAAGCATAAATTGTTTGAATAGAATTGTTTTGTAATTAGTTATCAAATGTATCTCTAATCTTTAATTACATTATATAATAAAGTAATTAATATGAAAAGTAAAATAAAGATATTTACAAAAAAGTATACATATGATAGAATTTGAGTTAATAAAATATAATTATATTTTATTTGTTATTAATACCTTAAAGAGGGTGAGTTATATGATAAAATTTACAAAAATGCACGGGTTAGGGAATGATTATGTCTATATGGATGCCATACACCAAAAAATAGACAATGAATTTGAACTAGCTCGTTTTGTTAGTGATAGGCACTTTGGAATTGGGTCAGATGGATTGATATTAATTTGTAAAAGTGATATTGCTGACTTCAAAATGAAAATGTTTAATCAAGATGGTAGTGAAGCAGAAATGTGTGGCAATGGAATTAGATGTGTTGGAAAGTTTGTCTATGATAAAGGATTAACAAATAAAACAACATTAAAAATTGAAACTTTAGCTGGAATAAAGATTCTAAAGCTAAATGTTGATAAAGGGAAGGTTAATACTGTAAAAGTAGATATGGGAGAACCTATATTAGAGCCGGAAAAAATTCCAGTTATTTCAAAAGAAAATCCAGTAAAGAACTTAGAACTTAATGCACATGACAAAGAATTTATATTTACGTGTATATCAATGGGAAATCCACATGCTATAACAGTTGTTAAAAACACAAAGGATTTCGATGTTGAAAAATATGGGAAAGTTATAGAAGTAGATAAAGTATTTCCAAATAAAACAAATGTAGAATTTGTAGAAATTATTGATAAAAAACATTTAAAAATGAGAGTTTGGGAAAGAGGAACAGGAGAAACATTAGCGTGTGGAACAGGAGCTTGTGCAACAGCAGTGGCTTGTAACTTAAATAAATTAACAAACAATCATGTGTTTATAGAATTACTTCGGAGGTACACTAGAAATTGAATGGAATAAACAAGATAATCATGTCTATATGACAGGACCAGCAGTTACAGTATTTGAAGGAGAAATTTAGAAAAAGGTGGTAAGATAATATGAGTTTAATAAATGAAAATTTTTTAGAATTACAAGATAGCTATTTGTTTTCAACAATAGCTAAAAAGGTTTCAAAGTATTCAAAAGAAAACTTAAATAAGAATATTATAAAATTGGGAATTGGTGATGTAACAATGCCAATAGTACCAGCATGTATAAAAGCAATGCATAAAGCAGTTGATGAATTAGGAACAAAAGAAGGATTTAGAGGATATGGACCAGAACAAGGATATGAATTTTTAAGAAAGGCAATTGTTGAAAATGATTATAAATCAAGAGGAATAAATATGGAAATAGATGAAGTATTCGTATCAGATGGTGCAAAATGTGATTGTGGTAATATAGTAGACATATTTGGTTTAGATAATATTGTTGCAATTACAGATCCAGTATATCCTGTGTACCTAGATACAAATATAATGTCAGGTAGGAAAATAATATATTTACCTGTAACTGAAGAAAATAATTTTATTCCAGAATTACCAAATGAAAAAGTAGATATGATTTATTTATGCTTTCCTAATAATCCTACAGGAACAGTATTAACTAAAGAACAATTAAAAAAGTGGGTTGATTACGCAAAAGAAAATAATTCCATTATATTGTATGATGGTGCATATGAAGCATTTATAACAGATGAAAAAATACCACATAGTATTTATGAAATAGAGGGTGCAAAAGATGTGGCAATAGAATTTAGAAGTTTTTCAAAAGTTGCAGGATTTACAGGAGTAAGATGTTCATATGTTGTAATTCCAAAACAATTAAATGGATATACAAAAAATAATGAAAAAGTAAGTATAAATAAATTATGGAATAGAAGAGCATGTACAAAATTTAATGGTGTATCATATGTTGTACAAAGAGCTGCAGAAGCTACATATACTAAGGAAGGAAAAGAGCAAATTAAAGAAAATATTAAATATTATATAGAAAATGCAAGAATAATAAAACAGGGATTAGAAGATGCTGGCTTCACTTGTTATGGAGGTGTAAATTCTCCATATGTTTGGTTAAAAGTTCCAAAAGGATTAAATTCTTGGGAATTTTTTGATGAACTATTAGAAAAAGCAAACGTCGTAGGTACTCCAGGTAGCGGATTTGGCAAATCGGGAGAAGGATATTTTAGATTAACAGCATTTAATACAAAAGAAAATAATATTGAAGCTATAGAAAGAATAAAAAATATGAATAAATAAATTTAGCAAACTATACTATTACAATTAATAGTATAGTTTTTAGTTTTAATAGTAGTAACACTTATGAAATATCAAACAAACAAAAATTTGCAAAAGTATTGACTTTTAAAATTAATATATATATAATAAGTACATAAAATATATGGGTTTGAAAAATAATTGCATTTGAGGTAGAATCAGAAGAAGGGATATATAGGGATGAAAGAACAATTTTTAGAATTAATAAGAAAAGTAAAAAGAGATGGAATAGAAGAATTAATAAAATTTTTAGAGAAATCAGATTTTTTTATAGCACCTGCAAGTACAAGATTTCATGGGAATCATGAAGGAGGACTTGTTGAACATAGTATGAAAGTTTACGAAATTTTAAAGCATAAAGTTGAACATTGTGTATTAGATATAAACATTACAGAAGAATCAATAATTATAATAGGTTTACTACATGACATCTGTAAAACAAATTTTTATAAGGTTGACTATAGAAATGCAAAAAATGCATTGGGAGTATGGGAAAAAGTACCTTATTATACTATAGAGGATACTATACCTTATGGACATGGAGAAAAATCAGTTATGATGATTACAGAATATATGAAATTAACACCAGAAGAAAAATATTCAATTCGTTGGCATATGGGGTATACTGAGCCTAAAGAAAATTATAATGCAATTGGTGCAACATATACAAAATATCCAATAGCATTATTAACTCATGAAGCTGATTTAGAAGCAACATATTTTTATGATACATAAAATATAAATTTGGAAGGAAATAGAAATGCTTGCATATATAAAAGGAAAATTGGAAATGAAGATGACAGGATATGTAGTAATTGATGTTGGAGGACTAGGTTACAAAGTATTTATGTCAGAAGTAGGAATAGAAAATATAGGAAATATAGGTGATACAGTAAAAGTACATACATTTTATAGAGTTAGAGAAGATGATATTAGTATATTTGGATTTAATACTTTAGAAGAATTAAAGATGTTTGAATTATTATTAGGAGTAAGTGGAGTTGGAGCAAAAACAGCACTAACGATGTTAGCTGTATGTGAACCATCTGATTTTGCATTAGCAGTAATTTCTGAAGACGTAAAGGCATTGACAGGAATTCCTGGAATTGGCCCAAAATCAGCAAAAAGAATAATATTAGAGTTAAAAGACAAAATAAAGAAAGAACAAGAAATTGAAAATATTAAAAATCAAATTGAAAACAAAAAGTCTAATACAAAAATTAAACTTGCAATAGAAAATGATGATAAATTACAAGAAGCTATTTCTGCACTTCAAGTATTAGGATATAATAAGAAAGAAATAGAAAAAGCACTTGAAAAATTAGATACTAAAGAAATGTCAACAGAAGATATAATTAAAAAAGGGTTAAGTTTATTAAGTATGTAATTAGTGTTTTGAAAAAATATTTAAGAATATCTAGGGAGGATTGAGATAAAATTGGATTCAAATGAACCACTAGCTTTTCGTGTAAGACCAAAAACATTAGATGAATATGTTGGTCAAGAACATGTTTTACGGAAAAGATAAAATATTATATAGAACAATAAAAGCAGATAGATTATCTAGTATAATATTATTTGGACCTCCAGGATGTGGAAAGACTTCACTTGCTAGAGTTATAAGTGAAACAACAAAATATAAATTTTATAAGATCAATGCTGTAACAGCAGGAGTAGCTGATATAAAAAAGGTTATCGAAGAAACAAAAAATTTCATGTTAAACCCAATTGGAAAAAGTATATTATTTATAGATGAGATACATAGATTTAATAAATTACAACAAGATGCATTGTTACCATATGTAGAAAATGGAACAGTAATTTTAATTGGAGCTACAACTGAAAATCCATATTTTGAAGTAAATAAAGCGTTGATTTCTAGGTCAATGGTAATAAAATTAGAACCATTAACTGAAAAAAATATTTACCAAATACTTAAAAATGCAATAGAAAGAAAAGATGGATTAGGAGAATATAACATAAAAATAGAAGAAAAAACTTTAAGAAAACTTGCAAATATTTCAAATGGAGATGTAAGAACCGCTTTAAATGGATTAGAAGTAGCTACTTTAACAACATCAATGAGTGAAGATGGATTTATTCATTTAACAGATGCAGTAATAAAAAACAGTGTTCAAAACAGAAAAGCTATTTTTGATAAAAATGGTGAAAGCCATTATGATAATATTAGTGCTTTTATAAAATCTATGAGAGGGTCAGACCCAGATGCAGCTGTGTTTTATTTAGCAAGAGCATTAAATGGTGGTGAAGACCCAATGTTTTTAGCAAGAAGAATTGTAATTTGTGCCTCAGAAGATGTTGGAATGGCTAATCCAAATGCATTAGTTGTTGCAAATAGTGCTATGCAAGCAGTTCATATGATTGGTATGCCAGAGGCAAGAATTTTGCTTTCGGAAGCAGCTATTTATGTAGCAACTTCTAAAAAATCAAATGCTTCATATATGGCAATAAACAAAGCTTTAGATGATGTAAAAAACAAGGAAACAGGAGAAGTCCCAATGCACATTAGAAATGCTCCAGTAAGTGGAATGGAAAAACTAGGATATGGAAAAGGATATTTATATCCACATGATTTTCCTGGTAACTATGTTGAACAACAATATTTACCAGATAAGATGGTGGGGACTGTGTATTATGAACCACCTAAGTAAGAATTTGAAAAATAATTGACTTTTTGCGTTGCTAAACTTCGATTTTAATTTAATCAACGTACACCACGTACGCCTCATAAATTAAAATCTCGTTTGCCTAGCCAAAAGTTCAATTCTTTTCTAAATTAAATTTTTACATATATTAATAAAAATAATAAAATAATAAAAAATGGAAAACCTACTAAATG
This sequence comes from Clostridia bacterium, assembly GCA_036307105.1. Taxonomy (GTDB): domain Bacteria; phylum Bacillota; class Clostridia; order TANB77; family CAG-508; genus CAG-269. Next base: position 7,000 of record JAXJYD010000014.1, on the reverse strand, counting down.
AAGTAGGTTTATTTTTATGAAAAGTTTAGGAAATTTTAAATTTAAAAATGTAATTATAGGAGTTATAGCTGGAATAGTAAGTGGATTATTTTCTACAGGTGGAGGGATGATATTAGTTCCTGCGTTTATCTACTTATTAAAAATAGATGCTACAAAAGCAAGAGGAACATCTGTGTTTTGTATTTTACCAATGGTATTAGCAAGTAGTATATTTTATTATAAAGGAAATTATATTGATTGGAAAATTGCTGTATTATGTGCAATTGGCGGAGCAATTGGTGGATATATAGGTGCAAAATTGTTGAAAAAATTACCAGAGAAGATATTAAAAATTGCATTTACAGGATTTTTAATTTATGTGTCTTTTAGGATGATAACAAGCTAACTTATTTAAAAAATAATTTAACACAATTATTTTCTAAATAGATAAATATATATATCTAATTGAGAGGAAATTATAAAATGACAGAAGTTTTAATTGGAATTATTTCAGGAATAGTAAGTGGAACAGGAATGGGAGGAGGAACTATTCTTATTTTTCTTTTAAGTTTTATGTTAGGAATAGAACAACATACAGCTCAAGCTACAAATTTAATTTTCTTTATTCCAACTTCAATAATTGCAATTATAGTAAATTTTAAAAATAAAAATATTGATACAAAACAAGCAATTATTATTTCTGTATTTGGTGTATTAGGAGCCATTATTGGAGCAAATATTGCCATCTATATGGATGTTAAAATATTAAAAAAAGGATTTGGGATTTTTTTAATATTTGTTACAATAAATGAAATTTATTCCATTATAAAATTGTATAAAAAGGATAGAAAAACATAATAATAAATAAAAAAGAAATATAAAGAGGTGAGTTAATTTATGAAATTTATAAAAGGTGTTATGATAGGTGGATTATTAACAACAGGGTTAGTTATGATGTATTCCGAAACAGGAATGTTAGATAAAAAAATGATGATGAAAAAAGGAAGAAAAATAGCAAAAAAAATGGGAATTATGTAGAAAAGGGCAAATGGGGACAGTCCCCGTTTGACCTTTTAAAAGTTTAATTCTTTAAAATCTTCTTCCTTTAATAAAATTTTTTCTTCAGATCTTTTAAGACATTCTTTTCTATCGTCTATATAACAATCACATTTGTCACATTTATCACCTTTTAAGCATTTACCTTCATGATGACATTTAGCACATATCTTAATTTTTTTAGTATCATTTACCCATATTTGTAAGGCATATTCTTTTCCAGGGCATAGTGGACCAAATACGAATTCTCCTTCTTTGTCTGTAAACGTATGTCCGTATTGGTCTTCTTTCTTCTTTTCCATGTTCACAAACAACTTCCACTAATTTTACAACAGCATTTTCAACTGGTTCTTTGAAACAGTTTTTAACAACACCATATATAACATCACGATTATCTTCTGGTAAAGTTATATCTAAATCAAATTGTTTTCCTCCTGAAATAACACCATCTACATCTAAAACAGGACAATGAGGTTTTTTATCCATTTCCATTTAATATTCCTTCCTTTCCTAAAACAGCAAAATTACTGTTTATATATTATATGAAAAATATGAAAAATGTTGAATTTTTCTACAAATTAAAGCATAGAATTAAAGTAGCTTTAGTTTGGAGGTTTTTATGTTCTTCGTATTAAATAAACAAAAAATATATACATATCTATTATCAGCAGTAATGGTATTATTTTTATTTTGTGCAGCAAGTACATTAAATGTAAATAATGATAATAACACAATTCAAACATCAGCTTCTAATTCGAAATTATTACCAATTTATAATGTACAAACAGATGATAATAAAGTAGCTTTTACAATGAATTGCGCCTGGAATGCAGATGATATAGATAGTATATTGGAAACATTAAAAAATAATAATGTTAAAATAACATTTTTTATGGTAGGAGATTGGATAGATAAATTCCCAGAAAAGGTAAAGAAAATAAATAGTGCAGGTCATGAAATAGCATCACACAGTAATACACATCCACATGTAAATAATCTTTCTTATGAAGAAAATATAAAAGAGATAGAAGATAGTAATAAAAAAATAGAAAGTATTACAGGGAAAAGAACTAAAATATATAGACCACCATATGGAGAATATAATGATACTGTTATAAAATCAGCACAAGATAAAGGATATTATTGCATACAATGGAGTTTAGATACATTAGATTATACAGGAATAACAGGTAAGGAAATGTGGAAAAGATTAGATGGAAAAATAAAAGCTGGAGATATAATATTAAGCCATAATGGAACTAAACATACTGCTGATAGTTTAGATATGTTAATTAAAAATATTAAAAATAAAGGACTAGAAATAGTACCGATATCAGATTTAATATATAAAGATAATTACAAAATAAATACTAAAGGAACACAAATTAGAAATCAATAATGTATAAATTAGTAAATTAAGGAAATAATATTAAAAACGTAATGTGATAATAAAAATAATTATTATATTTTTTAGAAAAGAAAGAGGTAAAATGGTTTTTGTTGGTATTCTTTCTGATAATAAAGGTTTTCAAGTAATAAAAGAGAATGTAAATGTACAAGATTTAAGTTTAATTCAAATAAATAATAAAAGTATAGATAATATAAAAAATATAAAATTTGAAATAATAATAATCAATAAAGAATTAAAAAGTTTTGAAGAAAAAAAATTAATAATAGATACTTTATGTATGAACTCAAAATATATTGTAATAAATACAGATTTAAATAAGGATTTTAATTTTGGACAAAAGTGTAATGAGAAGATAATATCATTTGGGTTAAATCATAAAGCAACTGTAACGATATCTAGTATGAAAGAAGGTAGTATATTAGTGTACCTTCAAAGAAATATAAAGAATAAAAATGATAAATTGATAGAAGTAGGAGAAAATCGAGTAAAAATAAATATAGACAATAAAATAAAAGTATATGAAATTTTAATAATATATATAATATCAATGATAAATAATGAACCCATAATTCTAAAAATATAGGAAAAATCAAACTTTTTTGAGTAAAATTAACTCTTTATGTAGACAAAACCAGAAAAATGTTGTATAATAAGAGATGTAATTAATCGTTCATAAAGAAAAATATACATTAGATTAAAAATAGGGAGGAATTAAATTGGATACAAATTATCTAGAAAACAACTATTTAACATTAGTTGGTAAAGTTACAGGAGAAAAAAATTTTAGTCATGAAATCTATGGAGAAAGCTTTTACGTGTTTAACTTGGAAATACCACGTTTAAGCGGAAATAGTGATATTATACCAATCACAGTATCAGAAAGATTAATCAAAGAAGATACATTACAGGAAGGTAAAAAATTATTAGTAAAAGGTCAATTTAGATCATACAATAGTTATGAAAATGAGAAAAACAGATTAATTTTAACGGTGTTCGCTAAAGACATAATGGAAGTAGAAGATGTAGAAGAAGATGAAGAAAACGAAATAGTAAAAAAGGATATAATAACAAACGAAGTAGTTTTAATTGGATATATCTGTAAAAAACCTATTTATAGACAAACACCATTTGGAAGAGAAATATCAGACATTTTATTAGCTGTAAACAGAGCTTATAATAAATCAGACTATATTCCATGTATAGCATGGGGAAGAAATGCAAGATTCTGTCAAAACCTAGAAGTGGGAAGCCAAGTAAAAATAGTTGGTAGAGTTCAATCAAGAATGTATGAGAAAAAACATGAAGACGGAACAGTTGAAAACAGAGTTGCTTATGAAGTTTCAGTAGGAAGTTTAGAAGTTATTGAAGAAAAAACTGATGAAAACGAAAATGAAACAGAAAATCAAGAGGCTGTTTAATATTAATAAAATATATAAAAAGTTTCAAAAGTATAGTCTTTTGGAATTTTTTTTGATATAATTTATAATAATAATAAAATCATTTCATAGGAGAATTTTAATGAAAAATGAGAAACAACAAAACAAAGAAAAAAGCAGAATAAGTACAGGAATTATATTTACAATAATAGCAATTGTGTTAATTGCTGTTTTTTGTGTTGTACTTACTCCAATAACACTTCAAAATGACACTTATTATACAATAAAAATTGGAGAACATATAGTAAACAATGGAATAGATATGAAAGACCCATATTCATGGCATCAAGATTTAGCATATACGTATCCACACTGGGCTTATGATGTATGTACTTATTTTATATACAATACATTTGGAATGACAGGAATTTATATAACAACTTGTATTTTAACAGTAATACTTGGAATTAGTTTGTATTTTGTAAATACTAAATTAGCTAAAAATAAAATAATATCATTTATTGTAACTATAGGAGCTATGTACTTTATAAGAGGATATATAGCAGCAAGAGCTCAGTTATTAACATTCATATTCTTCGTTTTAACAATTTTCTTTATAGAGAAATTTCTAGAAACAAAGAAAAAAAGATATGTTACTGGATTAATAATTATACCAATTATAATTGCTAACTTCCACGTAGCAGTATTTCCGTTCTATTTTATACTTTATTTACCATATATTGGTGAATATATTTTAGCAAATATAGCAGAGATGATAATATATCAAAAAATAAAAAAAATCAGTATTAAAACAAAAATGAGATTATTATCAAAAGAAGAAAAAAATAAGGAAAAAATTAAAAAGCTAAAAAATGAATTATTAATTTTAGATGAAAAAGCAGATAAGATAAAAATTAAAAGAAGTAAAGAATTACAAAATCCATACAAAATAAGATTAAATAAAAATAAAAATGTAAAATGGTTAATCTTAATAATGATAATTTGTATTTTTACTGGATTATTAACGCCTTTAGGAGATACACCATACACATATTTATTAAAAACTATGCAAGGAAATACAACTCAAAATATAAATGAGCATTTACCAATGACTATATCAAATGAAACAGAGGTAATGTGTGTATTAATAGGATTTTTATCAATAATGATATTTACAAAAGTAAAAATTAGACTATGTGATTTGTTTATGTTAGGTGGCTTATTTTATCTTATGATATCATCTAGAAGACAAGTAACAATGTTTATGCTAATTTGTTCGGTAATATTTAATAAATTTATTGTAGAGCTTATTCAAACTTATACAAAAATAAAATTAGAAAATGTTGAAAAAAAGGTAACTAGTATCATAGGAATTTTAGTAGTAACAATATTGATATTAGTTTGGTGCTATTACTTAGTAAAAAATAAAAAAGATGATAAATATATAGATGAATCAACATATCCAGTACAAGCATGTGATTATATAATTCAAAATGTTGATTTAGGACAAGCAAAATTTTATAATGAATATAATTATGGTAGTTATATGTTATTCAGGGGAATACCAGTATTTATAGATTCAAGAGCAGATTTATATGCACCTGAATTCAGTGGAAAAGATGAAGATATTTTTATGGACTTTATAGAGACATCAAGTATTGCTAAATTTTATGGTGATATATTTGAAAAGTATGGAATAACACATGTAATTACTTATAAGAATTCAAAAATGAATATGATTATTACTAAAACGGAGCAATCAAAATATGAAGAATTGTATAGTGATAAATATTTTGTTGTATATAAAGTTATAAAATAAACTGTTAATATTCAGACAAATAAATTAAATTGTCCTGCTTAACCGTGATAGTTTCTAAAAATTTTTTCATTCGCCCCATTCTAATTATTTCATCAAAAGTTTTTCAAACTTTTGGAAATAATTGAATGGTCACCCACGGATCATTGCAAAATTTTTATAAACTACCACTCGCGCGGACTTGAAATTAGCATAGTCTGAATATCAATAATTTAATATAAGGGATGAGATAATGAAAAATTTTATTGTAAGTGTAGAAGATGAAGGTAAAAGAATAGACGCATATTTAGCAAGCAGAAATGAGGAATTATCTAGAGTAGCAATTCAAAGATTAATAGATGAAGAAAAAATACTTGTTAATAAAAAGAAAACTAAAGCTTCTTACAAAGTACAAGATGAAGATTTAATAACATTAGAAGAAGAACAACCTAAAGAAGTATCTTTAAAAGCACAAGAAATACCAATTGAAATTATTTATGAGGATAAAGATATTATAGTTGTAAACAAGCCAAAAGGAATGGTAGTTCATCCTGCTAATGGTAATTCAGATGGAACACTTGTAAATGCTATTATGGCTATTTGTAAACATTCGTTATCTGGAATTGGTGGAGAATTAAGACCAGGAATAGTTCATAGATTAGATAAAGATACATCAGGAGTTTTAATTGTGGCTAAAAATGATAAAGCACATATTAATATGAGCGAACAAATAAAAGAACATGAAGTTGAAAAAACATATATAGCATTAGTTAGAGGAATAGTAAAAGAAAATGAAGCAAGTATTAATATGCCAATTGGAAGAAGTGACAAAGATAGAAAGAAAATGGCAGTAAAAAAGAATGGAAAAAGTGCAATTACACATTTTAAGGTTTTAGAACGATTTCCACAACATAATTGTACATTATTAGAAATAAAAATAGAAACAGGAAGAACTCATCAAATAAGAGTTCATCTATCACATATTGGATATCCTGTAATTGGTGATGAAGTATATTCTAGTGGAAAAAACGAATGGAATGTAAAAGGACAATGTTTACATGCAAAAAGTCTTAAATTTAAGCATCCAATTACAAATAAAGAGATGTTTTTAGAAGCAAAAATACCAGAATATTTTAAAAATATTATTGAAGATTTGGAACAAGAGGGACAGGCTCCTTTTGTTTCAAAAATATGACAAAAATCGACAAAAATGAAACAAAAGGAGCCTGTCCCTCTTGTTCCATAATAGGAAAGTCATCCTTTCCTATTATATAAAAGCGCTTCGCGCCTAACGTTGCACAGAAATTTTCTTGGCGAAAATTTCGCACAAGAACAAATTTACGGAACGCATTACATAGTATAATTTGTAGAAAATTAAAAAAT